>JAFSVB010000131.1 GCA_017450325.1 Bacilli bacterium | reverse complement strand
TTTGTCAAAGCCGACCCCTACTCCATCTCCTCCTCGCGCGATTTCGCTTATGTTTATGTCCCGAAGAATACCATCGTCGAGCATGACGACCGAACATACTTCAATCAGATCCTCTACAAGTTCGAAGAAGGCAAAAAGAAGACGCTCGATGAAACAATTGACGCCCTAAAGCAATACATCAAGCAGGAAGCGGGCATCGAGATTACCGAAGATCAAGTCAAAATGCTCCGAAAAGACGTGGCGTTTGCCACCACGTACGACGATTCGGAAGTCATCAGCTATTACCGGGACGCCCTTCGGAACCTAAACCTCATCACCATCTCCGCCCCAGCCGTGTTCTTTGTCGTCGTGTTGATCGTGACGTCGCTATTCTTGTTCCAGATCGTGCGGCAATGCCGAAAAGACATCGGGGTCATGCGCGCCCTTGGCGAAAAGAAAGGGAGCATCTCCCTCCTCTTCCTTTCTCTAGGTTTCGTGGTTGGCGCTATGTCGTGGCTATTAGGCGTCGGCATCGGTTCTATCTTCACCGTTTTAGCCAATGGAGCCTATGGAACGGCATTAAAGCTATTTCCTCAGCCTTTCGTCCTTCACCCAAGCGCCATTCTCGTCTCGCTTGGGATCGTGGTCACCGTCATGCTGATGACCGCGTTCTTCGCCTCCTTAGGCATCGCGAAAATCAAGCCCGTTGAGGCGATGAAGGCCTTGCCCCCGACCAACAACAACACCCCTTTGCTCACGCGAACCGTTTTCAAAAACGCCCCGATCACTTTAAAGGTAACCATCTCTCAAACATTAAGAAATATCCGCAGATACGCCCTATCTGGCACGTGTCTGCTCGCAAGCGGCATGCTGATTTTCACCGCTTTGTCCATCGGCGAAAGCAAGAACGCGATGATGGATCAGCTCTTCGAAACGCGCCTGAACTATGACGCACAGGTCTATTTCGATAACCTGCCCACGGAGCAAGAAATCAACGATGTCTTCACCATCGATGACCCAAACATCACCTCTAGGACTCTTATTAAGTACCTCCCGAGCGAGCTCGCGAATGAACGAACCGGCAAAAAGACTACCGCCTTGATCAATGGCATCCAGCCCGATCAGGACCTCGTCCGCGTCGTCGACGATTATTCGCACGTCGTCCCCGTGCCAGAGCATGGCATTATCCTTTCTTCCTACCACGCCTATTTGCTCGACGCGGTCGTCGGCGACGTCATTAAGGCCAACGACCAATCTTTGACGGTCACCCTCATTTCCACGCAATACCTCTATCCCGTCAGCTATACGTCCTATGACGAGTACCAGCCCGATTACGCGCGGGGATCCTTACTGGTGAAAGTCCATGACCTCGACGAGTTCTTCAACAAATACAAAGACGCGGACCATGTGACCTATATCTCCTATACCAAGGTTATCCATGGTGAATTCAGCGACCGCCTGATCGCCTTTGAAATCTCCAGCATCCTCTTGACCACGATGGCCATCATCATCGGCTTCATGATTGTCTTCAACATGATGCAGACCAACCTAAAAGAACAGAAGAGGACCTTCGCGACCATGCGGACGCTCGGGTATCAACGAAGTTCTATTTCTCGGGCGAATCTCTTCGTGAGCCTCTTCCAGTTCCTCATCGCGATGGCGCTTGCGATTCCGCTAGGAGTCCTTTTGTCAAAGATTCTACTGGAATCCATCTCCATCCCGAGCCAGATTCACCCCTTCCCACAGACGTGGACGATGTATGTCCTCTCGACGTTTATCGTCTTGGCGTTCCTGCTCGTGTCCCATTACCTCGTAATGGCTTCGATGCGAAAATGGAACCTCCCTGAGTCGGTTAAAGAAAGAGAATAGTCTCGACTTTACGTTGCCTTCTTACGTTCAGCGCCTTTTGCTGCTGGTCTCCGCCATGAGTTTGCGGGTTTTCGCCGCGAGGACTTCCTCATCGAGGAACTTAGCAATCTTAATCATGCAGAGCTCACGGAGCTTCGCTTCGTCAAGCTTTCCATTTGCAGTCAGCGGGAACCTCTTCATATAGACAATGTGGGAGGGGATTTTGATGCTCGGGAGGTACTTTTGCATGTCGATAAGGTATTTTTTCTCTGAGAAATGCGGCGGTTTCTTCTTTAACTCAACGCACCCGATGATGAATTCGCCCTCATCGACGGAAGGGAATCCCAAGACGCGGACGCCACCGAATTCAGGGTATTTGCGCAGGACGTCCTCGATTTCCCCCGGGGAGATGTTCTCTCCCTTGCGGATGATAAGGTCTTTGAGCCTGCCCGAAAGAACGAGGTAGCCATCTTCGTCAAGATAGCCGAGGTCGCCCGTATGGAGATAGCCCGCCTCGTCAAAAGGCTGTTCTTCTTTGCCGCGCTTGTAGTAGCCGTTAAAAACGTTATACCCCTTTACGAGGATCTCGCCCTGTTTACCTTTAGGCAAAAGCTCTTTGGTGACGGGATCCATAAATGCAATCTCGATATTCTCAATCGGAGTTCCGACCGTGGTCTTTTGCTTGGTCGCGGGCGCATCGGGAAAAACGAGGGAAATAAGGGGCGAGCATTCGGTTTGGCCATAGCCATTCATGAACTTACCCTTGCCGTATTTACGCTCAAGAAAGGCGAATTCATCCTTCGAAGTAAACCCTCCGCCGACGATGCAGCGCTTCACGAAGAACGCGCGGTGGAGCCACCAGAACGGGCCTTTGGACAAACGGTCGAAGACGAGGCTGACGGAAGCATAGGCCCCGCACCGGTTCTTCAAGAACTCGGCATAGAGTTTCTTTTTGTCGAACAGGGAGTTGAGATAAACCGTTTTATCGAAGGCGGCGCATGAGCTGACCACGAACAAGCCAAAGCAATGGAACATGGGCAACAAGCACATGAACTTCTGAGGGATATAGGGATTCAGGCGGACGAAATTCACGTAAACGACATTGAGTAGCCCATACTGGCTAAGCATCGCCGCTTTTGGCTTCGCGGTCGTTCCCGTGGTAAAGATGATATAGGAAGTCCTCTTGCTCTCTTCTTCCCGAGAGAAGGGCGAGGCGAAGGGCTCAATGGTCACGGTTTGAAGGATGGATTTGAAGTCCAGCGTAGCGTGCTGGATGCAAAATGAATGGCCAACATCCATGCCTGTTTCCTGCAAAAGCGACGCAAATTCGCCCTCATTTTTGATAAGAGCCGTATATTTGCCATAGCAAAGGAACTTGCAATCGGTGCCCTTGATGAGGTCCACAAGAGTTTCGTGCCGCGCCATATAGTTGAGCAAGACGGCGACGCCTCCTAAGCGAATGATGGCATAGAAGGCGACGAGCCAGTTATAGGAGTTCGCGCCGAGCAAGGCGACATGATCCCCTGGCTTCACGCCATGGTCGGCAAGAAAGCGCGCGTAATAATGGACGCTTTTCTCCAGTTCCTCAAAGGTATAGCTCGTCTTCTCGAACCAAACGGCGGCGAGGTTCTTTTTCATAGCGGTGGCTTTATAGGTATCCTCAAAGAGATGGTACCCTACTTCATGTTTATTGCTGCTCGCGCTCATTGTTTTCAATTACCTCGGTAGGGACGTTCTCTGCGAGAGGTTTCTTTCTCTTGCGCTTTTGGACGATGAGATCCATCAATAGACATGTCAAGATGAGCAAAACGACCACCACCGCTGCATAGAAGAACGCTTGCCCGATCCCCCACATGATTTTCTTTTGGAAGATGACGATCGCGGTCAGTTCCAGGAATACTGGATGGAAGAGGTAGAAAATGGCCGAATGGTTGCCAAGCCATTGCAGGCATTTGCCAATCACGGGGATGCGGATGATCAAGCGGCAAAGCGTGTGGATGAAGTAGGTCCCGATGATGCTGAAAGCAAAGGAGATAAATGCGTCGAACCCTTTCAACCTCGGCTCGAGCAAGCCGCCCGCCATCGCGCCAACAAGCGTCGAGCCGTATTGGAAATAGCAGAACAAGCAGGTGCCGACGACGAGGCCTTCGGCGACGACCATGTTAACGGCATGGAGGGCGATGTCCCTCTTAGAGGTGATTTCCCGTTCGAGGAAATTCGATTGTCTGAGGTAGGCACCCGTGAGCATAATCGCAAGGATTACGGGGTAAGCGTTGACGGAATAAGGAAGGTAGGTGCCGATGAATTGATTGATGCAAAACGCAAGAATTAGCAGGCCCAAAACAACGGAAATCAGCGCAGGGAGGCTCTTATTGGTGAATTTGACCAACAAGAAGAAGAACACCGAGCAGATGAAAAGCGCATAGAGGAACCAAAGCAGGCACAGGCCTAAATAAAGCTCGAATACCAAAGCGCCTTCTTTTGGGAACCCTATTAGAAGCGAAAGAGGCTCCGACATAAGGCTATAGAGGACGCTGTTGCCAAGGTCTTGAAGCGACCGCGCGATGTCGTCGTGATGGAAGGCCAATTCCATGGCGGAGATCAATACCGCGGAGATTAAGAATGCCGCCACAAGAGGAATCAATAGTTGTTTAGCGCGCCTTGCGACATTTTGTCCAAACGTCCTGTTATTTGGGGTGTAGTTGTAGCCCGAATAAAAGAAGAACGTCCCAAGCAGGTACGGGAACATCGCCATAAGGGGATTAAACGTTTGAAGGGAATCCCCTTTGTCGACAAACGTCATCATGAAGCTATGGAAAAAGACAACTCCAAGAACCATGATGCCCTTCGCGGCGTCTTGCGCTCTAAATCTGCGTTTTTCCACGGGCCTATTTTACCCCCGTTTACGCGAATACGAACACATTGTTGCCAATAGTTTCAAAGAACGGTAATAGCCGTGCATAAGCTCACACATAGGGCCATGCCTAATAAGACCCAAACAGCAATGCGACGATGGCGAGCTTTTGCCGTAAACTGAGCGACCCCGATATTTCATAGCAGGCCCTAAGGTCGGACGTCTTTAGGCCGTTACCGTCAAACGAGGCGTAATACCCCCCGAATACTTTGTTGACGCTGCTGCCGGAAATCTCATAGAGGTAACTGCCAAACGCGCTCTTGATTCTGTTTCCGGAGATTTCATAGACGAGCCCTGCCCCCGCTCTTTTTATTACGTTCCCCTCTATCCGGTAATAGGTGTTGCTGCGCATATCCAAGATATCCGCGCCCTCCACCCTCAGAACGGGGCCGTAACCGACTTGCCTGACGTAGGCCGAACCTTCATCCGAAGCGTATGAACGCCGATAAACAGGCCTTTCTTCATCATCAACCACTACTTCGCGCGAAGCTATCTGCCGTATCTCTTGAGACGGTTCTTCTTTTGGCTCATCATCAACTTGCGGCTCATCATCAACTTGTGGTTCTTTCGTAGCTTCTATAGCCTCGGGGGAGGCGGTGCTCGTTTCGTCCTCTTTCGCCTCTTTAGCGGCCACAGCGGTTCTTTTCTTTTTGAATACGCCAACGAGGAAGGCAATGAGCAGGAGGACGAACATGCTTGCCCCAACAACAAGGAAGACGATACCTAATAGAGGCGGCTCTTTATGGTTAACGGCGCTGGAAAAAAGGGAAAAGCCTCCATATAGGGTCGTCACGATCGCGAAGACGAGATACGCCCAAAGGAAATGCTGCCGCCTCATAATCCATCATTATTATAGAAAAGGGATGGAAAGCGCGCTCGTGAAATATACACGTCTTTTTTGGCCAAAATTGACGCGTTTTCTCTGCAAAACCGCCTTGATATTTCAAAAAACCGTCGTGAGGACGGTTTTGCGTTGATGGTGTTGATCTGCTTTTTTAGAACTGCCCGTACATAGCGACGGCTTCGTCGACGGTAAGTTCACCCTTTCCGACTTTGTGCGCGGCCTTGCGGATTTGCACGGCCAACGGGTCTTTGACGCCGAGGACTTCCGGGCAGAAGGTGCGTTCTGTCGGAACGTTGCCAAAGGCAGCGTAGACCGGGTCGAAGGACATCGCCTTCGTCGGGGCCACAAGACGCTTGGCAGACGCCATTTGATTGAGTTCCTTGTCGCTAATCAAGAACCTCATGAACTCGTTCGTCATATCCAGGTTGTCGCATTGCTTGTTCACGGAAAATTCCACGGAAGCGGTGTCCACGAAATACCCGCCCTGCTCGGTTACGGGAATCGGGACGAAGGAATAGTTAAACGGAGCTTTGATGAAGGCTTCGGACTGACTTTCGCGTTTCTTCGTTCCAGAGACGGTGTCGCCCGTGCAGATCATCATCGGCACGTCGCCCTCAAAGAAGCGCAAGATCACCTTCGTGTAGTTATCTCCGATCGTATCGCACTCCTGCATGTTCACGCACTTCTCATCCACGAGTTTGCCCACGGCGGTGAGCGCTGCGCGCATATATTCGCCAGCCGCGGGATCTAAATCGTTCGCTTTCTTTAAGGCATCGGGATTTTTTGCAAGATCCGCGACGAACATCGGATAGGCCACCGGGTTCATCCAGCAGCTCGAGGAGTCCTTGCTATATCCCATCATCGGATTCACGTATCCCATGTCCGCGAAGGACTTGCACGTGGTGAGCAAGTTGCTCCAGGTGGTCGGGACGCTTAGCCCTTCCTTTTGGAACAAGTCGTTGTTCACCAGCATTCCATATGTCCTGGAGAAGACCGGAACCATGAACACTTTGCCCTGCGCATCGCGGTTGAGCAGGCCAGGACGGATGCAATCTAAATTAAACTTCAAAGCGGCGGCGGACAGTTCTTCCATGTGGGAGATGGCGGGGGCGTATTTCTCGTTCCCGATCATCCACGTGTAGAAGAAGAAGATGTTGGGTTTGTCGTTCCCCTCCAAAACGGTGCCAAGCGTGTTCTGGTAATCGTCGAGCTTCACGTAGCTCAGGCTCACGTCCGGGTAGTATTCATTAAAGCGGTCGAACTCCGCTTCAAGCGCTTCAAAGTTGCCGTAATCGCCGACTACCTTAATGCTGCATTTCGTGTTTTTGTCCATCGATGGCTTGAACTCCGCAGAAGGGTCATCAGAGCTCCCCCCGCAGGATGTCACAAGCGTCGTCGCGAGGACGGCCAAAGCGGTGCAAAGCAGTTTTTTCATTGTTTTGATTCCTCCTTGATCCTTCGAATCTCCTTGATAACTAGCTTGATGTCAATGGGCTTAGCGATGTGCCCGTTCATGCCTGCATTGAGGCATTCGGTGATGTTTTCCGAGAACGCATCCGCGGTCATGGCCACGATGGGGATGGACGAAGCCCACGGGTCGTCCAATGCGCGGATGGCCCTCGTCGCTTCGAGGCCATTCATCTCCGGCATTTGGATATCCATGAAGATGAGCAGGTACTTTCCCTTCTCGGCGGACTTCATCTTCTCCACGCAAATGCGGCCGTTCTCCGCACGCTCGGTCGTGATGCCGTAGGAATCCAACAAGGTGGAGATGATCTCCCAGTTGATTTCATTGTCTTCCGCAATGAGGATGTTGAGACCCTCTAAGTCCGAATCATCGTTCTCCACTTCGGTGGATTTCGTCTCGGTTCCTAATATTTCATTCAGCTTGCCATATAACGTAGAGCGGAAAAGTGGCTTGCTGAGGAATCCGCTCGCCCCCGCTTCTTTTGCTTGTTTCTCGACGTCCGACCAATCGTAGGCGGAAATCAGTAAGACGGGCAGGTGGGAATCCACATCCGCGTGGATGCGGCGAATCGTCTCGATGCCGCCGACGTCTAGCATCTTGAGGTCCATGATGACGATGCGGTAATCGTTCCCATCTTCGTGGCGCTTTTGAATCATCTCAAGCGCCTCCGACCCGCTTCTTGCTCGCTCAACGCGCAAACCGAGGGATTCCAAGGTTTCCGCAGAGGTCTCCATAAAGATCTCGTCGTCGGCGAGCAAGACGTCCATCGGTTCGAATTTCATCTCGGTAGGTTGCCCCTCGGCGACGGGAATATCCAAAATCACCGTAAAAGTCGTTCCTTTTCCAAGTTCGCTCTGGCAATCGATCGTGCCTTCCATCAAATCGACCATCTTCTTGGTGATCGTTAAGCCAAGGCCGGTTCCTTGGATGCTATTCACGCGGCTATCGGTTTGACGGGTGAAGGGCTGGTACATGGTCGCCATGTATTCCGGAGACATGCCCATGCCCGTATCCGCGACGATATAGGTCAACTTCACGCAGTTCGGCTTCTGGCTCGGCTCTTCCTTCATGTCCACGCTGACGGAACCGCCAGGTCCGGTATATTTGACCGCGTTGGAGAGAAGGTTGATGTAAATCTGGTTCAAGCGGAGCTGGTCGGCGTAGAGGAACTCTTTGTCCATGCCGCTCGTGCGGAAACGGAAGTCGATGTTCTTGTCCTTGACCATCGGCTGCGACAAATTGATGAGGTTGTCCACCATTTCTACGATGGAGAATGTCTGCGGGGAGAGGTTCAGTTTCCCGCTTTCGACTTTGGAGATATCCAGAATATCGTTGATCAGCGTCAGAAGGTGATTGCTGGCAAGCGTGACCTTGCGCAGGCTCTCTCGAACGGTCTTCTTGTCGTCGATGTTCTTTTCCGCGATCGTCGTAAGACCGATGATGGCGTTCATCGGCGTGCGGATATCGTGAGACATCGTGGAGAGGAAGTCGGTCTTCGCCTTATTCGCCGATTCCGCTTCCTTCGCGACGGTTTGAAGTCTCTTATTGAAGTAGAGCATGAATATCATGTCGAACACGAACAGCATGAGAAGCCCTGCCGAGACGACGCCGATGAGCATCCAGTTCTCCGTGTTTATCTTCAAATACTGCATCTGCATCATATTCAAAAGCGTCCAGCCGCCTGCCGCGTTGAAGGGCGTATAGGATACGATGCACTCCTCACCATGGGAGTTGAGCATGGTAAACGACCCAGTCGAGGAGGTGATTTTGCTAAATAACGCCTGCGCCGCAGCGGGATCGCCTTTGTTGTAAGAGCGATAGAACTCAAAGAAACTGGAGTTCTTAAAGGAATGTCCCTTGATGATGTAGTCGCCGTTAACGTCGATGATCGAGAGCTCGGCGTTTTGGAACTCCCCGCGGGGGAAGGCCCATTTCAGCGTGAGTTCCGAGACGGGCAAAATGCGAAGCAGGATCGCTTTCTTTGAGGAACCACTACCGGTATCATGCAGCGATATGAAGTTACAGAAAGCGATGGATTGTTCCCCGTTGACGGGATTGGTATAGGCACGGGAGACGTTGATCGATTTTCCGATTTCCTCTTCGATCCAGCTCACGTCCTTCAACAGCTCCAAACGTTCATATGACACATCGTATTTGTCGGGTGCGTCTAAGCGAGGCCTGGTGGATAAACCTTGAAGCGTGTCGGCATAAATGATATGCGCGGAGGCATTAGGAAGAACATGGGAGATGCGGACGAACGAGGTGGCCTCCTCGATGGTCATGTCTTTGCTATTGATGTAATGGGACCACACGTCGCAGATGCGCTGCTCACCGTCAAAATAGTTCTCGGTGACGCGTTCCATCGTAATCGTGTTGTTCTCAAAAAGATCGATCTGCCTTTGGGTCACGGCCTGGGATTCAACAGTGGAATAGACCACCACGAAAGACAGGATGCCAAGCATGATGAATACGTTGACGAGGATTACCCAAATTCTCTTCATATTATTTTTTATATCATATAATGGAGTTTTGTAGGATTTTTTGTCGAATAATCTCGCGGAAAAACGTGTAAATCCTCCTACGAGAGCCGGCTTAAGCCGGCAACGTTCGTATTCGCTCCCTCGCTGGCGCTTTAAGACGCTGCAACATTGAAAAGAACTCATGTTGCGAAATATCTTTGCAAAACGAGCCTTATTATCAAAATCCATGCTTTCTTTATTTTCGCCGCAAATCGCGGATATCCTTTGCAAACTAGAAGGATTTTAATTTGGCTCGCGTAAGGAAAACCGAGCATGACGCTCGGCTACCCTACTCATTCTTTTTCGGAAATCACTTTCCTGCAGTATGTCTTCTTTCCGCAGTGCGGGCATTTCATGTATCGGCTTCTATGGACGTGCGGCGCAAGCAAGGTCTGAGCATAGGTTGGAACAAAGCGATGATGGCACTCCTTGCATTCGTAGTAGCCCGCCTTCTGCTCGATCCTCAACGCGAAGAGACATGCGATGATGAACAAGACAAACCCAAACGCCCCCATGGCGATCATCGCCCATAATGGCAAATCCCAATACCTGTAGCCGAGGACACCCGTGATAAGAAGAACAAAGAACGAAATGGTTCCCGTGAGCCCTATGACGATCTCTATTCGAAGCAGTCTCTTGTCCGATTCCTCTTTTTGCTTCACGGCTTCGAGCAGATTCGCCTCTGCCTGTGCGTTATAGCTTTCCATGTTTAGTTCCTTCCCCGTTAATAATTCGTTAACGCTAATCTCTAGAATTTCGCAGAGTTCGAGTATGTTCGAAGTGTCCGGCAGCGACCTGCCGCATTCCCACTTCGACACCGCCCGATCCGTTACGCATAGGCGCTCTGCCAGTTGGCTTTGCGTCATGTTCTTCGCTTTTCTTTTTTCGGCGATGAATTTACCGATTTTAATCTGGTCCATGTCTCGCCCTCCTTCGTCCTCACTGTAATCGGGGCGTCTTTAAAAATCTACATACCGTTGGTTGAGTCGCTGCCAAAAAGCAAAAGCGTGGCCATAGAAGTTCCCGTTTTAACCTTAGGCAAATCAAAGGCGGCTTTTACTGGTTCGTTCCTTTGACCCAGTGTTTTATCCCCCATTGGTCCAAACTCCATTCGTCCATGTATTGGTTGCATTCGTAGTCAACGTAATAAAGGAGTCCATCCCGTATGACGAAATTCGTCGGGTAGTAGTCGATGTTAAGACCCTTGTCTTTGGCTAGACTCGCCATTTCCCTCAGCTGAGGCAGATAATCGTCGATGGGCTTACCTTCTTGAATCAAGTCAAAGGCCACGTCGCCTTGAATGTATTCCTTGATAACGATTTCCTGCTCCAAATCGATGTCTTGCATCTTGGGGATTCGGATGCCCGCGTCCAACAGGCGTTGATAGTCGTTTCTTTCCGCCTCGATTTTATTTCCGAACTGATAATAGTCACAGGGCTCGTGGTGAATCTGCTTCAGAACGCATTCTTGGCCAGCGACTTTGGCGAGATAGGAGTATCCGCCCTTCCCCTTTCCAAGCAGCCTTTCGATTTGATACGTCACGCCGTGGACGACGCGCTCTTCCTTTTTCCAATAGAACGAATAGTGATTGGCCAAACGGAATCCGATGCGTTTATAGAACTCTTGTCCCGAGTTGACGGTCGCCCGTTTCGCGCCTTTGTCACGAGCACGGTTGATGGCCGCGTAAACAGCCGCTTTGCCAAGCCCTTCCTTGCGGTATTCAGGGAGGACGCATACGGGCTCGATATAGGCGTAATCCACCCTCTTATCATACCAAGTCGAGGCTGTAGCGACGGCTTCTCCCTCGGCATTTCGGATGATGATGCACAAGTATTTATCAAAATGAGGGCGTTTTTGCAGTGGTTTTTTGTATTGCTTTAGGAAATCCTCTTTGTCGTCGCCGTTATCAAACCCGCGCCACACTAGCCATTCCATCTCCTTCGGATGCTCTTGCGCGTCGAACTCGTCTACGGAAAACCCTTCGGGCAAGGATATCGGGAGCTCTTGCTCTAAGCCGATTTCGCAATCAGATTCTTCGGCATCAGCTTTGTGAAATCCCTGCCTTAACGCCTCATTAATTTCCCGTCGGCATTGGTCATGGATGGCAACGCCCAATCCTTGGTCGTTTTTGAGGTTCGCGAAAGCATACTCAAGGATTTCTGGGTAAAGGTACGAGAAGTCATTCAGCGCGCCGACGAACGCTTCGCCAAAGAACATATCGATCAATGCGGCGCCGATGAGGTGATCATCGTCAAACCATAAGCCCATGGAACCAAGTAGTTCTTTCTTGGTAAAGGGGTGCTCGTACATCCATTCAAAGCGCGCCCAATTCCAGTTCGCATGGCAACGGCTTTCTTCGTTCAACTCAATGAGAAAATCGCAGACTTGCTGGTAGTGTTCATGCTGATAATGGACAAACCTGATCATTTTTTCCAAACTATTCCCGCTAAAACAAGGGCCGTGATCCCCTTTTGAGTCTTCTCCTTTCGATATAAAAACTATAGATGCTTCGACCGTGCGTGAATAGAGAACATCAAATAATTACTATGCGATAGAAACTATTCCGTAATGCGCTGTCCCGGTTTCGCCGTCTTATCACCGGTTGACAAGCGCCTTGAAGAACGAAGACGCCGATTCTAAGTCCATGTAATGGTCCGCGTCTGTCTCTTTATCTACGACCTTCCGAACAGCGACCTCAGGATGGAACTGTAGCCCAAGGCAGAAGGTAAGGTCCTTCCTTTCTACCGCTTCGATGACCTCGACTCCATCGGTCTGGTTTTTCGCCGTAACCACAAGGCGAGTGTCCTCTACGGACAAGACGCCTTGATGATGCCATGAAGGCACGTTTTTGAGATTATCGGTATTCGTTATTTTAAAAAGCAGCGAGGTTTTGTCGGTGATTTTGACATCATGCGCCGCAAATGTCTTTTTCTCGGCGTCGCGGTGCGTATGGCCATCTTCCTTCCCTAACGAAGCGAAATAAGTCGGAATATCGTTGATCATGGAAGCCCCGGACACGACCGAAAGCATCTGCATGCCACGGCAAATGGCGAGCATCGGAATGTCCTTTGCTAGGCAATACGAGGTCAGCAGGTAATCCGAAACGTCGCGCTCCGCGGAATAGTCGGTATCTTCTTCGATGCCGTGCCACTGCCCTTCTGCCTTCCATAATGTCGGGCAAATGTCGGAGCCGCCAGGAAAGATGATGCAGTCGATGTCTTTCGCGATTTCTGCCGCATTGGAATGTTCCCAAGTGTTTGCTTTCACTTGCTTCGCAAAGTCGGAAAGAAGAATGCCATGCTCGTCGATTGCATCGACCAGCCTATTGTCTTCTGCATAGTCCAAATCGGATGAGCGGACCATATCCAGAACGACGGGATTGCAGCCGATGGCCTCAATCGTTTTCAACGTGGAGATGAAACTGTAGCTGTCCTGTTTGTTGCTCCAAGCGACGTAGATGTTCTTTTTTAATGACGCTTGGCCACAGGAAGAAAAAAGGGATGTCACCGCGAGGGAAATGACGATTAGGGATAATCTTTTTGGCCTCATGCCAACAATTATGAAACGGATTAAGCACGGCGGGTAGGGATATCTAACAGGAGCCCGTGCATTTGGAACGCCCGTTCACGCAAAAAGCCGACCGGCGATGGATAGGCCATCGCACGAGTCGGCTTGTTCGTCAACGTTTGTTCAAGGCGGAACTAGTTATTGAATTGCGAGTTATAAATCTCGCTATAGAGTCCACCAAGGGCCATGAGGCTGTCATGGGTACCAGTCTCAACGACGTCGCCAGATTTCATAACGATGATGAGGTCGGCGTTCTTGATGGTAGAGAGACGGTGTGCGATGACGAAGGAGGTGCGTCCTTTGGTCAACGAATCCATCGCGCTTTGGATGAGGATTTCCGTGCGGGTATCGACGTTGCTGGTCGCCTCGTCGAGGATGAGCATCGGCGAGTTCTCGGCCATTGCGCGGGCGATGGTGACCAACTGCTTCTGTCCAGCCGAGAGGGCGGAATCCTTCTGAATGACGGTGTCGATGCCTTGCGGCAGGGTGGAGACGAAGTGATCCAAAGAGGTCTCTTTCAAGATCTCATTCAGGCGGTCTTCGGAGACATCCTTGAGGTTATAGACGATGTTCTCGCGGAGCGTGCCATTGATGACCCAGGTTTCCTGCAAGATCATGCCGAATACCGTGCGGAGCTCTTCACGCGTCATGTCGTGGATGGAGACACCATCGACTAAGATATCGCCTTTGGTGGTCTCGTAGAAGCGCATGAGCAAGTTGACCAAGGTGGTCTTGCCAGCGCCGGTAGGACCGATGATGGCGACCTTCATGCCAGGCTGGATCTTCTGGTTGAAGTTCTTGATGGTGAGCTTGGCAGGATCATAGCCGAAGGCCACGTTGCGGAATTCGACTTCGCCACGGATGTGGTCGTGATCGAGGAGGCCCGTCTTCTTCTCGGATTCGTCGGGGAGTTCTTCTTCGGCGAGGAAGTCGAAGACACGTCCCGCCGCGGCGATGCCAAGCTGGACGGTGGAGCCGATTTGGCCGATTTCGGAAAGCGGTTGCTGGAACAAGGAGACGTAGACGAGGAAGCCCGTGATGAGGCCGAGTTTGATATCCCCTTTGACAAAGAGGAGACCGCCGACGATCATGACGGCCGCATAGGTGAGGTAGGAGAGGACGCTCATGACCGGCTCGATGATGCCACCGAGGGCCTGCGAGGTGAACAGCGTCCTGCCAAGGGCGGCGTTCCTCTTCTCGAACTGGGCGTTCTTACGCTTTTCGGCGCCGAAGGCCTTAATGACGATCTGACCGGTGAAGCTTTCTTCGACTTCGGCGTTGACTTCGCCCAAGAGGGTTTGGTTCTTGCCAAATAACGGGGTGGCGAAGTGGAAGATGACGAAGATAGCAATGAGGATAATGGGGAGCGAAATCAAGACGACGAGGGCCATATGCCACTCGGAGATGAACATCGCGATGATGACGCCGACGAGAGTAACCACGGCCTGAACAGCCAAAGTAATGGAGTTCTGCAAGGAAGTCGACAAGGCATCGACGTCGTTGGTGATGACGGAGAGGATGTCGCCGATTTGCCTGGTGTCGAAGTAATTTAACGGCATCCGGTTGGTCTTCTCGCTGATGGAGGTACGGATATCGCGGCTAAGTTTTTGGACCGCCACGTTGAAGATCATGCCCGAGATCATCGAGAGCAAGAAACTTAAGATGATGAAGCTAAGGAGGAAGATCGCGTTCTGGACGAAGAGGTCCATCTTGACCTCGACCATGCCATTAGCGCCAACGGTGAGTTCCGCGGGGGAAATGAGGTTGGTGAGCGTTTGCACGTAACGCGGGGTGAGGATGGAAAGCACCGCAGAGCCAATCAGCAACACGATGGAGATTGCCATCGGCACATAATACTTGCGGGCGAATTTAAAGAGGTCTTTCAAACGGCCAAAGTTATTCGGCTTTTTCGCGGCGATTGCTTGTGACATCGTTAGTTACCTCCTTTGGCGGCGGCTTGCTTGGGCGCAAGTCCGAGCTCTTCTTTGCTGAGCTGAGAAAGGGCGATTTCCTGATAGACAGGGCAATTGCGGACGAGGTCTTCGTGTTTGCCTAAGCCCACCATTTCACCCTTGTCGAGGACGACGATCTGATCGGCGTCCATGATGGTGCCGACGCGCTGAGCGATGATAACGCGGGTGACGCCAGGCATCGATTCCTTGATGTTTTGGCGCACGACCTTGTCGGTGCGGTAGTCAAGGGCGGAGAAGGAGTCGTCGAAGATGAGGATTTCCGGGAACTTGGCGACGGAACGAGCGATGCAAAGACGCTGTTTCTGACCGCCAGAGAAGTTGGTGCCGCCTTGAGCGACTTCCGACTCGTATTGCTCGCGCTTGGATTCAACGAACTCGCTCGCGCAGGCGATATCGGCCGCTTTCTTGACGTCCTGCATCGTCATCTCAGGATTCGAGAAAGCGATGTTTTCGCGGATGTTCCCTTTGAAAAGGAAGCCGCGTTGTGGGGTATACCCAATCTTGTTGCGGAGGTCTTCCTGACGGACGTTTTTGACGTTGACGCCATCGACGAAGACTTCGCCAGTCGTAGCGTCGGCAAAGCGCGGAATCATGTTGATGATGGTCGTTTTGCCAGAGCCCGTCGCACCGATGAAAGCGATGGTCTCGCCTTTTTTGACTTTGAAGCTGATGTGGGAAACCGATTCTTTATCCGCGCCAGGATAGGCATATCCGACATCGCGGAATTCGATGGTGCCCTCTTCCTTGAATTCCTCGGGGTTTTCGGGGTCGACGATGGATTCAAGGTGCGTAAGGACTTCGCGGATACGTCTCGCGGAGACGGTCGCACGAGGCCAAAGGAGAATGATCGAGATGAGCAAGATGAAGCCCATGACGATCTGCGAAGCGAGCATAACGAAGGAGTTCGTCGCAGCGAAAGCCGCCGTAGCCTGCTCCATGGTGGCGTTGCCGTGCAGGATGATGCAGGCGATCCACAGAATCGTGAGGGTGAGGCCCATCATGACGAACATGACAAACGGGGTGAAGAAGGCCAAGGCTTTGGCGACAAAGATCTGTTTCTTCGTGAACTCGACGTTGACCTTTTCGAACTTCTCTTCCTGATATCTTTCGGCGTTGAAGGCGCGGACGACGCGGATACCCGTGAGGTTTTCGCGGCTAGCGACGTTCAAAGCATCGGTCAAGCGCTGAACGGCTTTGTACTTGGGGATGACCAAGAGGATTAAGAAGATGACGGCGACGACGAGCAGCACCAGCCAGATGATGGTGCCGATGGTCAGCTCCGCAACGCCGGTTTGGACGAGCAAGATGATGGACCAAACCATCGTGATCGGAGCGACGAAGACCGTGCGCAAAGCGGTGAGGAACGCCAAGTGGACATTCTGGATGTCGTTGGTGGTTCTGGTGATGAGGGATTCGGTGGAGAATCCAGCCATGTCGGCGAGCGACAGCGCATTGATTTTCTGATAGAGCTCGTTACGAGTCCTGGTCACGATGGAACTCGCAGTAGCGGAGGCGATGATGGAGATCACCGTCTGCGCGATGGCGAGCAGCAACGCGGAGAGGATCATCCAGAAACCATTTTTCCAGATTTCATCGACAATCCCACGCTGGACGACACTCATCAACTCATTGACACAGGCAACGACAGCCATCGTGAAGTAGACCTGCACGAGGGTGAGAAGCACGATGACAAAGATCGATATCCAGTTCCACGCGGTGAATTTTTTGAACAAATAACCCATGTGTTTTCCTTTCTTTCATCGGTTTATAGGAAGCCTCGGAAGCCCGAAGCATGAACGGAGTTAATGCCCCCATGCAGCGTTTCCCAGCACGACGGCTGAGCAAATCCTAACGCGGAGGAGGCAGGCAAACCACGGGGCCATTGCAGGGTTTTTAAGCCACGCCATAGAAGAAAACGGCCCAGAAACAAATGCTGAAAGTCCCGTTTCAAGGACCTCAGCGAAAAACGTTTGGAAATGCCATGCACTTATTTAATCACCGGTAGTTTTTGATTAAACGTATTATCCCGCGCCCGTAATACACTTGATGCGCAAATGTCCTACGAAAAGAAGCGGAGCATTCACCTGCAACCTAGTGCGTTCGGCAATCTTCTTCGTGAAGAGAACGAAACAACGCGGAAAAAGATTTGCTGATCATGCGGCACGCCTTCTCTACGTCTTGACTAGAGGACCCATCATCGGGGTTTTGGGCAAACTTCTGCATCTGGCATTCATAGATGGCGCAAAACGCGCCGAAGACGAAGTGGATAAGATATTCGTTTTCTTGGTTCAGTTCCCTCCCAATCATATAGGAGAAATATGGACGATAATTGGCAAAGAGAGCGGAGAATACGACGTCTTTTGGAAAATCGCCCGAACTAGAGACGAGGTGGGCGAACTGAACGCGGTAACGGCCGAAGAAGTTCGCGACGAACAATAGGCCAAGGTAGCTTGCCTCGTCTACGCTCATGTTCTCTTGTGTCTTTCGCCATTTAGCTTCTTCAATGTCGTATTCCTCATTTAGACGCGAGGTAAATGCTTTGGCTAGGGCATCGTATTTGTTTTTATGGTATTTGTAAAAGGTCATCTTGTTGACGCCAGCCCGACGATAGATATCCTGAGCCGTTATGCATTCGAACTCTTTCTCGGCGAGGAGAAAGAATACGGCATCTTCAATCGCCTTTAATGCAATGCGCGTTCTCTTACTGAGCGTTTTCATCTTAACCAGAAATCCAATATTTCATTAATTATATAGGGAGACCAAAAAATTAAATGGGTTCTTTGACCATCATTTCGCGTTATCGCCCTAGATACGCATGACCCTTTGCCGACTTTTCGAAACCTTTGAGTCGAAGAGAAAATAGACGATGTTTATCGATACATAAAAGCGAACCTTTTGAAAAGAAGCGGCATACCTTTGTTTCGTTCAAAACCGAGATGCGAATATGGAAGCTGGTGAGGCTCCAACGGCCGCTACAGGGCTTTCGAAGTCACCTATGCCGGCTTTTGGGACCACATGCCCCGGCGGCCACGAGCGCATCTATAGAGACGAGGTGTGCGTCCGCTGCGGATATTGCCGACCTGGACGCTGCGACAAACATATTTGACGGAATAGGAGCAAACTCAGCAATTTCGGTGAAAGAAAAGCAGCTTGCGCTCCGCGAAATCCTCTATATTTGAAAAATAACGGGGTTTTTGCGCAGGAAATGCAAAAGTCGGAAACAAAACGCTTCCGACTTTTTTCTATGCTTCAAGTTTTGTAACGAGGCTTTCGATATCCTTATGGAAAGGGCTTTACAAGCCCATTATGGCCCTAGGGCAAAAGCCTCCCTTGTCCTATAGAGCGGGCTTCAGGAACGCCATCTCAAAGAACGGCGCTATAAAAGCAAGGTCTTTGGGACTAGATGCATCAATAAAGATTAAACGGTTCAATCAAATGCCGAAGTCGCCGCATATCGCGCCGCATTTTTTGCAAACATACTTGTCTTGGTTGTGTTCTTCGGTGCCTTTATACACGTATTCTTTCGTTCCGCAGTTCGGGCAAGCCGGGGCGCACAGACTGCCGCCAGAGACAACTTCTAGTTGCTCATCGGTGAGCTCGATACCTTCCTCTTTGGCGGCCGCTAATATTTCTTCCGTTCCCTTGCAGGCCTTTAATTTGGCGATCTGCTCTTCGGATAAGCCTTTTAATAGTTCTTCCTTCATTTTCAAAGTCCTCCTTCGCTACGTAATCTTACCATGCGTTTTGTAGCGAAAGCATCACAAAGGAGATTGGACAGGGGTGTTTTATTGAGACTGTTTTCTAATAAAAAAGAGCAAGGCTAGATGCTGATGGGAAATAGTTGCCTATTACGAGCTGAAGCGATTAGAATTCGAACGTAGCAACAGGAATCGTCTACACGAGATTCCAGACACACTAAAAACGTATTAGGAGGTAATGAAAATGAATAAACAATTATTACCTATAATTCTATTTCCATTAGCTCTTTCGATCACTTCATGCGGTGGAAACGAAGGCGGCAAAGGAAGCAGCTCTGAATCGGTTCCCGAACAGTCGATCGATAGTCAGAAAAGCGACGAGGGAAAGAGCGAAGAGTCGTCTTCCGAAGAAATCATCGTTAATCAAAAAGACGTCGATAATCTCAAAGCATTATTAGCAAAACAGGACTTATCACCCTTTAATGAAAAGGCCTTTGTGGCCGAATTTAGGCAAAACTTCAGCGTCTACACGAATTTGATTGGCGACGATGGCAAATACATCGAGTTCATCAATTACAATGGACTTGGCAACGTTGGTTATTACTACGATGTAGACGTAGAAACCTACAAACAGCTAATAGAAGATAAGAACACCAATACCTTCGACATCATGTGTCAGGGGTATGGATATTATGGTTTGGTTCAATACGCCACGACAAATTCGTTTTTAAATGACGAGTTTGAAGAAAAGGAAGATCGTGAACGAAGCACTTACATTCAACAAGTTCAAGCACAATTCGATGAAACGAATCTTCAAATTCAGAACTATTACATCTTCAGCGATTATTTTGATGATGACAATAATGATTACCGCATATTCAACGGGACCATTGGAAAAGACATCTTGTTTGGCGCCTATACAACAGAAGCATTGAGCAATGTATTTTCTAGGATAAATATCTACGATGGTCCAGGGTATTGCGAAACCATTGACTCTTTGTATTATCAAATTTGTTTTTCGCTATTAGAAAGCAGCGATAAAGAAATCAGCGAGTTCATCATCAATAATAATCTTCAGTACGCTGAATCCGACAAGTATTCGGAATTATCTTTTGAGCTCCAAGAAGAAAAATACATCGAGCAATTAGGCGAGAGCGATATCATTCCCGGAGCCGTCAAAGGAACATTGTACTTAAACAAAGAAACCAAAGAACTCGATAACTTCGAATATACGATCGTCCATATTGAGGAGAACTTTGATCAAAACTCAAATTACGTCCATACGGCGAGCATGGAATTTAAAGCCAACGGATATTCTCATCATGGCAAGCATGAAGAAGAGCCATCGATGGAAGAAGATCCCACGGTGTTTACCGATCCGAACGAGTTCATGGATCAGGTCATTATGCAAGTGATTCCGAAAAACGCGTAATAACTATTCCTGATTAGTGAATTAATTAGCCTCTTCGCAAGATATCGTTTTTCGGTCCAAATCACCCCGACGTGAGGACCTCCGACACGAAAAGCTCTGACGAATTCTATTTTAGACTATGCAGGCTAACGGGCAAGGCGGCTCATACAAGTGAGGCCTAGAATAGGGGGAAGCCACTCCTAATAATCCGACAGAATTGCAAAATCCCTGCAAAACCCGACTAATCGTTCCAAAATCCCCTTATTCCGCTATTTCTATAGCCCTCTTTTTCGATTATTATTTTAACCATAAAAGGAGGGCGCATTATGAAGAAAAATGCCTTGTTTTTTGTCCTTCCCGCCATCGCTTTGGCCAGTTGCTCCACCCCTGCAGCTTCTTCTAAGGAAAAGGTGAAGCTTGTTGAAAAAACCGTGGACACCTATTCCGTCGTCGACGTCATGAATGCCGATGTCACGCCCCTTGTCCCCGACCCTGTGAAATGGGCGGAACATAGCAAAAAGGGGGCGATGACTTATTACGTCCACCCTGAATATCAAAACGTCCTCTATACGACGTTCGAGGGATATGGAAAATTGCTCAGCGGCTCTCTTCCCTCCGCTTACGAATATTCTTTTTCTGATAACTCCATCAACGTGAAAGACGGCGATGCAAAAACCGTTTTCACTGCCATTTTGGATATCGACAAAATGCAATTCAAAACCGCTGGCAAAATATCGCTTGGTACGGAGGGGTCGGACATAAGCTCTATCGCCGGATCTTTGCTCGCCGACATGAAGTTCACGTCGGACAGCGTCATCGAGCCGGAAGATACGTACACGACGATCGGCTATGAGGTTTTTGCCAAGGACTTCGACTTAGTCGTCGAAGGCAACACCCTTTATGCCCCACTTGCCTTATACGACTCCGTCTTTGGCTCATACGTAAACGCTTACCACATCTATGACTTCGAAAGGGTTGTCCAATATAACAGCAACATTGCCCTTGCCTTGCCTTTAGGGAATGCGGACGGGTCTGTCGCGAATAAGCTGACCGCATATCACGATAAAAACGGCATGCCCTATGACCTAAGGCTTCTAGATAAGGCTTCTCTATATCAGACGCTCGAATACCAATATGGCCTCCGCGACCATCGCGGCATTGCTTCGATGTCCCAATATTTCTCTATGCTCGGCTATGACGAAAAGCTGACGGCAGAAAACGACGATGCGAGGTGCCACGCCTATTTCGAGCTTTTCGCCGGATTGGAAGACGACCATTCTGGCGTTAACGGCCTAGCCAGTTGGTTTGGCGATTCCAAAGAGCAACTTTTCCGCGGGCAGCGTTCCACCGAAAGGAAAATGCTAAAGAGGTCGCTCACCGCGCAAAGGAACAACACCTTCGGCACCAGCCCTTCAACGTATGGAATCGACGGCAGTGTCTATTATTCAAAAAGCGGTAAGACAGCCTATTTCTATTTCGACAGTTTCATATTCGACATGAACCGCTATGACCCCACGAAAACTGACGAACTGTGGAAAAGCGACAGTTATTTCTTCTTCGTCCACGCATTTGAGGAAATCAAAAAGCATGTTGGAGTCGAAAACGTCATCATCGATGACTCCTGCAACGGCGGCGGAACCGTGGGCATCGCCGTCAAGCTCCTTGCTCTAATTTCTAAAAACAACGTCGGCAGCGTCCACCAATATGACACCCTCAACCATTCCTTGGTCGATCTGAATTGCCAGGTCGATAGCAACCATGACGGCAAATACGATAAGGACGATGTCTATGGCGATGACTTTAAGATCTCCATCCTCACTTCTCCCGTTTCCTTCTCTTGCGGAAATCTCCTCCCCGTCTTCGCCCAATATAAGGGCGATGCCAAAATCATCGGCCAGACCAGTGGTGGAGGCGAATGCGCCGTCGCAAGCACATACCTGCCATCCGGAAGGGCAATCCAGTATTCCTCCAACACGATTCTTTGCAATTACGATGGAAAGAAAATAGTTCGCGGAGTGGAACTCGGCGCAACGCCCGATATCGAAGTGCCTTATTATCAGTTCTACGACCTTGACGCCCTTGAGTCCATGCTCACCAAATAGCCTCTGCCTTTTGTCGATTTTCGAGTCTTAGGAGTCCTCGCTTTTTGACGTGATTTGGTTTATGCCGAGATTGGGGGGAACAATAACGGCTTTTTGAGAATCAGCCCATAAATCTTCATTATTCAGGGAATCGCTCTAACTCCAATATTTTCGTTTTCCGCGCAAATCCACCTTATTTTTCTTTTGAAGACGGAAAGAAAATCTCCGTTTTGCTAGACGGAGATGATGGTTCTTGCTACAGGACAAAGACTATCTTTTCTTGTACATGACGAGCTTTGGGTCGGAGCCTCCCTCGCCGTAGGTACAAACAAGGATGAAGTCCACATTGGCCACGACGCCATAGCAGAACCCCCTGTCGGTTTCGGAATCGAGCTGAGTGCCTAGGTACGTCGTCTCATCGTTGAGGAATTTCACCTTCGCCCCGTTAGACAATGGGTATTCCAAGTTTACGTATGAGCCTACGAGGGCGCTTAGCTTGGTTACTGGGGGCATACCCTCGATGTGCAGGCCGTTTATTTCTTTGATTAAGGTTTTCTTAAAAGCGTCGAACTTCCCATTGTCGCTCAGCTCGTCATGGTGTTTCCAATAATTGAGATGGGGAAGGTTTTCTTTCATATAGGCGCGAGCCTCTTCCTCAGAAAACCCTTCCTTGGCCATATGGGGAACGCAAGCATCGATGAGGTCATCCATGTCCTCGTAGGTGTAGGTCCCATCCGCGTAGCACCACTTGCAATATTCCTCATTTAGGGAACCATCGCCGTTCTTGCCAATGATTGAATCATCTAGCGGCATGCCACAGCACTGGCAATAAAGCGGATGAGGGGATCCAAGCAACGTATTAATGGAAACGTTGAAGAGTTTGGATAACAGTTTCAGAGTCTCCGTTGCGGGAATCGTCTCTCCGTTTTCCCAGCGCGAAACCGCCTGTCTAGTCACAAAGACTTTCTCCGCGAGCTCGTCTTGGGATAATCCGTTTTTGGTTCTGAGTTCATATAGGACTTGTTTTGTTTCCATCGTTTTTGCCTCCAACGAAATCATATCAAACACCCCTTGGGCATAGTAGCAACACCTCGTTGCGGTCTTTTCAAGGCAATTCGGCAAGAAAGGCCTAAGCCACATTCATCAAACGGCATGGATAAAGGAGTATGATAAAACAGCATGAAGAACAAATCCAAAACCATAGCCTACCTCATCAATCTCTGCTTTTTCCTCTACTTCGTCCTTCTGCTTACCGAAAGGTCCATCTCCGTCATCCTATCCTTAAGTAGCGGAGTGAATTTGTTTGGCACGGCGTTCGATGGTTATGTCTATTCCATCGTTTTTCTTTCTGCCATCGTCTTCATGGTCTTGCTCATCTTGAAATGCCGCCCCAACGTAAAGGCGCTTGTGAAGCCAAATGAGGATCTGCATTTTGGTAGCCTTTGCCTCGCCGGCGGCGTCCTTTTGCTCTCGGGCATGGTTCATACCCATTACACCATTTCCGGTCTTCAATTCGCTTCCTATGGCATTTGGATTCTCGGGATTTTGCTCAAAACGATCTCCATTCACTCAAGCAGCGACAACAAACCGCTCCTCTGGCTATCTTTCGCATACCTCGTCGCTTTTTCTATGGCGATTCCGGTCATGTACCCATCCCAAATTGAGGCACATGTTTTCTTCCATGCCCTCGAAGCGATAGGCTCTATCGCGTTGGTGGGGGCGTTCACTTATTTGCTCATTCGCCTATTCCACGATAATGCGGGCCTTTTCTCACCTTGGCCCATGATCTTGGCCGTCGTCATTGACGTCCCGCTCATCGCTTTGCGTTGGACCGAAGAAATCAACTTCTTTGTTTTGATCTTTATAGTCCTCTCCGCCCTGCTTTTCTTAACGGGCTTCCTTTATAAGAAGAAAACAGTCCATTAAGAATATTTCTTGGCCTTCGAAATCCATAAAACCCCGCAAATTCCCCGTATCTTTTATTATTTTGCTCCGAACACTAGACAGCCATTTTCGTTGCTGCGCCGCTTTTCGTCCTGTCATATTTAGTGGACGCTGCGCAAAGAGTTTGTGGTAGGCATATAAAGGGCCGTAATCATTCCCCCTAATCAAATGAGAGATTTTGTTACAGCCCTTTTTTCTTTCAATCGCGGTTCTTCCCGCTGGCGAAGGAATATTTGGCTGCGAGGCGCGGGTTCTTCTTCACGCCTTTCGCGCCGCTTTCATAGATCGAGGCGAGCGCATCCAATGCGAGGGCGTTCCCTTCTTTGGCGGCAATCTTCCAATAGTCGGTTCCCCGCTTGGGGTTCTTCTTCGCGCCAAGCCCGCGATAAAGGCATTCGCCAAGCCAATATGGGGCTTCGTAACGCTCACCCTTGGCTAAAGCCAAGCGCAAGAGGGCGAGGCCTTGTTTGGGCTCTTTTTCTAAGCCGTAGCCAAAGAGGGTCGCAATGCCGATCTTCGTCAGCGCCTCGGGGACATTGGCCTCTTGGGCCAAGCGATAAAGGCGGAGCTCTTCTTTTTGTTTCTCCCCTTCTCCGCCTTGATAGAAGGATGGGCTGGCCTCCAATAGCGAAGCGGCCTTCAAGTAGCATTTGGGCCTGCCATGGTTCCCGGCGAGCTCGAAATAGCGCCTTCCTTCTTCTTTCTTCTCTTCTTTAACCATCTCGGCATAAGCCTCTTCGGCCTCCGCGTTTTCTTGTTTTAAAGCAAGAAGGAGGTATTTCCTTCTCGCTTCTTCGTCAAGGTCCTTGCGTTTGGATAATGCGAAAGCCAAGGACTCTTCGCCCTTATGGAAGCGTTCCAAAAGGATCGCGGTATAGGGGCGTTCGTCAAAGCCTTCGCTTAAGGGCTGAAGGGCGAGCGGATAGCCAAGGGCTCTGGCCCTTAGGTATTCTTCTTTGGCCAGCTTCCCTTCGACGAGATCGGGCGAGGTTTGATGAAGGAGGTAGATGAGATAAGAGGCTTCGGGGTAACCGGAATCGGCGAGTTCCGAAAGAATCGAGAGCCCCTCTTCGCGGGAGGAGACGCCGAAGGTTCCGCTTATCAAGGTTTTGGCGAAGGCAATCTTTTCTCTCGCGCCGCCGAAACGGGAGGCGAGTTCCAGGGCTTCGTAAGCCGAGTCCATCTCCCCTTTGGCTTGGCGTTTCTTCGCATGCTCGAGAAGGCTGGCGGCCAAGGCTTCTTTGCTCGCTATGCCCAAAGAAAGCAGGGCGTCATAAATCGAGATCGCCCTCTTTAATAAGACAAGGTCTTCTTCGCCTTCTTTAAGGCGTTTTTCAAGGCGTTCTTTGGCCTTTTCGACCCCTTCGCCCGGTTTGAGGTTGACCTCTAAGCGGTCATCGAGGAGGAAAAGCAGGTCTTTGGCCGTGGGTTTCTTCGCCATCAGCAAAGGACCTCCAAACCGAGTTTCTTCAACGCATCGTTGACGGTGTCGACGTCATAGATATGGTTCTGCAGGCAATAGAGCACGACAATGTCCTCCCGCTTGGAACGGGAGAGGCAGAAGCCGGCTTTTTCGAGCAAGGCCATCGCCTCGGCGGGGAGGAGATGAAGCGCCAAGCAGAGGCGGATCGCGGTGCTTCGGGAAGGCTGATAAGCCGGGCTCGAACGAAGCTTTGAGAACACGCGGCGGTCGATCTTCGCGTCTTTATAGACTTCGGGGTCGGTCTTGCCGCGGAGATCGATCATCCTTAGCAAGGCGTCGGAGAAGGAAAGTTCCATCGTCTCGGCGATAAAATCGATCGCGTCGTTCTCCTGCTGCTTGGAGAGGGGGACCGTGCGGAAACGTTTCCGATCCCTAAGGATCGAAGGCGGACCGAAAAGGGCAAATTCGCGAAGCTTCGCGAGCTCTTCTTCGCTCCAAAATGTCGTTGTCTTCTTGCCTTTACTCATTTAAGTTGAAATCGAGTTCCACGCCCCCGCCCCGCCAATGGGCGTGGCCGCCTTCGTCTAAGACGACGGTCTCGTCATAGCCGAGGTTCAAGGAACGTTTCTCGACGTCGATTTTGATGACGTCGAGCGAATAGCCGTAATCCGGGCCGAGGTAGAAGGCCCGATCAAAGGGCGCTTCTTTGGGGAAGCGCTGCTCGCCATTCTCATAAGGGAGATCGAAGCAGGCTTCCTGCATCTTCTTGTCTTGGAGGAAGATGGCGCGAACGTGGAGCTTCATCGTTATTCCTCCAGCTCGAAGCGGTAATAATGGCCGCCATCGATGCTCATTGGGCGATATTCATAGGGCTTGCCGATCGAGATGGTGGCTTCGCCCTGTTTGTCGGAGAGCCAAACGGAAACAGAGCCTTCGCCGACCTTGGTGATCTTGAAGACCTTCTTCTCCGGCCCCACCGGGGGGAGGGCTCCTTCCTTGACGTGGAAATTCACTTCCGCGCAGACGCTTTCGCTTCGCTCGCCGCTTCGGCGGTCGATGCCCCAGCCATAATCGATGATGCGCAGTTTCATGGTTGTTTCCTCCTTAATCAAACTTTACGTTTGGGTTCATTTTCTGTGGGTTTTTCCAGGCGATGCCGCGCTTGGCAAACGCCTTTTCCATCGTTTCCCAAAGGACGAAGGCGTGGGCCTTGCCCCGCTTCTCGAATTCGTCGTAGGCCTCTTCCATCGCTTGGGCGTAGACCCTCTGGAATTCGGGGGTGAATTCAACGGGGTCATGCTTGATGGCGAGGCGCTTAGGATAAGCGAGGACGATGGGGGCTTCCTCGCCATATTTCTTCTTGATCTCTTCTTCCGTGGGAAGCGAGGACCCGGGGATCTGGGCAAGGTGGGCATAGCCAGAACAGGCGAGCCGCGCGGCTTTGGCACGGTTACCGGCTTTTAAGAAGACTTCGGCGCCTTTTAGATAGGCATCCGCCGCTTTCGGGAAGCTGAGGTTCATCGAGAGGTAGCGGCCAAGGATCTCGTAGCAGTCTCCGCCACTGGCCGCTTCTTCTAAGGCGTAGGCATAACGGAGGCCTTTGAAATAACGGCCGATCCGCATATAGCCAAGAAGGATGGTCGATAGATACGCTTCCCGGGACGCGGGGATCAATTCCTCGTCGTTGAAGCAAAGAAGAAGATGCTCTAAGAGGGCTTCGCTTTCCTCGAATTCGGAGTCACTGAACGCGTCGCGGGCGAAGGCGATGACAAAGGGGGCTTCTTCGTTCCTATGCGCCTGGCTTTGCTCGATGACGAAAGACTTGCCGAACGAGATATATTCGGAGAGCTCGACCGCATAGAAATTGACCTTGGGGTTGACCGCCCCTTTGTTCATCTCCCTTTGGAGGGCCTTCATCATGCCGAAGGGGCCTAGGTAAGAAGGCAAGAAGGAAAACTCGCTGCGTTTGGCGAGAACCTTCTTGCGAAGATCCAAGGGATCGAACATCTCACCCTGGGGCAGGCTCATGATTCAACCTCCACGAATTCGACGTGGCGGAAGTCGCGCTTCTTGAGATCTTTCTCTTTGATTAAGAAGACCCAATGGCCATCGCCGAAGCCGAAGTCGCCGAAGCGGAGGGGCTTCTGCTTTCCTTGGGGAAGGGCGAGCGCGTCGATTTGAAGAAGGGTGAGCTTCCCAGCGGTGCTGGTGCTGCCCTCTAAGCCGATGTCAGGGTCATTCTCGCCGAAGAGGAACGAGCCTTTTTCGCCCGGGAATTCCATCTTGAGGCAAGTGGGGTCGCCATAGGCGTCGGCGTCGAAGGGTTCGTTGATGTCGTCAATGACCTCCGCCGGGTCTTTCTCGGTGTAGACGACGCGGGGTTTTAAGCTTTCGACATCCAAGAAGAAATGGAGCCAGCCTTTCTCCGGGAAGGGCGGGTTCTTGACTTGGGCGCAGTTGATCTGGGCGATGAAGTATTCGGTGTCTTTGAGGTGGAGGGCTTCCAAAAGGCCCTTCGCCAAAACGGGGGCGCCCAAAAGCTTGCAGGCGTCGAGGTCTTGATTCTCCTCGTTTTCCACGCGGATTAAGCGGTAAGTGATGCGTTCCATAGTCACTCCTTTCATGCTTGGACGTTGATTTGGATTTCGAGATGGAGCGCGGCGCGTTCCAAGGCGAAGGTCTTCGTGCCGTTATAGGCGATGTAGGCGCTGCTTTTACTCTCGCCAAGGTAGAGGTTGACGGAGGCGCCTTCTTCGTCGGCGTCCGCGATTTCTAGATGCGTGTCCTGCCAAGGGAGATCGACGGTCTGCCCGACTTCGAGGTCGAGCGCGCCGCCATTGTCCTCAAAAGGGGCGCCGCTACCGCGGGTCAAGCGGCAGAAGCCATCGTAATGGATGCGCATCATTCGCCCTCCAATCCGAAGGAAAGCAGGTATTCATAGGCATTGCCTTTGTGGGTGTAGGCAACGTTTTCGCCGACCCGAAGATTGATAAGATCCCGGGTTTCGCCACGCGCTAAGACGAGCGAAACGACATAAGCCGTCGCTTCATTCACGACGAAGCAGACGTCTTGGATCGCGGTGGTCGTCTTTTTGTTTATCAGCGAAAGAGGCGAATCATAGGCCGAGGAAAAATCAGCCTTCTGGCCTCGCACGATGATGTAGCCTTGCACGATGAGTTTCATAAAGGCTCCTTAGTCGTATTCGCCATAGCCATAGACGCCGGAGAACTCCTCGCCTTTTGGTCCGAAGAAGATGTAGGTAAAGCCATTGAGCTGGACCTGGAAATTCAACTCTTCGGAGATGTGGTCAAGGGTCAATAAGAGATCGCTCTTCGGGGGATCGGGGTAATTCCAATCGCAGGGGACGCCGAGGAGCTTGCAGCCTTCCGCGTCCGCCTCCACTTCCTCAAACGCGATGCCCCGCGGGGTCTCGATGCCGGAGAAGCCTTCTAAGGCCAAGAGGTGGTTGTAGTCATCGATGATGACCTCGGGCTCGGTTTCGACGTAGCGGACGATCGGACCCATCCGGCGTGGGTTGCTCACGTCGAGGAAGAAATAAAGGTAGCCCGTATGGGGCAGCCGGTTCTCTTTGTCGAAGGGGGCGATCTCCGGGAGATGGATCATGCCTAAGAAGAGGACTTGATCGTCAAACTCCCCTTCCATGCTCCTCGGGCAAACGGGCTTGCCGAAGAAATGGTTCGTTAAATGCTTCTTCTTGTCGTAAGGAACGAAACGAATGCCAATGGCTTTGCTCATTGTTTTTTCCTCCGCATCGCTTTGCTTAATTCGGTCTCGCCATCAAAGTCGTTCGGGTTTGGGAAACGCTGAACGGAATCCCTGTCTAAGGAGACGGTAGGCTCCTCATAGGGGAACTCTTTGTGGCAGTGTCCGCAGACGAGGCGGTCTTTTTCGCCTGGCTTGCTCGATAGAACGAGTTCCAAGGCGAAATGCCCGCATTCGGGACAGAGACGCTTCTTCATCAGGAAGCTCCCTGAACGCCGGCGTTATCGTCGAAGGTGTAGTCGTCGATCCAATCTTTCGCTTCGGCGTGGCCTTTTTTGGCCGCCAAAGAGATCAGATAAGCGCCTTCTTGTTCGTCTTTTTCGACGCCGTCTCCGTTAAAAAGGGCGAGTCCCTTACGGAAAAGCGTCTCGGCGTCTTCTTGGTTCGGATTGTGTCCCATATTCATCCCTCCAATTTCATAATCGATATATTTATTCGCTTTTACAAGAGTCCCCATCGTTTCCATAGGAAAGGGTCGGAAATGTCGCTTTTGAGGCGACATAACGGCCGAAAAGACACCAAAGAAATGGGCGCGAGATTAAAATGGGGCAAACCAGGAGAGAAGCCCCATGAAGGAAAACGCCATCCGGGTCAGCGACCACTTCGAAAAGGTCGCCATCGACTTTTCCACTTATAACGCGCTGAAAGAAACGAGCGGCTTCGCCCGCCTTTATACGGTTTCCACCGCCGCCACCGAGCGCCTCACGAAAACCCTGGGTTTCCCCATCGGCGGCTTCTGCGACGATCGGGGAAAAGGCGGAACGCCCCTCGCCGCCCGGCTTTCCGGCTACGATGAGATCCCCTCCGACCTGATTCTTTGCCGCATGGGCCCTAAGGGCGATTATCGGCCTCTCACCCAGCATCAAATCGAGGCCCTATTCCTTTATTTAAAGGAAGGGAAAGTGACTCCACCTTCCAAAGAAGACGAGGCGATCTATTTCTTCGAGAAGCATCGGATCGACCCCATCGTCCCCGACTTCCCCTACCCGATGATCCCCGTATTCTTCATGGCGTACGCAAGCCTCATCGCCCTGAGCTACAAGATTGAAGAGAGCGAGATGGAGCATTTTGAGCCCCTGCGGAAAGCCTTCATCGAGAAGGTGCGGGCGAACCTGGATTCCGATCCCTTCCATTACACCTCGAAAGACAAGAAGTACTATCTCGACACCTTGTTCCACGATGGCCGCTTCTATTGCCTGATCCAGGCGGTCAATCAAAACGACGAGGACAGCCGCATCCCCTGGATCGCCATGGGCAAAGAGTTGCTCCAAAACCGGCCCCCTTGGGCCCAAAACCCCCACATCGACGACGAAGACTGAGACCCAGTCGCTTACTAAGAGACAATGCGCTTAGGCGCGTTCCCCTTTAAGCGACGCGGGGCTAACATTGGGATGGAAACTCCTAGAGGAGGACGAAGCAATATGAAAAAGCACATTGCCATCAAGATCTACCGCGACGAAGGTTATGGCTATAAGGAAAGAGACGTCTATTTCTTTAAGGCGCCGGGCCTCGTTTCCTTGCCGGAAGGCGAGCCCTACGAAGGGACGAGATTCCTCCTTTCCACCGACGGGGAGGATGGCTATCAATTCGCCCCGGAAGAACCCCAGAACTTCGTTCGTTTCTCGCCGAATCATCCTCTTTCGCTTTCTTTCTATATCGGGACGAAGCGCTACCTCCTCCTTTTCATCGCCCAAGGCAAGGAACTCGGGATCGCGTTTAGAGCCCGCGTCAAAAGGGTGGAACCCGAAATCCAGTTGGACATCGATCGCGTTAAGGAAAGCGTCCTCGATCCTTATGGGGACCCCCTGAGCAAAGGCCAGCGCAAGAAGCTCGAGGAAATCGCGAAGAACGACCCCTCCGCGTTGGCGCTTCTTGGTTTGGAGGACTTCAAGCGCTGCCCGCTTTGCAGCAATGGGCTCAACTACATTGGCCCGATGGGCGAAGAGCATTTCGCGGCGATTAAGAAGATCGAGGAGGCCATCGATGGCGGTTACAAAGAAGGCCACCGATACCTCATCGACATCTACCTTGGCAAATATGGCGTCCTCAACTGGGCTGAGGAGACCGTCGCCAAAGCCAAAGAGCACTTTGAGATTTACCACGAAGGGATGGATAAGAAGGAACGCGAGAAGGAATTCGAATCTTATAGTAAAGAGGCTTGGGAGGATTACAAAGAGATCAAAGGGTCGCAGCACCGAAAGCTCGCTTTAGCAAGGGCGGGCGAAAGCTCCTCGTGGGAAGGCGGGCTCCCGCCCTCCTCCGTCGATCCGGATCTCAAGAAAGAGGATCCGAGCAGGATGTAAAAAGAAAGGGGCCATAACTTTAACCTTTTGGCCAATCATTGGCTTGAGGTTCTATTACAGCCCCGCTAATGCTCGCGATTATTTGACGGCCTTGCCGCAATCTTTGTCGAACTCGTGTAAGCCGAGTCCGCCGTCTTTGGCGAAGAGGTCATATTGGTCGAGCAGTTCTTTGGAATGCCCTTCCTCTTCAACCTGCTCGTTAACGTACCACGCCATGAAGTGGGAAACGATTGGATCTCCGACTTCCTTAGCTTTGCCATAGATAGCAAGGATGAGGGAGGTGACGAGTTTTTCGTGCTCGAGCTGGTAGGCAAGAGGCTCGCGGAGGTCCTTATAGACCTTATTCGGGGCTTCGATTGGCTTGAGGCGGAAGGATTCGTCGCGGTCATGAAGGAATTCCATGAATTTCTCCGCATGTTCGACTTCTTCCTTTGCCTGCTTCTCGAACCAAGCGTGGAGGCCATGGAGTCCTTTGGCCTGATAGAACTCGGCGATGTCGAGATAAATATAGGCGCTCCAAAGTTCTTTGTTGATCTGATCTTCAATGAGGTCGCGTAATTGCTGATTCATAAATCGTTTATGTCCTTTCTTGTTAGCGACTATTATAAAGCCTCCCCCGCCCTATGCGATACGGACTAGGGCCTCAAGGCAAGATACGCCGCCCTCTATTGTCTTCAAAACGAACCCCCTAACGACGGCCCCTGGATTGCCGATAGTAAAAGAGCGTTCATCGATTCGATATTCGTGTTTGTAGGGCCGAGACAAGCGTTTGTTGCTTTCCTCAGCGTTTGGTTTTTGATTAGCCGGCTTTTTCAGTCCATTCGTTGCGGCGATTCGATTAGATTTGATCGAGTTCGTTCCTTATGGCCACTTCATCGAGGTTTTGTCCGATAAAGACCAGTTTAATCAATTTTTCTTTATATTGGTCATCCCAGTCATGGGCGAAGTTCTTATCGGTTTTTAGGAGGTTTTGAATTTGTTGTTTGCTGATACGGTCCGATAACCACTTTCCCGTGCAGCCCAATGTTCTTTGCCTGCCGGCGCTCTCATAAATATAGACGTTCTTTTCATCGTCAGCAAAATAGCAAATGCCTTTCGCTCGGATGATTTTATGTTTCGGAGATTCTTCCACCCATTTCGTGAACAGTTGTTTGTCAAAGGGCTTTCTACGGTAATAGACAAAGGTATTGATGTTGTATTCTAAAGCGGTGCCTTCTTCTTCGTTTTCTATGCCGTGGTGATGGTGATGATGGTGGCCGTGTTCGTGGTGTTCATGTTCCTCTTCGTCATCGTCATCATCGTCATCGTGATGGTGCTCCTCTTCACTATGGTCGACTTCGTTGTCCCGATCTTCGAATTCGCGAATCCATGCGGCACTTCCCGCGGCCTTTTCGAAGTCGAATAGATGGTTATCGACCAGTTCGTCAATATCGACAGCACAATAATCGCATTCGATGATCTTCGCTTCCGGTTGGATGGCTTTAATTGCCAATTTCACCTTCTTTAATTCCTCTGCAGAAATCTCGCTGACTTTATTGAGCAAGACAATGTCGCAGAATTCCAATTGTTGGATGACGAGGTTTTCGAGGTTCTCTTCCCCTCTTTCCGTTTCTTTAAGCACTTCTCCACAGCCGAATTCGTCGGATAGCCTTAACGCATCGGTGACCGAGATGATGGAATCCAATGTATAGAACTTGGGTAGTCCCTGCTTCTCAAACTCGCCTTCCATATAAGTAATGGTCTGCGCGATAGGAACGGGCTCGCAAATACCGGACGCTTCGATGAGGATATAGTCAAAGTTCCCGGAATTGACCAGATCCGCTAATTGCTTAATGAGATCTTCCTTCAGCGTGCAGCAAATGCACCCGTTGGAGAGAGGCACCAAAGAATCGTCTTGTCCAGAGACGACGCCTCCGCTAGCGATCAAATCCGCGTCGATATTGACTTCGCCGATATCGTTGACGATGACCGCGATTTTATGGTTTTTAGCGTTCTTTAAAATGTGGTTAATCAATGTGGTTTTTCCACTTCCAAGATAGCCGGTGATTAAGGTGATGGGCACCGTTTTAAATTTCGTCATAACAAATCCTTCTTCGAATAGAATTTATACCACTATATTTTGTTTCTTCAAAACCACATCTCAATGTGAATTGATTCTTTTTAACACTTCGGCGCGCTTCGAGCCCCTTTCCCCAGGATGTCACAGAAAGAAAAACGTTTCGGGAAGCACATAAACGGCAAAAAGTATCGGTATCGAGATTCTCCATTAGTCAAGCAGCGCGAGTTCCCACCAAAGGGATATTCATCTTTTTCTGCAAACTCCTCAAAGTCCTAAACAATGAGGATAAAATTAAATTGATCAGGGTTTTGCAGTGGAAATTTCAAAAAAGCCACCCGTTGACGGATGGCCAAGCGCTCGGTAGAGGGGGCTTTGCTCGCTCTAGCGATCAAGACATGACGCCGCGAGGCTTTTTAAATCTATATCCGCAATGTGGGCAGACGTAATTGTAATAATCGTCGCAACTGCTACCTTTGATCGTGCCTTTGCACTTAGGGCAATCAAAATCGGTGAGGCAGCTACCGCCAGAGACGGCCTCTAATTGCTCATCGGTGAGCTCGATGCCCTCTTCTTTGGCGAGCTTCAGCATCTCCTCCTGGGATTTGCAGTCTTTGATCTTGGCGATCTGCTCTTCGGATAGCCCTTTTAAAAGTTCTTCTTTCATGGCGAGGCCCCTTTCTTTATTCATATGATACCAAACGGCTCTATATGTGCGCTATAGACGAAATAGCACGGTCTATGAATCCATCCGCGCACCTTGTTTGGCAAGAGTCTTCATCCAACGTTTTTTCGTGCCGTTCCTCTCAGAAAGCGGAAACCCATCGAGCGTTTTCTTCGTGAAGGCAAACTGTATAAAAAATTCACGAGGTAAAAATGATGGAGAAAAACGAATTGAAGGAAATGCTGCTTCAAGCCGAAAGCTTCGTATAAAGCACAGTCATAAAGTTTTTGCGCTTAGGAAGCATGAGTTTCAAGGCGAAGGAAAATTACCTCCGGCAACTACCCTCACAGCCCATAAACGCAAGTCTATCGTTGTGTAACGCTGTATTAGAAAGACGCTCTAAATTCTTTATGGCAATCATCGCACATATAGATCATAACGTTGCCCTCTCGATCAAGAAAACGGGTGTTGTGTTGATAGCAAAACGGGCACCAGGCACCATCATGGCAGCTGCCACCGGAAACAGCCTCTAGTTGTTCGTCGGAAAGCTCAATCCCTTCTTCTTTGGCAATTTTTAGGATCTCTTCTTGGTTTTTGCACGCTTTGATTTTAGCGATTTGTTCTTCGGTTAAACCTTTGAGCAGCTCTTCTCTCATGGCGAAATTCTCCTTGTTTGTTCCATTATGTCCATCCTTTGTCATAGATGCGAAGGAAAAGGAAAAGCTTTCCAGCTCGGTGATTTCGATGCCGAACAATGCTAAAACGTTGATGTCTACCTTTGACATGCTTCCTTGTGCGTTTAGCGACTGCATTATGGAGGCATTTTCAATTTCGCGAAACTCCCATCGTATCGTGTGGTCTCTAAATAACGAAATAGGATAAGTCTTGTCAAGTAGTCTTTTCTCTTTTTCAGGACAAACGCATGAGTTATAGCGGTGGGTAGGAAAACGCCGCGGGTCGCGAACAGGCTTCCCGCCGTCATTCTTTTTTGCCGCCGAAACGTCACGCTTTTTTGCCTTTTGCCCCCTTTTCCGCGTTTCCGGGCGCGCCG
>JAFSVB010000130.1 GCA_017450325.1 Bacilli bacterium | reverse complement strand
TTGGGCAAAGCAAAGCCCAGTTAACCGAACATGAAGCAAAAGCCGGCCTTGAATCGAAATGGATACCCATCCAAGGCGCGATTGATATCTTTAGCAAGCATCAGCAATACGCAACCGAAGACGAGATGAAACGCGGGATCTATTTAAGGGAATATTTAGCACTTCGCAGAATCATCCAAGGAAAATAAGCTTTAGAGGCTCGCGAATGACGAGTTGTGCGACAAAATAGTGGATGGAAGTATTTAGACAAAAGCGGATGGATTGAATCAGACCACCACAGCTTGTCGCTGCACAAACCAAACCGTCCAGATTTGCACAAAGCTCATCATCCAGACGACGCAGCCACAGCCGCATAGAAACCGATGATCTGACTAAGCATCAGATCTATTTCTTTACGCCGTCGCCCAACCATACGCCACGCCGCCTACCCATATCCATATATATCTATAGCCACGCCGCCGACCACATCGCCCGAAGCACGAACCCAACCTTCGCCCTCGCCCACGACGCCCCGCGGACGACAATGCTTTTCGGGCGCTCGTGGAAACTTCCCGGCGCGACATAACACGGATGGACGAAACCAAACGAAAACGGATGGATTACATCGGCCGACCACAGAAGTTGTCGTCGTCCAAATCCGATCGTCCTCGATAGCTTGGATACAAGTCGTCAGAAATGGCGGCTTTTTACGAACTTTTAAGTGCAAGTTGCACTTTAAGATTGCACTTTAAAGATTAATATGATAATGTTTTCCTATGGAAAATAGATATTCAAATAAATACATATTAGAAACCGGAATTGGGCTTCAGGATGTCGATCACCTTAAAAACTCATCCTATTTCATTCAAGAATCCGAGAAATATCTTAGAGGCGAGATATCGCTTGATGAACTTGACGACATCGTCAGTTCGTATTACGCAAGCAAACCATCCGTCGAGGGCAGAAGTGAAGAGGCGGATAAGATTTCAATTCGAATCGCGCGTTTGATTAGCGAAGACTCTTTTACCTTTACCGTGGGTCAGCTGTTAGCGGTTCATAAAACTCTTTTTGATGGGGTCTTGGAGCATCCTGGGCAATTAAGAACATACAACTTCTCAAAGAAGGAGTGGGTTCTTGACGGGGCGTCAGTGACCTATGGCGACTTCAGGGATTTGGAGATGACGCTTCAATATGACTTCGACGCTGAGAAACGATTTGACTATTCAAGGTTATCGATGGATGAAACCATTGAACGTTTAGCCGTTTTCATTGCTAATCTCTGGCAAATCCATGTTTTCGAAGAAGGAAACACAAGGACTACCGCAGTATTTGCAATCAAATACCTTAGAAGCCTCGGCTTTGATGTGACTAATGACACGTTTGCGAAGAACGCTTGGTATTTTAGAAATGCTTTGGTGCGTGCAAATTATACCAACATACAAAAAGGAATATACGAAGACAGAAGCTATCTAATTAAGTTCTTAAGAAATCTTTTGCTAGGCGAAAGCAATCCTTTGCAAAACAAGGAGCTGCATATCGTCCCGTCTTCTCCCGGTAAGGGCGACACAAGAGAAGTTAGATTACTTTCTTTGTTAAAGAACAACCCGTCCGCCAAAACAGAAGAACTTGCCAAAGAATTAGGCGTTTCATTACGAACTATAAAAAGTGTAATAGCCACTCTAGTGAAAGAAGGAAAGCTTAAGCGTATCGGTGGCAAGAAATATGGCCATTGGGGAGTTAAGGAAGGATAAAATGGGTAGGAATGCATTCTTTGAAAACGCATATTTCATCATCGGTACCTCTTACGCTGGGAAATCGACGATGGTTAAGGAGCTGGCCAAGAAGCACGGCGGCGTCGCTTGCGAAGAAAACTACCACGACAATTACCCCAAAGAACTCGACGCCGAGGAATTTCCTTGCCTGACATACACCAGAGACCTTGAAGATTGGCACGACTTTATCCGAAGGAGCCCGCAGGAATACAAAGACTGGATCGATGGGGTTAAGAAGGAATGCGAAACGATAGAGCTGAGGATGCTTCCTGAAATATGCAGCCAGGGCAAAAAGGTTTTCGTCGATACGAATATCTCCATTGAAACCTTGAAAGAGATTGCTCCATCGGATCACGTGCTCGTTATGCTTTCCGATCCTGAAATCCCGTTGAAAAGGTTCTTCGATAGACCAGATCCCGAAAAGCAGTTCTTATACAAACTGATCATGGAAGAGCCGGATCCGGCGAAAGCCATGGATAATTATCGGAAAGGCCTGGAGCTAATATGTTCGAAAGAATCGTATGACGAGCTTGAGCGTTCTGGCTTCCACGTTATCTATAGGGACGAGGAAAGAACGATTGAGCAAACGCTGGCCATGGCGGAAAAGGCATTTGGATTAATTTAGGAAGCCGAGTGTAAAAGCTTGGTTTTTCTTTTGCGTTGAAAGGACGGCGATTTTTGGACAATGACAATTGCCCTTTGTTCCTGCTAAGGGTTTGGAAGGCTTGTTCTAATGAAATAAGGGAAAAACAATAGCAAGACGACAGAAAAGTTATTAATAACATGCAATTTTCGAAGCGCACGCTTCAATATTTGCCTCCCTCTGAAAGCATCAATCCATCCTGCTAAAGTCTTTTTATACAGAGAGGATTAATATGAAAAGAAAACACACAATTGCCCTTGCGATTCAGGCCACTTTGGCTGCCGCGGTTTTGGGAGGACTCATTTACGGTAATGTCTTCGCCGCTTCATACGACAACGCGCTTGATGCCTTTTTCGGTCGTGTTGGCCGTCAAGTGCCAATAGGCGAATACAAAACGGAGCACGACTCCAAGGAAGCGCTCTTGGAGGACTACCGTGATAACTTCAACTATGAAGTCGCCAAAGAAGGGAGCGTCCTTCTTAAAAACGATGCCAATGGACTTCCTTTGGCGAAGCAATCAAAGATCTCTGTCTTTGGCGCCTCCAACGTTTGCTGGATGGAAAGGGAGAAGATACCGGGCGAAAGAAACGCCACCTTTCTTAACGGCTTACGCAACGCGTTCCAGGTCAATGGCGAATTAAGGAGGTTTTATCTTACGAACCCCCATACCGATTGGGGCGTCGGGGACAACAAAGGCGACGGCACCAAGCCCGGGAGCTGGAAGATCGATGAGGCCGCTAAGGCGGAATATGACGATGCCCTCAAATCCACATTTCCCGATTATTCTGATGCCGCGATCGTGGTCTTAAGCCGCTCTTCCGGCGAAGGCGCCGATTTGCCTCGCCATATGGACCGCTTTGGTGGGGAGAAGGATGAACATTACTTGCAGCTTAGCAAAGAGGAAAGAGACATTTTCGAGATGATTAAGGAAGCAGGATGCTTTAAGAAAACCATCGTCATCCTGCACACCAATAACCCGATGCAACTGGATTTCCTCAAGGACTATGAAGTCAACGCCTTGATCTCAATCGCAGGAACTGGGGAAGGTGAAAAAGCAGTGGAGGGCATCGTTGAGTTATTAACCGGCGAGGCAAACTTTTCAGGAAGGCTCGTCGATACCTATTGCTACGACAACCTTTCTTCCCCCGCCATGAAAAACTTCGGCGATTTCCGCTATGTCGATAACAATGGCAACCTCACGGGGAACTCCTATATTAACCTCGCCGAAGGGATCTACGTTGGGTATAAGTATTACGAGACGCGCTACGTCGACAAGATGAAAAACGCGGCAAACGTCGGGGATTTTGATTATGACGCCACCGTCGCATATCCCTTTGGGTACGGCCTCTCTTATACCGAATTCAGTTATGGCGTAACCAAAGGGGCTTATTATGCGCCTAACGACGAGATAACTCTTTCCGTTGATGTCACCAATAGTGGGCAAATGGCTGGAAAAGAGGTCGTGGAATTCTACATGGAATCCCCCTATACGGATTACGATAAGGCCAAAGGCATCGAAAAAAGCGCGGTTAGTTTGATCGGC
>JAFSVB010000129.1 GCA_017450325.1 Bacilli bacterium | reverse complement strand
GAGCAGGGCGCGGAGACGCACAAAAGGCAAGGGATGATGCTTTTGGGGTCAAAACGGGGTTGGGACATCGTCGTTCCTCCAAGGGGTCTCAAGGCGAGACTATTGAATCGTTCTCGCCGCTATTTTACTAAAAACGGTCGCTTAGGGCTATGGCGGAATCGCGCCCCTTCTTATCTAAAGAAGAAACAACGAGCGCTTCTTTCGTTCGTAATGCCATCGAGCCTTAACGCAAATCAAGATGGACGGAATGCCCAAGCCATGCCAAACTTTATCTAGTCAAGGCAACCCTTTTCAAAGAAAACATTCGCATATGAAGAAACTAATCCTGATGGCAGGCGTCGCGGGGTCTGGCAAATCCACCTGGAGCCGCCGCTACGCCGAAGAGCACCCCAATACCTATATCATCGATACCGACGAGACGCGCAAGTCCATCACCGGCTCCTACCTTTCCTTCCCAGAACCCGTCTCGCTATCGTGGGACGAGATGATCCGCCAAGCCAACGAGATCCTTTCGAGGGAAGAAGATTGCACCGTCATCCTCGATAGCACCTTCCTCACAGATGAGCGGCGGATGTATTTCATCTCGCGGCTAAAGGGCTACGACTACCTGGAGCATTACATGGTCAAGTTCCATGATTATTCCGTCGTCTACCAGCATAACAAGTCGCGCAAAAAGGAGAAGTGGGTGCCCGAGGAAGTCATCGACAAGATGGTCAAAGAATACGCCAACCCCTCCCCTGAAGTGGAGAAGCTCTTCGACAAAATCGTCATCGAATACTGGAATTAATGCCTCAATTCTCATCTTATCCTTTCCTGTGGCGCATCCGTGGCAGGACGTCTTTATAATGGGACGCATCGGAGGGAATCCTTATGACAAGCCAAGAGAAAAAAGAACTTCGCACCTGCACCAAGCAAGGTCTCATAAACCTCATCAACGACCCGCGATATACCCAGAACAAAGTCAACCAGTTCCCGGCCATCATCGGCTATTTGGCAAGGCATGGCTTACCCGGTGGGACGAGCAAAGAGGATTTCCTCGACTTGGTCTATACGGCGCGAAATGAGCTCATCGCCCAAGCGGCGGAAGCGCATGCGAATGCCAATCAGCCCGTGGATTATGATACTATCCCTGGCTTACAAGGAGCCGCCTTAAACCGCGTCAAGGCCTTCTTGCGCGACCCCGTCGCCTCCATCGAGGCGGAGCTTCGTGCCTTCCATGACCGGAAGGAGAATTTCGAGCAGATGGAAGACCCCGACGAAGTCCAGTATTACGTCGACCTCAAGACCAACGCGGACATCCACGTCATCGAGTTATCCGTCTCCGGAGAGACCGACCGGATTAAGTATGACCATAATCCCGAGATGATCGATATCCTTGGCCGTCTCAGCAAGAAGCTGCCCGAGGAGGATGCCTCCATCGACGCATCCTTAAAGCGCATCAACAGCGGCTTCTTCGGCACGCTTTTCCGCCGCCGCTCGAAGGAATATGCCGCCTTCGAGAGGTCCTTCAAGGAATTCCGCGACGTCAAGTGGGCCCATAGCGGCAACGTCGAGGACCTGCAGAAGAAGACCACGGCCTACCTCGCTCACGTCATCCCGAACTTCAAGTATTCCAAGGATATGCCGCGGGAGCAGTGGCTCGCCGCGCTTCCAAAGGGCAAGCGGAACCGCGCGGAATTCTGCCTGAACGTCCTCGATTCCATCGCTGAGCACAAGAAGATGAAACCCTATATGGATAACGTCGAAAACGCCATGAGCGGCAAGCCCGTGAAGAATATCGTCGAGGAGCCAGCCATCCAAAACGACATCGTGACGCAAAAGCAGTTCCAGCAAAGCCTCGAGCAAGCCGTCGAACCCGAAGAAAAAAAGGAAGACATCGTCGTCGAAGAGGAAGGACCTAAGGTCGAAAGCAACGATATCGAAATCCAATAAGCGTCACGCCACCCCTTGCGGTGGCTTTCTTTATGGGCTTCGGCGGTAAGAGGAATGTTTAAAAGAGTTTCCCGTTTGTGGCGCTTTCGTTGCACCGGCTCAAGTATGATAATGCCGCGGAGGAAAAAACTATGCCCAATGTACTAAATGAAAGGCGGCTCAACGAAGTGCGCTATGTCTCGATGGCGGATTATGTCCGCCAGATGGATACCCTGCAAAGCCTGGAGGACAAGATGGCCTTCACCACGCGCTATCTCCTCGCCTATGGGACGGAGCAGCAGCGCGACGTCTCCTTCGAGCAAGCCATCCATATCGCCAAGCTCAAAATCGCCGATGCCTCGGCCGCTTTGCGGAAGCAAAAGGAAATCGTCATCCCCGACGAATCGGTCAATCCCTACCTCAGCGACGAAGAAGACGCCCCTTACCGCAAATTCATGATCGAGCCGGTGGCCTATCTTCAAGACGAGATCCGCAGAATCTCGGAGCAGGAATCCCAATACGCCTTAACGGAAGAGCGGCAAGCCCGCATCATGTCCCTCCAGCTGATGTCCGCCGCCTTATCCCATGACTTTGATGGTTCTATTTCCAATCGAATCGACGCCATCGACGTCAACATGTCCGCCCGCACCGTCTTAGACGTGACCACGAGGCTAAAGTCCAAGCTCGGGGGAGCGGAAGGCCTAGAGAAGGCCTATCAAGACACCAAGCCCGGCGTTTTGTCGAAGATGTTCGGCACCTCCTCGGTCGCCTCCCACAACCTCGACGAGGCCTATAACGCCTTCGCTAATCCAAACCACGCCCTCTATGGCGACATGAATTCCCTCGATAAGGCCGCGAAGGAATACCTCCAGCACGCCTTCCCGGATTGGAACCCTCGCGAAGGACTCATGAACAAAGCCGCGATCGATCGGCTAAGCGGCACGAAGAAGGCCAGGGCACTTCTTAGTTACAACATCCTCCTCTGCGTCGCCGAGCAGAAGAAAGCCGAGCAGGTCTATGACACCATCCTCGCCGCTAACGCAGAGCTTCGCGCCGAGCGTCAAGCAGGGTTAGACGACCCCAATGCTGCCTTCCAGCAAGGCGTCCTTGAAAACGCCGATGAAGACGACCCCCTCCTCCAGCAGCAAGCCGAAGAAGAATACGCGGCCAACTTCGCGGCTAAGCCCGAGGAAGAGCTCCAGGACGATGGCGTCGAAGTAGAATAACAGTCAAATACGCTTGAAAACGCCCCATTCGCGGGCGTTTTCCATTACGATGCAACCTTTTATGGCGATTCTTTGCTTTTTGTGGCACGTTTGTTGCGCCAGAACGTGCATAATATGGGCGTCCTAAGAAAAAGGAGGGCCTCATCATGCCAAAACTAACGAAAGAACAACTCGAGAAAGTGAAATACGTTTCCATTCCGGACCTCTATGCCAAACTCGATCGAATCGAGGGCTTCGACGAGAAGGTGCAGTTCGCCACGAACTACCTCCTCTCCCACGGCATGGATGGAGCAAGCACCGACTACACGTTTGAGGAAGCCATCCACTTCGCTAGGCTCAAGCTCATCGATGAATCCAAGAAGCTCCGCGATAAGATCTATAACGACGAAGAAGGACCAGACCCCGCCGACCTCTACGTCGATTACAACGAAAACGCCGTCAACCCCTATGCCGAAGACGAGAAGGACGACATCGAGAACCAGTTCTTCATGGGCAACCCCGCCGAATACCTCAAGGCCAAGGCGGAAAAGCACATCAAGCAAATCGGGGCCATGGATAATGTGGAAGCGGGCATCGAGAGGTCCTACCGGATGAACTGCGAACGCCTTTCGAAGAGCCTTACGAAGCAAATGTCCACCAAAATCCTCCTCGCCGAGGAAAAAGGCATGACCGTGGAGAATATCAAAGCCCGTTTGGAAACCAAATACGGTAGCCGTGAGATGTTCAACAAGATCGAGAAAGAGACGCACCCGGGCTTCATCGCGCGCACCTTCGGAACCCGCTCCAACGCGGGCAAGAACTTCGACGAAGTCTACGCCGCCTTCAATAACCCCAAGCACGCCCTCTATGGCAACATGGCCGCCCTCGAGCGGGCGACGACCCAATACCTTGACTATAAAAATTCGAAGAAAAGCGCCGCCGAGAAAGCCGTCGGCCTCGCGGTGAAAGAACCCAAGGAAGGCCTTGCTGAGAACATTCTAAAGGCCATCCAGGAGCAGAAGGCAAACGACGAGGTCTTCAAGCCCATCGTCGGCACCGCCGTGAGGAGGAACCTGACTCAAGATAGCGTCGACCGCGTCAAAGGCGTCGAAATCGAGGAGAACCCGAACCGGGTCCCCCTCGTCCTCGACCTCGACGACGATAACGAGGAAGAGCTCGACGATTCCATGGAAAGCGACATGGAGCTCGATGACGAGATGGAGAAGCAGTCTGACGATCCTTCCGTCTCCGCCTAAGTCAAATCCTGATTGCCGCTAGGTCGTTCTTAGCGGCTTTTTTTCGTCCGCTTTGATTCGCAAGGGCTTGTTGACAATACTTTCCTTTGTCATGGAAGCCTGCCAATCGTCATCGTCGGCGACGCGATCTTGTTCTTCTTTTGCCTCGACGTCCTCGGCGAAGCCTTCATCCATTTCGAAACGCGGAAAGAGGAGGTAGGGGAATCCAAGGCACCCTAGGGGCGAAAAAGGGCCTCGTTTCGATTTGGAAGTGCTTTCCGTCGTTTTTAGGTGATAATGCTTCCTTCTTTCTTTATCATCATGGCGTGGCGAAAGGCCTTAGGCCCTTTTCATCGG
>JAFSVB010000128.1 GCA_017450325.1 Bacilli bacterium | reverse complement strand
AAGAAGGTAGACCCAAAAGAGTTCTATCGCGCCCTTCGTTCCTGCTATGAGTACCCCTGCCTCCTCCGCGACATGGCCTCCTTTCAGCATGATACGTGGTGTCTTAGGACGCTATGTTTTCACGCCTCGCCCGAGACCAAGGCGTCCATGTGCGTTTCGTATCCGATGCTCTTAATGAAGGAGCTTCCGAAATACCAGGGCAAAAACGATGAGGAGGTCTTCCCCATCGACATTCTCTACAGTGACTTCCTCGTACCCTTGTGGTACCTTCGGAAGCTCGTTCATTAGCCAATCAAAGACGCCACGTCGACCACGGAGATAGGCTCCAACGTCACCGGCGTCTTTTTTGCGACGCAGAAAACATATTCCCCTTGCTCCCATTGGGCCAAGAAGTAGCGTTCCCCTTTATACGAGCAGTCGTTCTCATTGAGGCTAGACACGCCAACGCTCGAAGGCGACTCGATGCCGCGACCAAGACACTTGGCCACCGCTTCCTTGCGCGTCCAAGCATACGCGAATGAGCCCCGGTCCACGATCAAGGTGCGCTCTTCTTCGGTAAAGGCGACGCGAGCGATGGATAAATCGCATCGAGGAATCCATTCTAAATCAAAGCCGATTTCCTCATTATCGACGCAAATCCCAACCCAATTCTGAGAATGGGATACATTGAAACTGGCTTTTCCTTCGATAAATGGTTTTCCAAAGGGGCCGTTCCGAATTAAGCCATCCCCTACTTCTTTTCTTATTAATAAAGAGGCCAAAGCCGAGCGGACCTGGTCTTCCTTGCGGAGATACCGCAGCGCCTTCTGCCTTGCCACGTCGTCAAGCGCAGAAAAAAGAGCCTCGCCTTTGGTTACTCCGTCTTGAACATCTGCTAGGACGACCTTTGTCATACCGTTCCAACTATTATTTCCGTTTTCCGAGGGCGAGTTCGCGCGAAGCGTCGATCCGCCTTGCGATTTCTTCTTTGCTCGAACGTTCGTCCAGAACCATACTCACCCAGGATTTCTTATTTAAATGATAGCCGGGGAATATCGTGTGGCCATCGATGTCCAGCGGGCTTCCCCTAAGGACGAGGACGGACGCCGTCTTCTCTTCATTGATACCGAGTTTCCGAAGGCTCACGCGGCAGATGACCGCATACCACTTTCGATTATCCTGGCAGCGAAGGATACAGTTATCGTCGTCCCATAAATATTCCAAGGACTCGTCATAGGTCGCGTGACAATAGTCGCGCAAGAAGAAAAAGGCGTCGCTGGTGTGGCTTCCCTGCAGATAGCAGTGGGCACGGATGTCTTTGAGCACCTCTTTAATCTCGTCACGGATAGAGCCGACGTAATCGCCATGGGCATTCGGAAGTTTATACAAAACGTAAGGATCGCCCGTAGCCAAATCAATCAAATTTGAATCCACGGTCCCATCCTTTTTGATGATTACGGCCAGTTCAAAGTCACCGTTATGGATGGATGTGTGCCATTGATAGGAGCCCTCATTCTCGATAAAGCCATAATCGCCAAGCTTCTCCTTTTGCAATCGGGCTTGGCCGAAGATACTCATCTCTAGTTCCGACATGCTCCTAATTGTATGGGAATGGGCAGTCTCTTTCTAGAGAGGGCAGCGCCTAGACACGCAAAAATATAGTGGCAGGCAATTAAGAAAAGAGTAGAATAACACCGCTGACGAGAGAAACGTCGCCCATGGCCCCCTGGTGGAATTGGTAGACGCGGTGGACTCAAAATCCACTGTCTGATGAGGACGTGCCGGTTCGAGTCCGGCGGGGGCCACCATTGACGCTCAGAATGATTGATACTCGCTATCAATCTTTTTTTATTCGATATAATCGAACTTTTATCCTTTTATTGTATTCAAATTGAACAAGAGGTTGTGTTCCTTTTTGATACATAAATAGTAACGTTGCAATTAAATAGGTCAACTTTGCATTTAAATAGTGAGGAATTAGGATTTACTGGATAACATTATGTGCGCTTTCTTCCCGGCGAGAAAGCTTGGCAAATAAGGCAACCAACGGAAGAAAGATGAACATAATCATTATGAAAATTCTTGCAACTATCACCATCTTAGATGCATTTCATCGGAAAAAGAAATAATTGGCGGAAAACCATCCTTTTATTCGTTTTATATAGTGAGGAAACATGAACGGCATTAGCAAGAAGACAATCGAAGCATTCTACCGCGGTGAGGAGAAGGCCTCCCGTATTGTTTTTTGTCGCTATAGAAAGCTCGTCTATTTCGCTCTATCGACGGTGTTGAAAGAGAAAAGCGATATGGATGACGCCTATCAGGAGGTGTTCTTCCGCCTGTTCAAGAACAAACCGGAATTTGATGAAGAGGGGCATAGCCTTCCCTCGTACCTCGTTAAGGCGGCAAGGACTATCGCGATCGACATGGCAAGGAGAGCCTCGTTGATTTGCCTCGTCGATGTAGAATAACAAACAGGTAACCAATCCCAATCGGTTGGATACATCGTGTCCAAATACCTCTCGCCTCCACTTACCAAACTCGAGGGGGAGATCGTCGCTTATAAGGCCGCCTTCGAGCTGTCGTTCTCCGACGTGTCCGATATCATTGGCATCCCCGAGACGACGGTGAGGCGGATATACAAGAAAAGCATGGAAAGGATCAAAAAGGAGTATAAGCATGACCGTCAGAAGAAAAATCCGTAATGATATCCTTGAGGAGATTGAGTCCATGATTCCTCGTGTAGGATTTCTCAAACTCACCCCTCAGAAAAGGAAAGGCCTCGTACCGGTTCTCGTCCTTGCTTCCTGCTTGCTTGCGATGGCAGCAGCCGTTCCCGTCACAATACATTTCAGCAATGTGCCAAGAGGCGGAGACGTTACTAGAATTAGGGTTTTCCACTTGGGCGACACGTGCGTCGGGGAGTTCGGACAAAGGATCACACTGAAATCCTACGAAATACCGGATGGATCGCATCTAACGGTCACCGTCGATCTTCACTTGGAATCCTATTGTGTCGCAAAAGCGAGCCGCATCGCCCTTATGTTTGATCCAAGGGAAGACGATTATCTCTACGGAAAGGTGTTCTATTGTGATTTCGATTCAGACGAATTCGCCGTTGCGAACCCAGGCCATGATCCGCAGAAAGAAGAAGCTTATGCGGAGGAGGTCGTCCTCCCATTTCTCTTTGAGGCAGCAGGGTATTCCCTTCTCGACGAGGATTTGCGGTGGGCCGAATACACCTTTGGCTTCACGGACCCTAACTATCATGAGTCACTTTACCAAATAATCGATAAAATGGAAGCGAGGGAGGAAAAATGAAAACATTATTCGCATTATCCGCCGCATTGCTCATGGCGATTTGCCACGCGCTGGAATCCGCTAAATCGGCAACTGATTTAGGCCCGATGCCAAATAGCCGCCGGGCAGGCTTGGCCTCCGGCGCATCGTTTGGCACGATCCGGGACAGCGAGGGTGCCGGCCACGTTTTGGGCGATGTCGAGAATGACATATATCCCTACTGTTTCCCTTGCTATTTCGGTACAAGGGAAAGGCTTGGCCAAACAGGAAAAATATACATAAAAGAAAATAGGCAGGATTGCATGCTCGTCGAGCCCGGCGACGTCTTCCTATGCAAGCTCAGGCTAGAGTTGCCCCTCGATTTGCAAGACAGCGTGGAGTTTCTCTATTCTCAGGGCGAAAACCGTTTCTTCTTTCGGAACGCCAGCGGCGCGTTTCTTGAATCGGAAAATTTGACGAAGGCGGCGTTCGGGCGGGATCTTTCCCCAGAAGGGGGTCTCGCTTTGGGGCGCGGGATGACAACGTCGGAAATGTGTTCCTACCTCAGCTCCGCGCCCCTCATCATCACCAGCCATGAACCGCAAAAAATGATCGGGAACTACAAATGGATTCGCCAATTCGACACATCCTTCTACATTACAGAATCGAAGAGGGACTCCGATGGGGGATTGATTGGGTTTGCCGGAGAACCGAACTGCGTGCTGAACTCGACGTTTTCCGTTCTTTATAACTTGCCTCGCGTCTATTCGCCATCGGGCAAATTTTGGCATTACGACTCAAATCTTCTTGGTGCCGGTATCTTGACGACGATAGACCTAACCTCACCCATGGACCCCCTTTATAGCAGCCTTGGGGTTGGCCGCATAAAAGAAACGGGCACGTCGCAAGACGGGTATGCTTACACCACAAGGTATGTATCCAATCATTTTTTGTCGGATTCCTTTCCCACTGGAGATATATTGCACCGTATGCCCGCTGGTTATCCTGTGCTTCGCCAAACCGCGATCGATCTTGGCTATTCCGGAGAAGGCAATTTTGCCTATTGGAACTTTCCGAATCTTTT
>JAFSVB010000127.1 GCA_017450325.1 Bacilli bacterium | reverse complement strand
GGGCGCGATTGGCGCAAGCGTCGTCTGGTGCTTGATTCCCGCCTTCTTCAAGGCCATGTTCAACACCAACGAGACCCTCTTTACCTTGATGCTCAATTACGTGGCGATGATCGCGGTAACGATGTCGATCTCCCTTTGGATTAAGTCGGGCTCCATGTCCTTCGGCGTCTTGTCGCAGGGCACCTTCCCGCGCATCCTCGGCTCTACGGGATTCTTGGTGATCCCCTTTGCGGTCGCATTGTTCATCGGCATGTATTTCTATCTCAATAAGTCCAAGCATGGCTATGAAATCAGCGTTCTTGGAGAATCGGCCAACACCGCCCGTTACGTGGGTATCAACCCGAAGAAAGTCACCATTCGCACGATGGCCTTATGTGGGGTGCTCTTTGGGGTGATCGCCTTCTTCATCGTCTGCGGCGTCTCCCGCAGTCTTTCCGAATCCATCGTCGGCGGCAAGGGCTTCACCGGTGTCTTGGTCGCGTGGCTAGGCCACTTCCAGCCGTTTGAAATCGCTTTGTTCGCCTTCCTTTCCGCGATCATGGAGCAAGGCACCTCGACGGCTGCCTCTGCGGTCAACATCTCGGCGACGCAGTTCTCCGCGATCTGCACGGGCGCTTTCTTCTTTATCATCATCGCTTGCGAGTTCTTCTCGAATTACCGCATCCGCGTACACCGTCAGAAAAAGAAGGAGGTGGAGTCGTTATGAACATCGTTACCTTCTTTGCCACCGCGATTAAGTTCGCGACCGTCTTCCTTTTCGGGGCGACGGGCGAAATCATCAACCAGAAATCGGGCCACCTGAACATGGGCACGCCTGGCATCATGTACCTCGGCGCGCTTGGTGGAATCATCGGGGAACGCATCTACTTGGATTCCATCCCTGCGGAGGCGGCCCTGAATCCTTTCGCGATTGTCTTTATTCCCGTAATATTCGCCCTAATGTTTGGCGGAGTAGGCGGGCTCATCTTCTCGTTCTTCACCGTGACGCTTCATTGCAACCAAAACGTCACCGGCTTGACGCTTACCACCTTCGGCGTCGGCTTAGCGTGCTTCTTCATCGGCACGATGAACACGGACCGCATGGCGGTGGCTGGCTTAGCGTTGCAACATGCTTTCTCCGGATATGAAAACCTCGGATGGTTCGGCGAGATCTTCCTCTCGCAAAGCTGGTTTACTTACTTAGGAGTCGTCGTCGCCATCGCGGCCGCGCTCATCTTGAAGTTCACCCGCGTCGGTCTTAATGTCCGCGCGGTAGGCGAGAATGCCTCCGCGGCGGATTCCGCGGGCATCAACGTCTCGAAGTACCGCTACCTCGCTACCATCGTCGGTGGGGCGATCGCGGGTATCGGCGGCGCCTTCTTTGAACTCGATAACGTCAAGGGCATGTTCAATGTCGCCGATGGCATCGATGCCTTTGGCTGGCTTGCTCTTTGTATCGTCATCTTCTCGCTTTGGAAGCCCGCCCTCGCCATTGGCGCTTCCTTCCTCTTTGCCGCCTTGTCCATCGCCCCCACATTCTTCTCGCCTTATTTAGGCAGCGCTGGGTACGTCACGTACCTGCTCAAGATGGTTCCTTACGTAGCGACGATTGTCGTGCTTATCGTCGTCTCCGTTTTGGATAAGAAAAACCAAGCGCCCGCAAACCTTGGTGTTTCGTACTTTAGGGAGGATCGTTAACGTGAAAAAGACAGGAAAATCAACCTAAATAACGTCGATCTGCTGAGATTTTCAAGAACTCTCTCAGGCGGAAAAGGATTCCAACCGCTTTAACGGGAATCATTCAGGAGGAAAGAAAATGTCGCAAACAAATCTTACGTATAACGTCGAAGATAAGCCCGCATGGGGTAAAACGTTCATCTTCGCGTTCCAACAGCTGCTCGCCATCTTGGCCGCTACCATCGCGGTCCCTGCCATCATCGGCCATGGCATGAGCCCGTCGGCCGCTTTGTTCGGCGCAGGCGCCGGCACGCTGGTCTACTTGCTCTTCACCAAATTCAAAAGCCCGGTCTTCTTGGGCAGCTCGTTCGCCTTCATCGGCTCTATGTTCGCCGCCTTCGCCGGCGCGGTCTCCGTTTCGGCTGGCTATCTCGGTCTCATCATCGGCGCCTTTCTCGCCGGTCTCGTCTATGTGGTCATCGCCATCGTCGTTAAGTTCGTCGGCACTGCATGGATCACGAAGTTGATGCCGGCCATCGTCATCGGCCCCACGGTCGCCATCATCGGCCTTTCGCTCGCGGGCAACGCCATCGGCGATTTGCTCTCTGGTTCCTACTATGTTCCCTCGACCGCGACCGCGATCGTCGCGGAAGCCGATCTTGCCGGTTATTCCTTAATCGAATCCATCAAGCTCGCCTCGGGCCAGTATGCGATCACCTATAACACCACGGTCGTTTCCACGAACATTTGGGTCGCTTTGGTCTGCGGCCTTGTGACGCTCTTCTCGACCATCTGCGTTTCCACCTATGGCAAGAAGACGTTGAAGATGATTCCCCTCATCATCGGCATCATCTCGGGCTATATCGTCGCTGCCATCTTCACTGGTATCGGTTATGCCGCGAACAACGATGCCTTGAAAGTCATCGACTTCACCAAGTTCCAGAATATGGAATGGCTCCCTAAGTTCACCTTCATCGAAGCGTTCAAGAGCTTCAAGGACTTCGCGGATGCGGGCGAATTCTTCGGCTACTTCGGCACGCTTGTCGTCGCCTTCGTCCCTGTCGCCTTCGTCGTCTTCGCCGAGCACATCGCTGACCATAAGAACCTCGGTTCGATCATCGGACGCGACTTGCTTCAAGAACCTGGCCTCCATCGCACCCTTCTTGGAGATGGCGTTGGCTCCATGGCGGGCGCCTTCTTCGGCGGCTGCCCCAACACGACTTATGGTGAATCCGTTGGTACCGTCGCCATTTCGGGCAACGCGTCCGTCCGCACGATCGTCGTCACGGCGTTCCTTGCGATGGCCCTTGCGTTCATCGCTCCCTTCTCCACCTTCCTCGCCACGATTCCTTCTTGCGTCATGGGTGGCGTCTGCATCGCCTTGTACGGCTTCATCGCCGTCAGCGGCTTGAAGATGATTCAGAACACCGACCTTGGCGATAACCGCAATCTCTTCGTCGTCTCCGTCATTCTCATCGCGGGCATTGGCGGACTCTCTCTCACGATTCGTAAAGTCACCTTGACGGAAGTTGCCTGCGCGCTCATCCTCGGCATCCTCGTCAACGTTGTCGTCAACATCGCTCGAAAGAAAAAATCCGATGATTCGGCCACGCCCTCCCCGGAAGTCGTTTCGGAAGATAAGTAGTTGAAAAAGGCTGGTTCTTCCAGCTTTTTTCTTAGACCGCTTAAACCCCTCTTAGCCGCTTCGCGAAGCACGGGTGAAGCTGGCGAGGGGATTTTGCGGTTTTATATTTATAGTACACGCGCACGCGCGAGATAAATGATGCGGTGATTAAATATCGATCTATTTTGAAAATAAACGGGGTTTTGCGGTGGATTTTTTAAGTAAACGAATTTATTTCAACCGCTTTCCGTGCTCGTGCGTAGGAAAAAAATCAATGATTTTTTCTACTTCTGTAGTAACCTTTTCTCGATAATCGTAATAAGGAGATCCCATGCAAGTATCCATTACTAAATCCGACAATGCCTTGAACGTCGCCGTTTCGGAACGTCTCGACACCAACACAGCGCCTGTTCTTGAGAAACAGATTCTCGATCAAATCGAAGGCATCACGAGCTTGACCCTCGACATGAAAGGCCTCGCCTATATTTCCAGCGCCGGCCTTCGCGTCCTTTTGCTACTCCATAAGACCATGGCGGCAAAAGGCGGGAACTTCGTCATCAAATACCCTTGCGACGAGGTGATGGAAATTCTCGACATGACGGGTTTCTCCAGCTTCCTGAATATTGAGGAATGAGCATGAGCGCCCATAGCGATTCCATACTACTCCAGTACGATCACTATCTTCCGGCATATCAAACGATCGCAACGTTTGTAAAAGAGACCCTGCAGTCCTTCGTGAAGGAAGCTGGCCTTCTTGTCAGTAAGGTCTCCGTCCGTGTAAAGACGCGCGAATCCCTTGCGGGAAAACTTGCGTTAAAGGGCGATAAATACGCGGATATCAAAAGCATTACCGATATCGTCGGCGGGCGCATTGTCGTCTTTTTCTCCGACCACATCGAAAAGTTCGCCGCCAAAGTCGAGAGCACTTTCGATATCGATTGGGACAACTCCGTCGACAAAGGAAAGCTCTTGCACGTCGATCAATTCGGATACACGTCCCTTCATTATATTTGCTCGATTCCCGAACACCTTTATAAAGATGAAGGGCATCCTGAAATCAACCAGTTCAAATTCGAGATTCAGCTGAGGACGACCTTGCAGGACGCATGGGCCAACATCGCCCACGACACCGGCTATAAAAGCGATGTCGAAGTTCCCGCGGAGTACCTTCGCGGCCTCAACCGCCTCGCAGGGCTTCTTGAGTTAGCGGATGAGAACTTCTGCCAGATTCGCGATTCCATCAACCAATACCGCTTCCGGGTTAAGCAGTTGGTCCGCGATGGCGACCTCTCCGCCATCGAACTGAACATCGACGCCTTTGAAGCCTATCTTGAAAACGGCGGCTTCCGTAAGTTAAATGAGCGCATCGCATCGATCAACAACATGGAGATCGAAGAGATTTCCCTGCGCAATTTCCTGCCGATTTTCAAAAACCTCGGTCTCCAAACCATTAAGGATTTGGACGATTTATACAAGAAATATTCGGATCTGGCGTATCGATTTGCTTTCCGCGAATTCGATGGGAAAGACGTCGATATCATCACCTCCGCGACCGCCCCGATGACCTTATGCGTCGTCTATGTCCTTTCCATGGGCATGGGTGAGCCGGTCGTCAAGATGCTGCTCGACGCTGCCCTTGGGGAACGGAAATCTAACGCAAGGCGCGCCCATCGATTGGCCCAAATCGGCCAGCACATGGGCCTAACCAAGAATGATACAGGAGACGACGATGGCGAATAATCCAAACACTTTGATCGTGGATAAGGCAATCGCCTTTGCCACAAAAGCCCATAGTGGTACTTACCGAAAAGGAAATCATCTTCCCTACATCCTCCACCCGATGGAGGCCGCTTCAATCGTCGCGACCATGACGGAGGATCAAGAGCTCATCGCCGCGGCGGTCCTGCACGATGTCCTTGAAGACACGGCCGTCACCTACGAGGAAATTCTTTCTGAATTCGGGGAGCGCGTGGCCAAACTCGTCCTGTCCGAAAGCGAGGAGCCCGTCCCGTCCCTATCGATGGAGCAATCCTGGAAGGCACGCAAAGAAGCCGCGATCGATCGTCTTGCGAAGAGCTCCCATGATTCTAAAATCGTCGCCCTTGGCGATAAGCTTTCCAATATGAGGGCCATTCGTTCGGATTTCCGTAAGTTTGGCGATGAACTCTGGCAGCGTTTCCACGTTCAAGACCCCGCTTTACACGAATGGCATTATCGCGCGTTGGCTCAGGCATTAAGCGAGCTATCCGAATATGACGCCTATCAAGAATTCATTCGCCTCATCGATGAGACGTTCCCCAAGAGGAAAGTGCCGTTCACCTTCCAAGTGGAGGAAGGGGAAGTGCATCTTCACGGCTTTCTCGATGGCGAGGCTCTCGCATCGCTTAAGAAGGCCTTGAACAAAGACGAATCCTATCTTTTCGATTTCGTCGACGTGCAAGAGATCAACTTCGCGGGTCTACGAGCCTTGCTGGAACTCAAGGAACTAGGGTATGACTTTGTCATTCGCGAAGCATCCGAATCCGTCGCGCGCGCCCTGGATGTTACCGGCGTTAGCGCCGCCATAAGCGTCGTCCGCGCCCCGGTCGCCCATGATATGGATGACCTGGAGCAGTTTGGCGATGGCTATACGGCCGTGAGCTATTACACCAGCGACGGCGATGGCATGGCTAAGCTATATTACGAATTCATGAATCCACGGGAAGTGGAACGCGAAAAGCGTTACGCGACCGTTGCTTTGCGCATGGGTGTCCCATCCCCAATTTGCGGAGATTTAATAAAAATCGGCGGCAAAACCGGCATCATTTTTGAAAGAATTCATCAGAAAGTATCATTCGCGAGGGAGTATGCGAACCACCTCGAGAAGCGCGAAGAGCTCGCCAAGAGCTTTGCCGAATTATCCAAGAAACTCCATCAGACGCCATGCAACACCGTCGTCTTCCCGAACGCGAAAACGCTCTATCGCGGTTTTGCGATGAAGCTTGCCGAAGTTTCGGAAGAAGAGCGGCAGGGCATCATCGCGTTCATCGACGGCCTCCCCGACGTGACGACGTGCGTCCACGGCGATTTCCATATTGGAAACGCCATCTTGGCAAATGGCTGGGAACCATTATGGATCGATATGGGGGACTTCTGCTATGGCGACCCGCTCATCGACATTGGCACCCTCTATTTCGTCACCCATGGTATCCATACGGGCGACAAGACGCCCGAGCGCCTCTTCCACACGACCAACGAAAACCTCTATGCCTTCTGGCAATCGTTCATCCAATACTATTTCCCTGGGCAAAGCGAAGAGGAACTCGATCAATTGCTCCGCCCCTATTGCGGGCTCACCATATTGCATTTCGCCGTCAAGGCCAAACAGAAACCCTGGATGGCTTCCGCGATTAAAGAGATGATTCTCGGGAGGAAACGATAATGGCACCTATTAGAGACCTGCGCGTCGAAGTCGACAAGGATATCTTGCGCAAGAATGAAATCGACGCGAACAAAGCGTTAATCAAAGGCTCTTTGGCTACGGCGATCCTGCTAATAATATTGATCATCGCTTATGCGACAGGGCTATTTAAGGCGGGACCAAAGGTATTGCTCAACGTCTATGTCTCGTTCCCCATCATGATTGTCGCCTTGCTTTCGACGTTGATTTGGCAAAGGACGAAATACATCGCCTACCCTGGATTCAAGTACTTCTTGCTTATCCAGTACATCCTCGTCATGTTCGCGCTCAACATCCTGTTGCCAAAGCACACGCTGCTTGGCTGGGCGATTTGCTTGATTCTTGCGAACCATTATTTCCGTCCTCGAACGACATCCATCGTCTTCGGGATTGTGCTCGTGCTCATGTTCCTCGCCCTTTATCTCGGCATGCTCTATGGCGAATGGGACGCCAACTTGATGGATGCCGCTAGGGAAGTAACCATCGGCGGCGAAACATTCAAAGTAAGCGATGTGACTTTTGAGCAACGGGTCGCCTATTTAGCGGAGCAACGGGCCAATGGAAACAATCGCTATTTGACCGCCTTCCTCTATTATTACTTACCGCGCGCGGCCACCCTCACCATCATCTCCTTTATCTGCTTTGCTCTTTCTGGCCGCTCCTTCAAGTTGCTTCAAGACGAAGTTTCCGTCGCCAAGCAGAACCAGAAAATCCAGGGCGAACTCGAAGTCGCCCGAGCCATTCAAGCCTCCGTTTTGCCGACGAAGTTCCCCGATAATGACCGCGAGGGCGTCTTTGCGATCATGGATCCTGCGAAAGAAGTCGGTGGCGACTTCTATGACTATTTCTTCATCGATGACACGCACATTGCCTTCGTCATCGCCGACGTCTCGGGCAAAGGCGTTCCCGCCGCCTTGTTCATGATGAAGACCGAAGCGCTCATCAAGTCTCTTGCAACGTCCTTGCACGCGGATACCGCGACCATCCTAGAGCGCAGTAACGTCGCCCTTTGCGCGAATAACGACGCCTCCATGTTCGTCACCTGCTGGTTTGGTATCCTCGACACCGTCACGGGCGAGCTTCGCTTCTCCAACGCCGGCCATAATAGCCCGCTCATCATCTCCGAGGGCAAGGCACAATACCTCACGGCTCGCCATGGCGTCATCCTTGGTGGTATCGAGATGGCCCGTTATAAGGAAACCTCCATCAAGCTGAAGCAGGGGGACAAGATCATCCTTTATACCGACGGCGTCACGGAAGCCCACGATACCAGCAATGGGCTTTTTGGTGAGCAGCGCCTGCTTGAGTTCACCCAAGCCCACGCCTCTGACGCCCCGAGGGACTTCATCCCTGAACTCAGGGAGGAATTGACGGCCTTTGGTGGCGGCGTCGAGCAATTCGATGACATCACCATCTTGATGGTCGAGTACCGCAAGGGAGCGATCATCACCGCCTCGAGGACCTTCCCCGCGGATACCGCTGAGCTCGACAACCTCTTCAACTATTCCTCGAGCCTCCTCGAGATCCTCAACTTCTCCAAACGCGACATCATCATGATCAACACCGCTTTGGAAGAAGTCTTCGTCAACGTCGCGAAATATGCCTATAAGGACAATGGCGTCGTCGAGGTCACCCTCTCGAACGACCAAGATCACATCAGTTTCGTCTTCCGCGATTCCGGAAGGCCCTTCAACCCGTTAGAACGCGCCGATCCAAAGATCAATGCAAACAGCGATGAACGCGAGGTCGGCGGGCTTGGCATCTACATGGTCAAGAACATCATGGATGCCGTCGAATACGAATACGTCGACGGGCACAATGTCCTGACGCTGATTAAAAAACGCAACTTCTAAAGACAGGGGAGGCATATGCCTCCTTTGTTTTTGATCAAAATGGTTGACAAAGACTCATGGTGGTCTAATATTTCGCCATCGGCAACGAAAGGGAAGAGTACGTCCAACCCTGGCCTAAGAGAGAGTCCCCCATCGGCTGGAAGGGGATAGGCAAAGGCGGACCGAACATGGCCCTGGAGCCGTCTAGGCGATATGTAGTTTAGACCGGTTGCGCCCGTTATCGCGCGAGGGTATCTCTATTTGGCGTACCCCATAAGGCTTTCATGGTGACGTGAGGGCGAATCAAGGTGGTAACACGGGAATGCGCGTCTCGTCCTTGGATATGCGAGGAGAGGCGTTTTATTTACCCTCCTTGTGGAAAGGAGGGACATGCCCGAAATCAAAATCGAAAACCTATGCAAGTCGTTTGACGGGAAACCCGTTCTCGATGGTATTTCCTTGGACATCGAGAAAGGGGACGTCTTTGGCGTGCTCGGTCTATCGGGGGCAGGGAAGTCCACATTGGTGCGTTGCATCAATGGGCTGGAGATTCCAGATAGCGGAGAAATCTATTATCAAGGCGAGCTTCTTTGTTCTGCCACAAAACGCATTGAAAAACAAAAGCGTGCCAAAATTGCGATGATTTTTCAGCAATTTAACTTGTTGGACCAACGCGATGTCCTGGGCAATGTCGAACTCGCTTTGGAGTTTGCCAAGGTCAAAGACCGCGCGACTAGGAAACAAAAGGCACGGCAATGCCTTGAACGCGTCGGCCTCGCCGAATATGCCTCCGCCTACCCTTCCACCCTTAGCGGTGGGCAGAAGCAGCGCGTCGCCATCGCCAGGGCCCTCGCCTTGGAGCCAGAAGTCATCCTAAGCGACGAAGCCACTAGCGCACTCGACCCCGAGACGACGCAGTCGATCTTGTCCTTGCTGAAGTCGCTCAACAAGGAACTCGGCATCACCATCGTCATGATCTCCCACCAGCTCGGCGTCATCGAGTCCATCTGCAATAAGGTGGCGATCCTCGATAAGGCGCACCTTGTGGAAGTGGGGGAGATGTCGGACGTATTCCTCAATCCGAAAACGGAAATCGCCCGTTCCCTCATCTATGCCGATCAAGTCCATACCGCTTTGAACGAGCACCATTTTATCCGCTTGCTCTTCGACGGCAACGCCGACGAGCCGATCATCGCCAACATCGTTCAGCATTGTTCCATTCTGGTGTCGGTCGTCTATGCCTCCACCAAAGTCATCGATGGCAAAGTCTATGGGCAGACGGTCATCAAGCGGCCCAAGGAAATCGCGGACCGCGAAAAACTAGCGAAATACCTCACGTTGCATCACGTGGAGTTCGAGGAGGTGAAGTCCCTTGGAATGGAATGAGTTCTTCATCGCCCTCGCTGAGACGGTCGGCATGACCATCATCGCCTCCATCTTGGCCTATCTCGTAGGGCTTCCCTTAGGCATCTTGCTTTATATGACGGGCAAGAAGGGCCTCCACCCAAACAAGGTCGTGAATTTCATCGTCGGCCTCATCGTCAACATCCTTCGCTCCGTGCCTTGCCTCATCCTCATCATCATCCTCATCCCCTTGACCCGCTCGGTCTTCGGTCGGGCGACAGGGGAATGGTACGCGATGATCATCCCGCTCTTCTTCGCTTCCTTCGCCTATGTCGGACGCGTGGTGGAAACCTCGCTCAATGAAGTCGACCAAGGCGTGGTGGAAGCGGCGAAGTCCATGGGGGCTTCTTCGTTCCAAATCGTGACGAAGGTCCTCTTGCGCGAAGCGCGTCCCTCCCTCATCCTCGGAGCGTCGTTATCGACCATCTCCATCCTCGGTTATACCGCGTTTGCCTATGATTTCGCCGCTGGCGGACTCATCGCGCGTGCCTATAGCATTTACCACACCCATCCGATGAATTACCTCTCACGCCCGGAGATTTGGGTCATCTTGGCCTTGATCGTCGTCGTGGTGCAGGCCATCCAGGAAATCGGCCTAAGATTATCGAAAAAGACAGATAAAAGGAGAATCGCAAAATGAAAAAGACGTTGTTCCTACTTCCGTTCCTCTGCTTCGCGGGCAGCCTTGCTTCCTGCGGCAATTCCGAGTCGACCATCACCATCTGCGCATCTGAGCTTCCCCATGCGAAGATTTTGAACGAAGCCGTGAAGCCCGTCCTGAAAGAGAAGGGCTATGACCTAAAAGTAAGCGTCCTGGAATGGACCCAGCAAAACGCCGCGGTCGCTCGGGGCGAATACGACGCGAATTATTTCCAGCATTTGCCCTACCTTGAGACCTATAACAAGGACGCGGGAGAATCCGGCGCCCTCAAGATGGTCGTGAAAGCCCATTTTGAGAAGCTTTGCCTCTATGCGTCGAACTTAGATCACAAGACGCTTGCTAACGGCGACAAAATCGAGATTGTCAACGATGTGTCCAACATCGAACGCGCATTGCTTTTGCTCAAAGATAATGGCGTTTTGCAGGGAATTTCCGACAAGTGCTACGACGCGGAAGGGCAGTTTACGAACTTCGATGTCGCCAAGCCGAACTCGTTTGTGACCTTCGCGGACGACTACAAGGACTGCACGATCACCTGCATCCAAGAATCGCTCCTTGCCGCGACGCTTCCGGAATACCAGTTCGGCATCCTCCCGGGCAACACCGCTCTTGCGGGCTTAGGGGACGACTACGCCAAGCGCATCGTCTTTGGCGAGAAAGTCACCGTGGCAACGCTATCGCTTCGCGCTAACGGCGTCGCCGTGAAGCCATCGAACGCGAACTCGCCGAAGACCATCGCCCTCGTCGATGCGTTCGCCTCCAAAGCGGTGCAGGACTATATCGCGAACACGTTTGGCGAGTCGGTCGTCTATCATTACGAAAATCTCATCGGGGCTTGATGCCTTTCTCGCGCATCTTACGCGTACGATGGTGGCGTTTTCGCGCGTTCGCGGGTAAACTATCCGCAGAATCATTTTCGGAGCGCGATTATGGACAGAAACTTTGTTCGCATTTCGCCAGAGGAACTTGGCATTTTCCTTTCCTGCCAGGAACCTACTTTGGCGTACAATTTGCCCTTGCTTCTTCCTCTTGGGAAAAACGGAGACTTCGCTAAGGCAAAAGAGGCCGTATCAGCGATTCTTAAAAACCACCCTTACCTCAACATGCGCCTTTCCATGGGAAAAGACGGAGAGGTGGGCAAATCGATCGTCGATGAGCCTTTTGAACTCGTTAAAGAAACGTTGAACGAGCTTACTCGCGAAGAACTGGTTCAGCATTTTGACTTGCTGAATCAGCGCCTCTTCCGCATCCGTTATCTTTCCACGCCGGAAGGGGATTATCTCTTCAGCGACTTCCATCACATTCTGATGGATGGCTTCTCCCTGAAGATGTATCTCGATGAATTCGTCTCCGCCTATGAAGGCAAGGATGCTGTTCCGGCGGAAAGCTATGACTGCATCGACGATGCCTTAGACAAGGCTAAAGCACGCGCGGACGAGAAATCCTTCGCGAAGCACAAAGCCTATTTCGTGGACACGTTCGGAAGCCTCGACGTCGATTCTTCGCTGACCGAAGACAAGAAAGAAGACGCGGTGCGTTATGGCCGCGTTCGCGTGGAACTCCCTTCCATTAAGGACGAAGATATCCAGAAAACGCTCAAGAAACAGGGCGTCCGGCGCTCCTCTTTCTTCCTCGCGGCTTATGCGTTGACCTTAAGCCAGGCGACCTTCCAAGACGAGGTCTTCTTCTTAACGGTCAATAACGGCCGCAGCGAAAAGGCGAAAAAGAGCTTCGGCATGTTCGTAAAGACACTTCCCTTCTACGTGCGTGACCTAAGCGAAGGGTCCGTAGCGGAGCTCCTAACGCGCGTCGACCACCAGCAAAAGGACACGATATCCCACTCCATCTATTCTTATTCCGACGTCGTATCGGAGCTCGGCGTATCCGCGGAGAACCTTTTCAGCTACCAAGGCGATTATTACTATCACGCGAACCTTGACGGCAAGGATGTGCCCGTGGAAGTCGTTCAGACCAAGGATGGCAAGGAAAAAATGGCCATCGAGCTCTTCCGTTATGGGAACCGTTATTTCGCGGAAGCGGAATACCGCGCGGACCTCTATGAAGAAGATACGATTCGCGCCTTTATGCGTAGATTTGAGCATTTCGTCTGTGAATTGCAGGGAAAATCGAAAATAGAAGACATTGATCCTTGCGACGAAACCGATACGAAGCTCCTTCTTAAGTTCAACGAGAAAGATCTTACGGGATATGATCTAAACCGCGACCTGATGACCGATATCCAAATCCATATCGATGAGCGTCCAGACACCTTGGCCTTCGTCGCGGGCGAAAACAAAGTCACCTATAAAGAAGTAGGGGAGATCTCGGGTAAGATCGCCGACTACCTTATCCAGCATGGCCTAAAGCCAAATGACGTCGTCTCCCTGCTGATCAAGCGCACACTCGACATGCCGCTTTCCATGATCGGCGCCGTGATGGCTGGCGTCGGCTATCAGCCTCTAGACCCGAGCTACCCCGATGAGCGATTGAACTTCATGATCACCGATGCGGCAGCAAAGTTGCTCATCGCCGACCGCGATTTGATCGACCGCATCACCGATTACCATGGCCCCGTCTTATTCACCGACGAGATTCCATCCCTTCCATCCTTAGGGTTGCCCCGTCCACAATATCGGCCCGAAGATCTCTTCATCATGCTCTATACCTCCGGTTCCACCGGCAAGCCTAAGGGCGTGCAGCTCGTGCGTGGGAATATCTCCGCTTTCATGCAATATAGCCGCAAGGAGTTCAACCTTAAGCCGGGTAAGAAATACTTCGCTTATGCCTCCTTTGGCTTCGATGCGTCGATGTTCGACGTCTATAACTCATCGACTGCGGGCATGACTTTGTATGTCATCGACGAAGAAATGCGCCTTGACCTCGCGCGCCTTGCCCAGTATTTGAACGATAACGGCATCACCCATGGCTTCATGACGACGCAGGTCGGCCGCCAGTTCGCGGAAGACTACGATTGCCCGAGCTTGGAGTGGCTTGCGGTCGGCGGCGAGAAACTCGTCCCAGTCCAGCCGCCGCGTTTCCGTTTCTCCAACCTCTATGGCCCGACTGAATGCACCATCTGCATCACGGGCTTTGACGTGGATGGCCTATATCACCGCGTTCCTATCGGCGCGGGCTTCCCCATCAACAAACTCTATGTCCTCGACAAGAAGATGCGTCCTCTTCCCTATGGCGTCCCTGGCTATCTCTATGCGGCTGGCCCGCAGGTTGCCCGCGGCTATTTGAACCGCCCCGAAGAAAACAAAAAAGCCTTCATCGAAAATCCATTCGAGGGGGGCGTGTGGCAGAAAATGTATTATACGGGCGACGTCGTCCGCTTCCTCAAAGACGGCAAAGTCGACTTCATCGGCCGTAAGGATGGCCAGGTGAAGATCCGCGGCTTCCGCATCGAGATGAGCGAGGTGGAGCGCGTCATCCGCGACTTCCCAGGCGTCAAGGACGCGACCGTCAACGCCTATCCCGCGCCTAGCGGAGGCTCGTTCTTGGCGGGCTATGTCGTCGGCGATACCGAACTCGACCTCGAGGCCATCAAGAAATTCATCGGCGAGCGCAAGCCACCCTACATGGTTCCTGAGGCGATGATGCAACTCGAGCGCATCCCTTTAAACCAGAATAGCAAAGTCAACAAACGCGCCTTGCCCGTCCCGACCTTGCAATCCTCGATGGCGGAAGTCGTTCCTCCTGAGGGAGAAAAAGAAGAGAAGCTCTTCGCCGTGGCCAAGAAAGTCCTCGGCTACGACGTCAGCGTCACCGCGGATTTGTTTAACGCGGGCCTCACGTCCATCTCCTCCATCAAGTTCATCACCCTCGCTTCGGATGCGCTAGGCGTTGACCTTAGCATTGGCAAGCTCAAGGAGAATCCGACAATCCGCGCCCTTTGCTCTTTGGCAGGGGATGCGGAAGAAGAAGTGTCCGAGACGCTGGAGGATTATCCGCTTACCGCGACGCAGGAAGGCATTTACGTCGAATGCCTCTCCCACCCGACATCGACCATCTATAACATTCCTTTGCTTTATAAGCTCGGCAAGGGCGTGGACCTCTTTCGCCTAGAAAGCGCGATCCGCGAGGCGATCAATGCCCACCCCTATCTCAAGGGACACCTCATCACCGATGCTTCGGGCGATGTGCGGATGGCTCCAAGGCTCGATGCCAAAGTCGTCGTCGAGCGCCTTCCGAAACTGGAAGAACCGTTTAAGCTGACGCCCTATGACTTGATGAAAGGCCCTTTCTATCAGGCCCGCATTTACGAGACGGAGAAAGGGAACTTCCTCTTCCTGGATACCCATCACCTCGCAAGCGACGGCACATCCTTGGCTGTCTTGATGGAAGACATCGACAAAGCCTATCACGGCGCGAAGATCGACCCTGAGAAGAGGGATGGTTTCGCGATTGCCTTGAAAGAGCGCAAGGAAGCGACGAAAGAAGCGAAAGAAGCGCAGAAGGCCCATTATGCCTCCTTCCTCGATGGCGTCGACTGCGTCGCCTTGCCGCGAAAAGAATATGAGCTCCCCAAAGAAGAAAAGCCTTTGGAGAACGATTACGATTTGAAGATAAATAAGGGGGATTTGCAGGCTTTCTTGAAGAAAAACGGCATGAATCTCAATGGATTCTTCAATGCCGTATTCGCCTTTGCCCTCGCGAAATGGGACGGCAACGAGGACGCCTTGTTCACCTCGATTTATTCTGGGCGCGACAGCGCAGCCATCGCCCGCAGCGTCTGCATGCTCGTCAAGACGCTTCCCGCCTATGCGAAGATCGATCCGAACCAATCGGTCGTCGACTTCGTGAAGGCCTTATCGAAGCAACTCGAGGATAGCCAGCAAAAGACCCTCTACTCCTTCGCGGAAATCAGCCATGACTTCGGCGTTAAGGCGGATGTGATGTTCGCCTACCAAGGCGATGGTTTCCTTCCCGATTCCATCGGAGGAGAGAAGGCCGAGCTCATCCACCTAAACGGCGACGAGGTCAAAGCCGACTTCTCCGTGGACTGCTTGGAGGGTCCGGAAGCCTTCCGCCTCCATTTCGAATATCCATCCAACCTGTTCCGCGTGGAGACGACGCGCTACTTCGCTCGCCTCTTCGACACGGTCGCGCAGGGATTCCTGCACGCAAACCTCCTAAAGGAAGTTCCGCTTATCGACGAGACCACCGCGGAAGAAATGGATGTCTACAACCAGACGGACGAACCGATCTTGTGGAAGACTTACCTTGAGGCCTTTGAGAAGCAGGTTGAGCTCCATCCCGACAAACTCGCGGTGATGGGCATTGACGAAGAACTTACCTATAAGCAATTCGACGAACGGACGAACCAAATCGCGAACGCCTTGCTGAAGCTCGGTTTAGGCAAGGACGATAAAGTGGTCGTCATGGTTCCGCGCATCGCGAATGGCTACGTCGCCCGCGAAGGCGTCATGAAGTCCGGCGCATGCTTCGTCCCCGTCGACCCCGCCTACCCAGATGAGCGCATTCTCTATATCATCGAGGACTCCGAAGCCAAGTATGTTTTGACAACCAGAGCCCTCTGCGAAGCGAAGAAACCGACATACGGGTCCGTCGCTTTCTTGATCCTTGAAGACATACTCGCGAATGAAAGCAAGGAGCCCGTGCACGTAAAAATCGATGGCGATGCCCTTGCGTATTGCATCTTTACCTCCGGCTCTACCGGCAAGCCTAAAGGCGTCATGATCGAGCATCATAGCCTCGCCAACTACGTCTCTTGCACGCCGCACAACCTCGTCGCGCGGGAATACGTCGAATCGGCAAGCGTCGCCGCATCGCTGGCCTCCTTCAGCTTCGACTTGTCCATCCAGGAGGAATTCATCCCGCTTGCGAACGGCCTAAGTGTCATGATCGCCAGCGAAGACGAGATCCTGAATCCCGTCGCCTTGGCCAAGAGGATGAAGAAATACGGCGTCGATATCCTCACGACGACGCCGAGCTACGTGAACAACGTCCTCGATATCGAGGAAGTCATGGAAGCTTTCCGCAACCTGAACGTCATCGACCTCGGCGCGGAATCCCTTCCGGCCACGATTCTTGAGAAAACCCATGAGCGCGGCATGAAAGCCATCATTAATAACGGCTACGGCCCGACGGAAGCGACCGTCAGCTGCACCATGGATACCGTTACGGGTACGCGCATTACCATCGGCTTCCCCTTCAACAACGTGAAGACGTTCATCATCGATGCGGAAGGCCGTCGGCTCCCCTTTGGCGCGGTTGGCGAACTGCTGATCGGCGGCCAGGGCGTCGCCCGTGGCTATGTGCATCGCGATGACCTCACCAAAGAGAAATTCATCGATTTCCATGGCGTCTATTCTTATCGCTCGGGCGACCTCGCGCGCATCAATTACGATGGCCGCATCGAATTCTTCGGCCGTAAGGACAACCAGGTGAAGCTGCGTGGTCTTCGCGTCGAGCTCGACGAGATCGAAAACGCCATGCAGACCTTCCCGGGTCTCAACCGCGCCGTCGTCGTGGTCAAAGAAACCAAGGAAGAGGGTCAGTTCCTCGTCGGATATTATCTGAGCAAGGAACCCATCGAGGTGGGCGCTCTGAAAGAACACCTCGGCAAGACCTTGACGCCTTATATGATTCCGAAGGTCTTCATGCACCTCGAGACCATCCCGATGACCAACAACGGCAAGGTGAATAAGAAAGCCTTGCCCGACCCCGTCGTTCAGAAAGAAGAAAAGCGGGGCGTCCGTTTGCCGCGCAATGAAACGCAGCAGGCGATCTTCGATATCTTCAAACACGTCCTCGGCGTGGATGAGCTTTCCATCGACGACGATTTCTTCGACCTCGGCGGCACGTCCTTAAGCGCCTCCAAGGTGACGATGCTCGCCCTTGGCAAAGGTTTGAACATCTCCTATTCCGATGTCTTCGATAACCCGACCGTCATCGACCTTGCCGCAATGGTGAATTCCACCAAGAAAGTCGAAGTCGAAGAGAAGGAAGTGGAAGCGGCATCGGAAGGCCTAGAACATAACTGCACGGAATTCGTCGACGATATTTCTAAAAATATCCGCAAATTCCGCTCCATTTTGTTGACGGGGTCCACGGGATTCCTCGGCATCCACGTCTTGCACGAACTCCTTGAGCATGGCGAGGCGAAGGTCTATGCTCTCGTCCGTGGCAACAAAGACATCAACGGCCTCGAGCGATTGCAGGGCTTGCTGGAATACTATTTCGACGACGTCTTCGAAGAGAAGATTTCCCAGCGCGTCCGAGTCGTGGAGTCCGATGTCACCAGCGAAAAGCTCCTCGAGGACCTCAAGGACATCGAGTTCGATGCCATTATCAACTGCGCCGCGATGGTGAAGCATTTCTCCAACTCCGACGCGATTGAGCGCGTGAATTACGGCGGCGTGAAGAACCTCATCGAGGTCGCCCTTGCCCATAAGGCGCGCCTTGTGCAGGTATCGACCCTCTCCGTCGCGGGTGAGAATGTCAACGGCAAGTTCTCCAAAGAGCGCCGCATCCACGAGAACGAGATCTTCTTCGGCCAGAGCATCGACAACAAGTACATCAACTCGAAGATCAAAGCGGAACAAGCCATCATCGACGCGGTGAATAGCCGCGGCCTCGAAGGCAAGATCATCCGCGTCGGCAACTTGATGGGCAGGGCGCGCGATGGCGAATTCCAGGTCAACTCGGGCACGAACAATTTCATGGCGAGCATCCGCGCCTATAAGATGCTTGGCGTCTTCCCCGTCTCGGCGGCGGACCAAACCATCGACTTCTCGCCGATCGACGAGGTGGCCAAGACCATCCTGATCCTCGCTGAGACGCCGAAGGAATACACCATCTTCCACAGCGCGAACTCCCACGAGGTCGAACTTGGCGACGTCATCGCCGCGATGAATGATTTCGGCTATCCCATCGCCATGGTGGACGACGCGACCTTCTCCGCGACGTTATCGGAATTCATGAAAGACGAATCGCGGAACATGGATGTCAGCTGCCTGATCTCCTATAATTCCTCGGATTCGCTTACGAGAGAATACATCCTCTCGGACAATGCCTTCACCGTGAAGGCCCTATACCGTCTTGGCTATAAGTGGCCGATTACCGATGCGAATTACCTCGCGCGGTCGATCTCTTCGTTATCAACCCTTGGCTTCTTCGAATAGCCGCTTCCATAACCCAATCAACTTAGGAGGATAATTCATGGAAATTTCGAAACTGAAAGAGGGCACGACCCTCAATATCACCCTCAAAGGGCGCTTGGACACCGTCACCTCGGGTGACCTTGGCGCCGCGCTTGAAGAAGAGGAAGGCTACACCGACGTCGTCTTCGATTTCGGCGAGCTCCAATACATTTCCTCTTCCGGCCTTCGCTTGCTCTTCTCGCAAAACCGCAAACTCGGCGGAAAAGAGCATGTCATCGTGCGTAACGTCAACGCCGTCGTCCGCGAGATTTTCCACGTAACAGGATTTGAGCGTCAAATCACCTTGGAATGAAAAATCGCCGCAGATCCCTGACATTTAAAATTCTATTACCAACACTGCTGGCTGTTTTTCTCATCGAAATCGGCGCCTATATCGGGGCCGTGATCACGATGAACAACACCGCCTACCAGGATGCGGTTGCCACCGACCGCGAGGTCCTTGTGGACATAAAGAACAACATCTCGGCCGACCAAGCCGACATGGCCTGCGGGTCGGTGGTGGACGCTTACGAAAGCAACAAGCCCGCCACCTTGCCAGAGCCTGGAAGCCAAGCGGAGATGGAATACCGCGACGTCTTCTCTAACACGGGTGGCGATATGCCTTACCTCTCGTTGGAGTCCATGCTCAACATGGCGACCTTAGGCAATTCCACGGATTACCTTGCCGTGTATTATGTCGATGCGGCCATGGATCGCTTCGTCGCGATTTGCCTGAGTTACGGCTCCGCGACGGGGACGACGCCAAAGACGTCCTCCTATGTTGGTTTCTTCTTTCGTCGTAAAGATTTCATGATGGGTGAGGACTTCTATGGCCAGACCATCGAGGACCCGAGCTATGGACGCTTTTTCACCAGCGGCATCAAGCTCACGGGAAGCGTGACCAACGAATATTGGATTATCAAAGAGACGAAAGAATCCTTTGTCTACTCCATGTGGCCCACCTTCTCGTGGCAATACGCGATCGTGGCTTTGTCCGCCTTGGCGCTTCTTTCGGCGATTACCTATTTCTTGATCGGCAGGCTCTTAATCCGCCCGATTAATGCCATCTCCCTTTCGGCGACGCGCTATGTCGACTCGATGAAAAAAGGCGCGGCGAAAGACGAGTTCAGCCCATCGAAAGCGAAATACTTGGACGAGCTTTCGGACTTAAACAATTCCTTTTATTCCGTTCAAGAAGCGATCAAGGATTACGTTGGGGCCATTCATGAGGCATCGCAGAGGGAGGAGCGTTATCAAGCGGAGCTCATGCTCGCCGAGAAACTGCAGGAATCGATGGTGCCTAAGAAGCCTCTTTCGGGTCCGGATTTCGAATTAAACGGCGTCATGAAACCCGCGCGTGAAGTAGGCGGGGACCTTTATGGGTATTTCGAAATCGATATGGACCATGTCGGTTTCTTCATCGGCGACGTTTCCGGTAAGGGCGTGCCTGCCGCGCTTTTCATGGCAAAGGCATGCGCGGTGCTTCGCACCATCACGCCCACGCTCGATGTGGCCAGGGCGAACAAGACGCTTTGCGAGAACAATTCCGAGGAATACTTCGTGACCGCTTTCATCGCGACTTTGGAATTATCCACGGGCATTCTCCGCTATGTGAACTGCGGCCACGAGACGCCTTTCCTATGTCATAATGGCGTCTATACCCCGCTGAACGAGAACCCGAACTTCATGCTGGGATATGTGGAGGATTTCGAGTTCGTCCAAGAGGAATATCGTTTATCCAAGGGCGACCGTCTGATTCTTTATACCGATGGCGTTTCCGAGGCGATGGATAAAGATGGCCAGCTTTTTGGCAGGCAACGTATCCAAGCCGCCATGAACGAGGTGCCGGAGTTGCCAAGCAAAGAGGCGATTCCCATTTTGATGTGCCGCGTTAATGAATTCGTAAAAGGTGCCGAGCAAAGCGACGATGCCTGCGTCGTGTGCTTGGATTATGGGTATGAACGCACGATTTCCTTTGAATCGCGTAAAGAAGAAGTGGGCAAGGTCGCCGCATTCATCGACGAGTGTCTTCTTGGCGTTGATCCCGAATACCTCGCGTTGATGCAGGTGGTTCTCGATGAGCTCGTATCGAACATCGTCTTCTATTCGCAAATGAAGAGCCCCGGCCGTCTCATTCTCCGCAAAGAAGCGGATGCTTATTGCGTCATCCTCGTGGACGAAGGCATCCCCTTTAATCCTTTGACGTACCGCAAGCCCCGAGACGAAAGCGAGCCCGGAGGACTTGGGATTGATATGGTTCGTTCTTTTGTGGACGAGTTATCCTACCGTAGGCTCGACGATAAAAATATCCTCATAATTCGGAAGAAAATAAAATAATCATTCAGGTTTTGCGGAGATTTTATGTATCTTTGTGAATGACAACGCCTGCATCGAAAGCGGTAGAATCAAGTTTTTTCACGTTCTTAGGTAGCCACGTTTCTTTTAATGCTGCACATTCGTTGAATGCTTTGGGCCCAATGGCTTTGATGCCCGGGCGCAGGTCGATGGCCTTCAAGGCGGAGCAACCGCTGAACGCCTCGTTTCGAATGACGAAAGGAAGCTTGGGGAAGATGACTTTTTCTAGCAAGACGCACCCTGAGAATGCTTTATCCATGATTTTGGTGACGCGCTTTGGCAAGGCGATTTCTTTTAAGAAAACGCATGAGGCAAAAGCGCGTGCTTGAATCGTCTTGATATCTTCGCCGAGTTGAACCGAAGAAAGGGAGTCACAACCCGCGAACGCGCCGTCTGGGACTTCACCCAGTAGGGGAGGCAAGGCGATTTCTTGAAGCCTCGCACAGTTCTCGAAGGCGCCATACCCAAGATGCTTAAGCCCTTGTGGCAACGCCACATGCTCGAATAGGCAGCCATAAAAAGCCTTGGGACCAATGCCAACGACATTCTGCGGAATGTCGATACTAGGAAGCGATGTGCAGTTTGCAAAGGCGCCCTCATCGATCCATTGGATGGATGGTGGCAGTTGAATGCTTTCGATAGAAGAACCTGCAAACATATAAGCGGGAATCAACTGAACTCGGACGGGCAAATCGACGTGGCGCAGCGAGGCACATCCTAGGAACATGCCGATGCCAAGATCCTCGCATTGCGTGGGCAAATGGATTTCCTGCAAGCGTTCGCAATGGGCAAAACATTCTTTTTTGAAATGCCCGTATTCGCTTTGGAAGATGACTCTCCTGAGGCGTTTGCACCTTTGAAAGGCAAATTCGTGCGCGTTTCGAACCCTATTTGGAAAGACGATTTCCTCAAGGGAGGAGCAGTCTTCAAATGCTTGCCCGTAGATGAAAAGGGAGAGCCCGTCTTCCGATACGTCGATGTCGGTTAGGCTCGTGCATTTTGAGAATGCGGCGATCCCGATGCTGGAGATGCTCGGTCCTAGGTGAATGATGCGCAAGGATGTGCAGTTCGCAAAAGCCATCGAGGCAATATGGCGAAGTTCTTGGCTTAAGGTGATTTCTTCTAAGGATGAGCAGCCGCGGAAGCAGGCGAGGCCGAGATGGCAGAAGGAGTCAGGCAAGCGGATGGATTGCAGGCTAGCGCAGTCTTCAAACGCATAATCATCGATGCGCTCGAGCCCTTCGGGAAACTGTACTTCCTTTAAAAATGCGCAATGGGCAAAAGCTTGTTCTTGGATGCGGACGATGCCATCGGGGATGCGGACGAACTCCGCTTTGCCGTTATAGGAAATCAAGCAGTCGCCATCAATGATGAACTCTTCTTTGGGGTCGTCTGAAAGGAATTTACCACATTTCCAGCAACGCTTCGTTTCCTTGGAGTTTCCTTCACCGCACCGCGGGCAAGTCACATCGTTCATCATTGTCCTAATGCTCCTGTCCCCTAATTATATGTGAAAACGCCTCCTAAACCTCAAGAAAAGGCCTTTTATCGGGATGTGCCCAAAAAGAAATTCAAATGCTCGAGCCCCGTCATAAAAACAATTCAATGGCCCTTTGCGCGGATTTTTACGAAAATGGACCTTTTTTAAACGATTCGCCTCCTTTACGCGCACGCAAATGACGCGTGACAAAACCATCGGCAAAAACTATCATTCCCCTAAGCACATCTTATTCGACAGGAGAATGACCATGACTACTGAAATCAAAGCGAAACTACTTGTTCCTCTTCCACCCCAGATCGCGAAGAAGCTCAATCTTCATAAGGGCGACCTTCTCGATATCGCCATCAACGAAGACGGAACCCTTTTGGTTACCCCCATCGTCATCAAGCCGAAGAAGTATGTTGAGGAGATGGAGCGCGAGCTCGCCGAACTCAAGCAGCAGCTTGGCGTCGATCAGCCTGCTGAAGAAGGCGAAGAAGTCGGACAAGAATAAAACAGGTTCCTCGCAAACGGAAAATACTGGCGGATGAGCCCTAAGGAAAAGTTTTCCGTTTTACTCTATCAAAACCTTTATTAGGTCGATTCTCTCCTTGGCGATGCCGCTTCACGAATGAAAGCTGTTTGTCTTCTTTGCGTGCGCGCACGTCATATAAGCGTTAATTGTTATTCGTCTTTTGCTAAGAACCCCTGATGTTTTCGATGACCATCTAAGCGCTTAGGCGCATAAAGGAGCCGAACATGAAATGCACAGCCAAACGTATCATCAAGTGGACCAATAGTCATTTCTATGGCAGGACCTGTCTGCAGGATAACACCGAGGAAGAAGAAAAGGACTTCCCTCGCTTCTTCGACAAAGCGATGGAAGGTCTAGGGTCGGATTACCGCTTTGAGGAATACCTTAAAGACATTCAACCGATCAAGGCGCTGCTCGACGAAGATGTCGAGGCTGCGTATAACGGTGACCCCGCTGCGAAAAGCCGCGAGGAAATCATCACGGCATATCCTGGTTTCTATGCCATCTTGGTCCATCGTATCGCGCATTTATTCTATAATCACGGCATTCCCTTGCTGCCTCGCATGATGAGCGAACTCGCCCATTCCTCAACCGGCATCGACATTCATCCAGGCGCGAAGATCGGCCATTTCTTCTTCATTGACCATGGTACGGGCATCGTCATCGGCGAGACTGCTGAAATCGGCGATAACGTGCGCATTTATCAAGGCGTTACCCTCGGCGCGAAGTCTTTGGAACACGCCGATGAGCTTCGCGATAAGAAACGGCACCCGACCATCAAGAACAACGTCATCATCTATTCGGGAGCCTCCATCCTTGGCGGCGATACGGTCATCGGCAACAACGTGACCATTGGTTCAAACGTATTCATCACTTTCTCCATCGGGGACAACAAAATCGTTCGCTTCGAAAGCAAGAACTATTCGATCATCGATAAAAAGTAATCGAAGAACAACGGAAAAATAAAATGGAAAATCGGCGTTTTGCGCTGTTTTTCTTAAATCTGCGGGGATTTTAAGTACCGAATTATCCTTGTTTTAGGCGGATATTCGCTTTTGTTTCCTTATATAATCTTTTCTGATTAACGCATCTTTCCGCGACGCTTTTTATCTTTTCAATGTTTGCATTAATGCGGATTTTTCCCCAATAGAGAAAAACTATTACCCTCCCTTCCATAAAGGCATATAATCCTTTCCCGTTGAAAGGAGTCATAAAATGAACAATAAGCTGTCTACTGCTCTTGAAGGCATCATCATTCTCGTGCTTGGCGTGCTCATTTCTATCTATGGAGTCACCGCGGTCGCGGATACTTACTTTGCTATCGTGTTCCTCGTGGTTGGCATCGCGTCGATTATCCTCGCCTGCTTCCATATTGCGAAGAAGCTACCCTTGCCGGTTTTGTATGTGCTTATGGGCGCGGTCCTCATCTCGGTTTCCATCGGCTTATTCACTGGTTGGGTGTCTTTTGGCGTCTTTATCAACCTCATGGTTTTGGTCATCATGGGCGTTGGTGCCGGACTCATGCTCACGGGTCTTTACTTCCTTGTCAAAGGCTACGTTTTCAATGGCATTGGCCAGTTGGTCGCCGGCGCGATTTGCGTTTTGCTTAGCGCGCTCTACCTTGGAATCCCCGATTTCCGCACCGCCTTCTGGATCATCGTCGGTATCGTGATCGCCCTTTATGGCGCGTTCGTGCTCATCTCGGCGTTCATTGGTTCGCCTAAGAAGAGCCACAAGTAAGGCACAAGAACCGTCGTCTCGCAACTATGCCTGGCGCGGTTCTTTTTCTTTTTGTTGTTATCATATGGGCATGGAAAAAGACTTTCGCCAGCGCGTCTTATTTACCTTGTTGGAAATACCCGATGGAAAAGTGACGACTTATGGCGCGATTGCCAAGCGGCTTGGGAATAAGAATCTTTCCCGGGCCATCGGCAACGCTTTACACCATAATCCCGACGGAAAACGCTTTCCCTGCTACCGCGTCGTCGATGCGAAGGGGCGGCTTTCAAAAGCGTTTGCATTCGGTGGAGAAGCGGGGCAAAAAGCCCGATTAACGCTCGATGGGATTGAAGTCCAAGATGGCAAAGTCGATTTGTCGCGGTTTGGTTATTTTTACGAATAGGGGCCTTTTGCGGAGATTTATCGGCGAAAGTAGTGAAAGGACAAGCGGTTATCTAAGATTATCGAACATATTGTTCGAGCGTTTGTTGAGTTATTGGTGGAAAAAGCCTAAAATCGAGCCAAGATGGAAACTATCACGATTGAAAAACGAATCGGAGCTTTAGGTTGCTCCTCCGATATCGCCATCCTTTTCGACGAGCGGCCTAAGGCAACGATGAAGGTTGACCAAAGCGTCATTGAAATCCCAATCGCGCCCACCGAAGCCACGATTCAGGCGGAGGTTGAAATCGGCGGACGCGTCTATCGCTCCAATGCCTATTTCGTCCTCAATGGCAAATGCCCCAAGCTCTATCTGCTCGTTTCGGGCAGCAAGCTCGTCTTGACCGTCAACTAAGGAGAAACCTATGAAATCCGGTGAAAATATCATTCTTTGGGAAGGCAAGCCCGTCGCGGATGGCGACAAGCCCCTTCGTAAGAAAATCGTCAAAGTCGCGAAGATGATCGGCGGCCCCTCTGGCTTGCTCAACAAAATCGACGCGAACGCTCCTGAGTACTACGCTCTTGCAGGCTCGGTCTCCGACGAGGAATGCGACTTCATCCTCTCGCTTGGCCTGCGTAAAATCCGCACCGACGAGTACGTGAGCCAAAAACTCGGCTGGGACATCGAGAGAGTCCATAAAGTCGGCGCCCACCTCGGCTACCTTGGCGTCATTCGCGAAGACCTCATCGAATCCGATGGACACTTCGAGTATTTCTGCCCGATCTTCGCCCCAGGCCTATTGGAGATCATGGTCGTTTCGCCCAACGCCGAAGAGCATCCCGAAATCCGCCGCGCCTTCAACCAATATACCCATGACCGCCTTTCGACCATGGGCCCCATGCTTCCAAATGGCTATGGCTTGATGAGAGTCATCCCCATCGAGCGCGCCTTACCAAAAGGCGAGAAGCCCGACGAGCGCGACACCATCTCCTTCTATTTAGATAAATATGATTATTATTCCGTCGGCGCCTGCTCTTGCCGTACTTGCCGCACGGAGATGGGCGAAGGCTGTGGCCATATGGCCGCGGACCGCTGCCTAAAGCTTGGCAAAGCCGCGAAGTTCTTCGTCCGCACGGGCAAAGACCGTCAAATCTCCCGTCAGGAAATCGAGGAGATCCTCCATAACTGCGAGGAAGAGGGCTTGATGCACTGCATCCCCTCCATCGAAGGCTTAGGCGAAGGCAATACGACCGCCATCTGCGACTGCTGCGGCTGCGCTTGCTTTGGCTTGCGCCCTGTCGAGGAGTTCAAGACCAACGAAGCCGTCGCCTCCAACTATCGTTGTGAAATCAATGTCGCGAACTGCGTCGCCTGCGGTAAGTGCGTTGAATATTGCCCCGTCAACGCCATCCGTCTTGGCACCAAGCTCCCTCAGAAGGTGGAACCCAAAATCGAGATGCAAAAGGCCTTAGGCTCCCATACCGTCGCGAAGGCGAAGTTCAATGCGGACTATCGTTTCACCCGCAGCGACGTCGTCAAGGAAACCGGCACCGCGCCTTGCAAAACCTGGTGCCCGGCCCACATCGGCGTTCAGGGTTACATCAAAATGGCGGCGAACGGCCGTTATCGCGAGGCCCTCGCCCTCATCAAACACGAGAATCCTTTCCCAGCTGTCTGCGGACGCGTTTGCTACCATCCCTGCGAACTTCATTGCACCCGCGGCAGCATCGACCAGGCCGTCGCGATTGACGACATCAAGAAATTCGTCGCGGAGCAGGAGCTCCATGCGGAAAGCCGCTTCATGCCTTGGAAGCGCCATGACTATCACGATAAGAAAATCGCGATTATCGGCGGCGGCCCCGCTGGCTTAACCTGCGCCTATTACCTTGCTCAGGATGGTTATGACATCACCGTTTATGAGAAAGAAGAAAAGGTGGGCGGCATGATGACATTTGGCATCCCTGGCTTCCGCCTGCAGAAGGATGTCGTCGACGCCGAAATCCAGATCATCAAAGACATGGGCGTCAAGTTCGTCACCGGCTGCGAAGTCGGCAAGGACATCACCATCGCGGATCTGAAGAAACAGGGCGTGCATGGCATCTTCGTTGCCGTCGGCGCGCAGAAATCCCGCAAACTCGGCTTAGAAAACGAAGACCATCCGGATGTCGTCGGCGGCTTGGACTTCTTACGCGACGCCAACCTCGGCCATGGCAAGAAGCTCTCGGGCAACGTCCTCGTCGTCGGCGGTGGCAATGTCGCGATGGACGTCGCGCGCACCGCCCTTCGTCAAGGCGCCGACAAAGTCGACCTCTATTGCTTGGAACAGCGTAACGAAATGCCCTCCTCCGAAGACGAAATCAAAGAAGCGGAAGAGGAAGGCATCGTCATCCATAACGGCTTCGGTCCCAAGGAAATCAAACTCGAAGGAAAGACCCTCAAAGGACTGCTCTTCAAGAAGTGCGTTTCCGTCAAAGACGAGAATGGCCGTTTTAACCCCAAATACGATGAAAACGAGACCACGCTTGCCGAAGGCACGGCGATCTTGCTCGCCATCGGTCAGGCCTTTGACTATGGCAAGCTCTTCGAAGGGACGGGCGTGACCCTCTCGCCGCGCGGCACCGTGCTCGCCGAGCCCGCCACGCTTCAGACCGCCGACCCCGACATCTTCGTCGGTGGCGATTGCTATCACGGCGCGCGTTTCGCCATCGATGCGATCGCGACAGGCAAAATCGCGGCTATTTCCTTGCACCGTCATGTTCAGCCTGGTCAATTGCTCGAGGCGGGACGCAACCTTCGCGACTTCAAGCAAATCGATATCGAGAACCTCAACCAAGAGGAGCTTGGCTTCGACAACACCCCGCGTCAGATTCCTGCCGTTGGCCCCGTCGACACGAAATCCTACAAGGATAACCGTGGCATCCTGACGGAAGAGCAGATCAAGAAAGAGGCGGCTCGCTGCCTTTCCTGTGGACGCGCCGTCGTCGATCCGAACCTCTGCGTCGGATGCGGCCAATGCGTCATCAAGTGCCAATTCGATGCCGCTCACCTCGTCAAGAAGACGAACATCTACGGAAAGGATTTCTCCGCGATTCTTCCTAAGGCCGCAGGCCATACGGTGAAGCGCGCGGTGAAAATCGCCGTCGGTGCCTTCAAGAGGGACTAACGGATGCATGAGCTCGGCTATGCGGTAGAGATTATCCGCACGCTCGAGGACTTCATGGAGGAAAACAACCTTACCGATATTCATGAGGTTACCCTCACTGTCGGCGAGGCGACGGGCATCGTCCCGCGCTTCATGGAGGAGTGCTGGCCAGCAGCCGTCGAGGACTCCGATAAGATCAAAGACTGCAAACTCGTGATCAACTACGTGGAATCCATCGGCGAGTGCCATAACTGCGAAAAACAGTTCCCTATCGCAAAATGCAAGAGGGTTTGCCCCTATTGCGGTTGCGAGGACTATGACACGAAGACCGGCTACGAATTCGAGATTACGGAAATCAAAGGACATTGACAAATATGCGCGGTTTCTCTGCAAATCGCGCATATTTTTCTTTTTTAATGAGACATAAGGCACGTGCAATACGCCCATGTAGTTTCCTTGTTTATCCGATTTCTTCGCGCGGGGTCCTACGTATGCATATGCGCTTGCACGTTTCCATTCTCGCCGAAGGGGTCTAAGATTAAGGAAACAAATTGTACGGCTATGAACATAAAATCATTTTTCAAAAGAGTTGGAAGGGGCTTTGCCGACCTTCTTGGGTTCCATAAGAACTCGAAATACGTAAACGCATACATATCGGACACGAATATCCGCAGCAGCATTTTCATGTCCGCCGTCGTCATCATCCTCGAAATCTGGCTCATCATCCGTCAGACTCATGACGAAGTCATTCCGAAGTGGCAGTCGGGCGCGACGACGAAGAACGGATGGCTTTTGACGTATACTTCGGTATTCTTCCTCTTCTTGCTGACGGCTTTGTCGGTGATGGTGTTCGCGTTGACGTATCATCGCGCGAAGACGCTTAGCCCAAGAGCCAGGCTCATCGCCAATTGCATTGCTTCAGGCGCCGCTTTAGGGTTCTGCATCTTCGGCTTTTTTGAGCCATACTCCAACCGCGAGGGCGTCCGTTATGTCCTATCGAACGTTTTGCTGGCCACCTTGTACGTCATCGCGGCCTTGTTGACTATCACGATCATCGCCGGTTCCGTCCACGCATATAAGGCAAAATCCAAGTCTCGCGCCTGGAACATCACCGTTATGATTCTCTTCGCGGCGATGCTTTTCACCTTCGGCGTCAAAGTCTCTTATAGCGACTACACATCTTCCAACCCGAAGCAGATGATTTGCTTCCTGACCATGGTGCTTTACGGGGCGTGCCTCCTTATTTGGCGTCCCTATATCTCCATCATCATGAATACGGGGCTCTTCATTATGTTCTGGTCCTTATTGGCCAACGCGACCATTTCCGTGCCCACGGAATATCGCGCGGACGTCCTCGCCTCAGAAGGCTATACCTTCGGCGCGATGGTCAAAGATGGCGACCTTGTCAACTACATCACCTTCTTGATCTCGCTGACGATGGTTTGCATCTCCATCTATCACCAACGCCGTAACGAAGCCATTAAGGACGAGGAACTTGAATACCTCGCCAACTACGATGAATTGACGCACCTTTATAACTTCCAGCACTTCGTGCGTACCCTCAACACCATGCACGAGCGGGAAGGCAAGATCGTTCTTTTCGTAAATATCTCGAACTTCAAGACCTATAACGACCAGCGCGGGTTCGACGCCGGAAATAAGTTCCTGCAGTCCGCTGGGCGTGTCATCAGCGAGGTCTTTGGCGAAGATGCGCTATGCTGCAGGCAAAGCGATGACCACTTCCTCGTATTCGCGGATTCCTTGGACCTGGATAAGAAAATCAGCGACTTAGATCAAAAAATAGGGCGGATTGACGAAGATATTCCGCTTCAAGTTCGTGTTGGTGGATATCGGATCGTCTTTGGCGAGGACGCCCGTCGCGCCTCGGATAAGGCCCGCTACGCCTGCACGACCTTGGCCAACGACTTGACCAACCGTTACCGCGAATACGATAAGAAGATGCACGACGGATATCATTTGATGCAACACGTCATCCATAGCATCGACATCGCGGCCAAAGAGGAGTGGGTCCGTCCATACTACCAACCGGTCGTCTGGTCCGAGGATGGGACGCTATGTGGCGTGGAAGCGCTCGCGCGTTGGATCGATCCGAAGCGCGGCTTCCTCTCTCCGGGACAATTCGTGCCGACGCTCGAGGCGACCAAACTCGTTCACAAACTCGACGCGCGCATCCTCGAATCTGTCTGTCGCGACATCCGTTATTGCCTCGACAACAACATGCCGATCGTGCCCGTCTCCATTAACTTCTCACGCTTGGACTTTGAACTGATGGACGTCGTGGATGTCTTAGAGGGCTATGTGAAGCAATATAGCGTTCCAAAAGACTATCTTCATGTCGAGATTACTGAATCCGCCTTATCGGATGACGAAGGCCTTCTCACAAAGAAGGTGCAGGAGCTGAAGAGCCTTGGCTACGCCCTCTGGCTGGATGACTTCGGTTCGGGCTATTCATCCTTGAACGTCCTAAAAGACTTCGACTTCGACGTCATGAAAATCGACATGAAGTTCCTCTCGGGCTTTGAGAACAACCCAAAAGCCCGACCATTGGTCGAATCGGTCATCGAGATGGCCAAACGCCTTGGAATGCGTACCCTCACCGAAGGCGTCGAGACCTCCCAAGAGCGGGAATTTCTCTCCAGCGCGAATTGCGAAAGGCTGCAAGGATATCTCTTTGGCAAGGCGATACCGCTTGAGACCTTACAGGAAAAAATCGCAAACGGGGAACTCCGCGTTTCCGAAAAGCTTCTATAAAAAAGAAGATCCCTTGACGGTAATCACCGTATTCGGATCCTTTTCATTTAGGCTTTATGATGGCAGTGGTGGCCCTCTTTCCAATCGCCGTCATGGCAACAGCCGCCATCCTCGTGGTGGCAATCGCAATCATCGCCACAGCAATCGCATCCGTGGTCATGATGATGGCAGCCGCACCCATGGGGACGGGCGATGACTTTGAGGTTCGGCCCTTCTGCGTCGAAGATCGCCTCGGCGAGGTATTCCGCAGCACCTTCGTCTAAGTCAAAAAGCACGCCGTCGACATCCATTACGTGCGGGGCGTCGAGTTGGTCGATGAGATCCATGCGAAGAGAAGCCCCCTGAGAATCGCTCCGGTTCATGATAATACGGACGACGTTTTTGTTCGTGCGCGCCATCGCTTCGTCGAAGATGGTCTTTCCTTCTGGTGTTACGTGCATGTTTTTCTCCTCATATAGCAGGTGGAATTCTATCGGATTGTTTTATAAAAAGATACGGTTTTTGCGGGCTTTTCGGAAAAAGGTGTTCGATTTTTATACACTTATTCGCGCATAACGCGCTTGTGAGAGCCAAAATAATGCTAAAATACGTTGCCCTTAGGCGATGACTATGAAGAATAAACTGTCGATTCGAATCTCCGTGATATCCGCCTTAGCCATGGTGCTAGCCGCTGGCGCAGGCATTGGCGTCACCTACACCGTCCATACGACGATCGCGAACTCTTATGCTGAGAATAGCATACGCATTGCCGCGATGGAGGACGGCTCTCCTTTGGACCGCTCCTTTTTAACCGTGCGGAACCTCGTGACCGAAGTATCCGACATCGCCAAACTCTATTTTCCGACGACCGCGGACATTCAGGGCCTAACCAATGACAACGCGAAACTCGTTGACATCAAGCGCATCTATTCCTCGACGGCCGTCCATACGGAATACGTCTGCAATTATTGGATGGTCTTTAACCCAGCCTATACTGGGACGACTCCTACCGACGAGGAAGGCGTTGGCTTCTTCGTCGTCCGTCAGAAGGGTTCGGCCGTCTTCGAGGACCACAAGGTCACGAATGTGACGGCATATGACGAGACCGATCCGGAAGCGATTGCCCATATTTCCTGGTGGATTCAGGTCAAAAAAGGCATCAGCACATGGATGAAGCCCTATTACAACGGAAACACGGATCAAAACCTCGTCAGCTTTATCGTGCCTGTATTCTCCGCGGACCCCGCGCCCTTATTGCTCGGCGCGGCGGGTATCGACCTCGACTTCGACGAAATCATCGATGCCCTCTCGGAGCACAAGCATTTTGAGGATTCTTATCCTTTCTTGATTAACGCAGACAACACCATCGCTTGGCATCCAGACGTCCAAGTATTTGACGAAAACCATCACTATGTCGGCGCGGACTCCACCTATCAGGAGAATATGGAAGCGCGTGAAGGCATTGCCGAACATGACGGTGTCTATTCCTATTATTACAAAGGCAAGCGACGCATGTCCGCCAGCGTTCCCCTAAGCAATAGCCTGAGCTTCGGCATTTCTGTCTCCATGGACGAACTCTACGATCCTTTCGTAAAAGCGACGATCCTCCCCGTCATTATGTACGGGATGTTCGCTTTGGCTTTGTCTATTGGGCTCTTCTTCCTGCTTCGGTATTGGCTGAAGCCAATCCAGCAACTTACCAACGCGGTTCAGAATGTGCGTGGCGGCGACCTCGATGTGGAAATCCACCGCACGAGCAACGATGAAATCGGAGAACTCACGGATAGCTTTGACTCGATGGTACAGGCTCTTCGTAGCCAGCGCTCCGAGATGGATGCCCTCGCTTACCGCGATGGCTTGACCGGCGTGAAGAACAAGAACGCCCACACGGCTAAAATCGCGGAGATCAATGGCAAGATCAAAGATGGGAACGCACGGTTTGCCTTAGTCATGTGCGACGTCAACGATTTGAAGACGATCAACGATAGCAAAGGCCATTCCTTCGGCGACCAGGCGATTCGCGAGGCATGTCTCGCCTTATGTCATGCCTTCCTCCATTCTCCCGTCTACCGCATCGGTGGCGACGAATTCATCGTCATCGCGGAAGGGGAGGACTACGAAAACCGCGAAGCGCTGTTCTTGCGGCTATCGCAGGCATCGGTCACGGGCGACCCGGACGCCTACCATTTCGCGGTGGGCATGGCGACTTATCAGCCTGGGGTCGATAAAGAGTTCGCCGACGTGTTCAAGCGGGCGGACGAGGCCATGTATTTGGCGAAAAAGCGAGCGAAGAATCATAAATAAAAACGCGGATCTGTAAGGATTCCGCGTTTTTGAAAGGCTTTTTAGCGTGGTGCGACGATCATGGCAAAGCTGATAAACAGCAATACGGAACCGATGACCGAGAGGTAGCAGATAAGGTCTTGCTTCCCGATCTTAAACCCATGTCTCCATAAGGCGAGGATCGCGTAATAGACGACGCCATACATGATGAAGAGGAAAATGGGTAGGAAGCCGATGATGAAGAGGGAATTCGTAATTCCGTACAAACCACCAAGGCAGGCGACGAGGAAGCCGATGACCGCACCTGCGCCATGGGGGATGAGGGCGATGGCTTTGTTGCGCGCCCCAGCCTTATCCGCGTGTTCGCCGCTAGGATCGGGCATGAGGAGATTGAAGACGCAGCAAGCCGCGGCAAAGCCGAAGTAGAGGATGGTGGAGATAATCTGGTTGATCCAGTAAGTGCCTTCGAGGCCATTGCCCATGGCTAAGGCCGGAATCGTGCTTACGAGCAAAGCCGATGGCGCGATGGGTCCTAGACTATAGTAAAGGATGTTGCTGACGATGGTGAAGAACATGTCGTTCGACCGCGCCAAGACGGATAGATAAAGCATCGGGGCAGTGATGAAGAGGAAGAGGAAGATGTTTCCGAAAATCAGCAGGAAGATCTGATCGAGGACGTAATCTCCCAAGCTCACGAGGAAGCAATTGATGAGATATTGCGCGACGACGGTCAATAGGCCGATGAGAAAGGCTAAGACGTAATAACCCCAGTTCACGGTGACGCGGTAGAGGGTATACCGATCCGCCACTTGTACCGCTGGCGTTCCGTAGTAGCGGAGCAAGAATAGCGTCGTGCCTAAGAGGGCGCTGGCGATAAAGGCGGCGACGATGATGCCCAAACCGATGAGAAGACGCGCGCGTTTGATGGTGGTTGGGGCGTAGGCGGCTTGATAATAAGTGTCGACGCTTTGCCGTTTTGTCCGGTAATGGAAGATAAATAGAGGCATCACGAACGTCATGGCCAACGCGGGGAAGTAGTGGAAGGCGTGTATGTAGGACGCCGTTTGGCTTAATAGATTGTTGATGCTGTAATCAGTGCCATCTTGATAAACCCTCTGAGTGAGCGGAATCGAAAGGATGGCATAGGAGAAAATGACGGTAAGAACAATGGAAAAGATGAGGAGCATCGGCCACCATTTCTTGAATTGCCAAATGCAGTAGTGCTTAAGCATTTTGGTTTCCTCCATCTTGTTTGGCGAGCATCATCTCGAGGGCCACGATTTCTTCGGGGTCGAGCGGGACGTTTTCAATGAAGAGCGGATCGAAGCGCTCCTTGACGGCCTCGATGGTTTCCTCGCCACCGAGTAATACCGCATGGGTGACCGATCCGACCGTGCGGAAGGAGACGACGCGATAGCCGATTGCAGCGAGGTCCTGCTCGCTTGTCGGTAAGCGGAAGGCGGCCTGGAATTTGATGAATTCCGTGCCGATATCCTGGCTGGTTCCTTCGCGGGCGACATGGCCTTTGCTGACGACGACGAAGCGGTCGACAAGCCGCTGCAACGCGAAGATGTTATGTGAAGAGATGACGATGGTCTTGCCTTTTGATGCCACAGAGAGAATCTCAGAGCGGATTTGGTCGATGACGAGCGGATCGAGCCCGTCGAACGCCTCGTCTAGAAGCAGGTGATTCGCTTTCATTGCTAGAGCTAATGCGACGAACATCTGTCTTTTCATGCCCTTGGAGAATGTATTGACGGGCTTATTGCGCGGCAGGCCAAAAGTGTCGATGATGCGGTTGAATTCCGAGACATCGATATCGAATAGGCCAAGATAGAAGTCCAAGGTCGCCTCGATGTTGGCCCCTTTGGGCGCATAGGGATCATCGCTTAGGAAGAATAGGTCGGCCTTTGCTTTTCGGTCGGTAGCGGGGATGCCATTGACCAAGACATCTCCTTCATCTGGTTGGTAAATACCGGCAATCAGCCGGAATAGCGTCGATTTGCCCGCGCCGTTTTGCCCGACAAGGCCGGTGATGCCTGGGCTAAACGAAGCGCTGAGACCATCGACGGCACGTGTCGTATCAAAGCATTTGACGAGCCTTCGTATCTCAATCATGGTGCTCCCCCTTTAATGTTTGTAACTCCGAAAGAATATCATCCTCCTTATACCCCATCGCGAGCAAGTCTCTTAGAGAATCGCGCAGGATGGACTTTGAAGGCCCCGTGCCCGTTTTCGCGACGAAATAGCCCTTCTTTGGGATTGAGGTGATTGCCCCTTCCTCGACGAGCAAAGCATAAGCGCGCACGACGGTATTGGGGTTGATCTTCTCGGCGATGGCGACTTCGCGCACCGACGGCAGAGCATCGCCTTCCCTTAAGGCGCCTAGGGCGATCATTTTGCGGAAGTGGTTGGCTACCGCTTCGTATATGGGTACGTTTCCTTGGAGTATCAGTGTGTATTAACTGTACTACTTACGTTTTATAGAAGCAATGGTAGAAAACGCGTTTCAAAATCGATGTCGCATGGTATTCTTATGAAGAAATGAGGGCACTTTTATGCAGTTATTTGATCAAAATCGTCGATTTGGCTTCGGTTGCATGCGCTTGCCGATGATCGGTGAAGAGGTTGACGTTGAGCAATTCAAGGCGATGGCGGATGCCTTCATCGCAGCGGGATTCACCTATTTTGATACGGCTCATGGATATATCCGCGGCAAATCGGAACTGGCGATTAAAGAAGCGGTCACTTCGCGTTACCCGCGCGACGCATATTCCTTAACCAATAAGCTCACGGAGCCCTATTTCTCCAAGCAGGAAGACATCGTTCCGTTCTTTCGTTCTCAGCTTGAGGCGTGTGGCGTTGATTATTTCGACTACTATCTCATGCATGCGCAAAGCTCGCGCAACTTCCCTCATTTCCAAAAGTGCAGGGCTTATGAGACTGCGTTTGAACTGAAGAAGCAGGGTCTTATCAAGCACGTGGGCATTTCCTTCCATGACAGTGCGGAAGTCCTCGACATGATCCTGAGCACCTATCCCGAAATCGAAGTGGTGCAGATACAGTTCAATTACCTCGATGTTGAATCGGCTTCGGTTCAAAGCCAGGCCTGCTATGACGTCTGTGTCAAGCATGGCAAACCCATTATCGTGATGGAGCCCGTAAAAGGAGGCTCTTTGGTGAACTTGCCGCCCGATGCGGCGAAGAGCTTAGACGATCTTCACGGGGGAAGCTATGCTTCCTATGCGATTCGTTACGTGCTCTCACGCCCACAGATCGCGATGGTGCTTTCGGGCATGTCCACTTTGGAGCAGATGGAGGACAACCTCTCCTATACAAAAGATTTCGTGCCTTTTAACGAACAAGAGGAAGAGGCCATCCGCCAGGTTCGCGAGGTCTTTATGGCTGGCAGAGCGATTCCTTGCACGCGCTGCCGTTATTGCGTGGATGAGAACGCTTGCCCCGTCAACATCGCGATTCCGGAGGCATTCGCCGCCTACAACGCGCGCAAAACGTTCCATGAATGGGGCGCCCCAGCTTATTATCGTTCGAATGTCCTTTGTCCTCCCCATGGAGATCCTAAGGAATGCATTCGTTGCGGCGGATGCGAGTCCGTGTGCCCGCAGGGATTAAAAATCCGCGACCTCCTTGCGATGGTCGCGGAAGAATTCGGTCAAGCCTGATTATTTCTTTCGACGATAGATATGTAACTGCGTCCGATAGCCGTTATCGAGGACGGGTTCTTTCGTTTCTACCAGTTCATAGTCGAGGCGTTCATCTAGATTCTCGAAGAAGACCTCCGCTTCGCCATCTTCGTCTACTTTGTTGAGCCAGACTTCGTCCACGTAGGGAAGCATCTGGCGGTAAATAGAGGCTCCGCCGATGATAAATACGTCGTTTTCTCTGCAAAAGTCGAATATTTTCTTTAAAAAGTCCTCAAAAGTATGAACGTTAACGACGTTTTCGTATTCGTGGGTCGGGTCTTGCGAGAGAACGATGTTGGTACGGTTTGGCAGCGGCTTTTGCTTTGGGAAAGAAAGGAGCGTGTTCTCACCCATCGCGACCACATGGCCAGTGGTGGACGCCTTAAAGAACGCCATATCGGCCGGTAAGCGGAAAAGGAGGCCATTGCGTTTGCCGATGCCGTATTTTTTATCGCAGTTAAGTATGGATATTACTTTGCTCATATGGCTACGGGAATCTTCTCCTCGAGGGTTTCGTATTCGTAATCGATCAGTTTGAAATCATCGACGGTGAACTGATAGAAGTCTTTTACGTCGGGATTGATCCAAAGCTTTGGGGCGGGGTGAGTCGGCTTTGCGATGACTTTGCGAACGAGGTCTTCGTGGCGGTCATAAATATGAGCGTCGGCGATGACGTGGAGCAAGGTGCCCACTTTTAATCCGGAGACCTGCGCGAACATATGAAGGAGCAAGGCGTATTGAACGACGTTCCAGTTGTTCGCGGTAAGCATATCGTTGCTGCGCTGGTTGAGGATGCCGTTAAGCGTATCTCCCGATACATTGAACGTCATCGAGTAGGCACAGGGATATAAGTTCATCTCGTGAAGGTCTTCAAAGTTATAGATGTTCGTGAGAATGCGGCGGGAATGGGGGTTGTTCTTCAAGTCGAACAAAACGCGGTCCACTTGGTCGAATTCGCCTTCCGGGTAGATGGACTTCTTCGCTAACTGATAGCCATAAGCCTTGCCGATGGAGCCGTTTTCATCGGCCCATGCATCCCAAATGTGTGGCTTTAAGTCGTGAATGTTGTTGGATTTCTTCTGCCAAATCCAAAGAATCTCGTCCAGGCAGCTCTTAAAAGCGGTGCGGCGGATGGTCATGATCGGGAATTCTTCCTGCAGATCATAACGGTTGACGACGCCGAAAAGCTTGCGCGTATGGGCGGGGGTTCCGTCCTCCCAATGCGGGCGGACGGGATAGGCTTCATCAGAGAAGCCATGGTCGAGGATGTCCCTCATGTTCTGTATGAATAGTTCGTCTGCTTTGCTCATGGTGAGAATTATAAAAGCGGCAGGGCAAAAACACATCAAAATAATGGCGGAAAATCAGTTTTGCGATTTATCAAATCGCGGTGTGCTAAACTAGTGATGATGAACGCGAAGAACTTGGTGTTGATTCTTTCCATGGTTAGCCTGCCTTCTTGCGGGCAATACGTGTCTTCGAGCGACTTTTCCTCGACCCTTATCCCCTCTTCTTCAGAAGAAGTCTTAACGGCGAACAACTTCACGTTCGATGGCGATTTGAACGCGAAGTTCACCATCGTCACGGAAAACCAATCCTCGGATGTGGAAGTTGCTTTGGAGGGCATCCACGCCGACATTGTGAACAACTACCCATCCGAACGGATTGGCGATTTCCTCGACCCGACGTTTTACGAGGTCGCGGATATCTATGGACACGTTACTTTGGATACCCTCCGCATCAGCGCCTATCGC
>JAFSVB010000126.1 GCA_017450325.1 Bacilli bacterium | reverse complement strand
CATCGGCGGTGGCTCGCCAATCGATAGCGCGAAATCCATCGCGGCGGGCTTCTATTACGACGGAAATCCCTTTGACTTCAACGTGAAGAAAGCGACTTTGACAAAGACCATGCCCGTCGGCGTCATTTTGACCCATGCCTCTGCTGGAAGCGAGCTATCGACTTCCTGCGTCATCCAAGACGATGAGAAGCAGATTAAAATGGGGTTCAATTCCGATTTGAACCGTCCGCTCTTCGTCATCGAGAACCCCGAGCTCACCTTTGGCGTCTCCGCCTACCAGACCGCGGCGGGCGCAAGTGACATCATGATGCATTCGCTGGAACGCTATTTCGACCCCTCCGATGAGAATCAACTCGCGGACGATTTCGCCCTTGCGTTGATTAAGAACACGATGATTGCAGCCCAAAAAGCCTTGCAAAACCCCTCTGATTATGAAGCAAGGGCTGCTTTGATGCTCAATTCCAGCCTCTCTCATAACGGCCTTACGGGCATCGGAAAGAAGTTCGGTTTCGTCGTCCATCCGATCGAGCACGCTCTTTCCGCCTATAAGCCAGATGTGGTGCATGGGGCTGGCGTTGCACTTATTTTCCCCGCTTGGGCGGAGTATGTGCGCACCCGCGATGTGGCCAAATTCGCAAAACTCGCTCGCGTTTTATTCAATATTGATGACCACGATGACGAAAAGGCCTCTATAATAGTGTCCGCACGCATGAAGGAGTTCTTCTCCTCCATCGGTATGCCGTCCCGCTTGCAAGATGTGGGACTCGGCGAAAAGGACATACCCTCCTTAGCATCAATCGCAACAGGCAACAATACACGTGAGATTGGTTGTTGCCACCATTCTCTGGGCTACGAGGACGTCAAGAAGATCCTGGGCCTATTACTCTAGGAGGGCGACTATGAAGAAAAACGATTTCGCCACATTTATCGTATACGTCGGGATGATCGCGATCGCTTTGCTCGTGGGTCTTCTCGTGATCAAGCCGATCATGGATACCTACGGCGCAAGCTTGCCGATTAATTCCATCCTCATTATGGTTCTTGGCTTATTTGCCGGCGCCATTTTGAATTCGGTTTTGTTGGAACTAGGCCATATCCTTGGCGCGAAGGCAGGCAAATACGAGATCCTCAAATGCGTGGTTCTCGGCGTCGGCGTCTCCCGTGCCCATGGGAAGAAAAAGTTCGGCTTCTATAGCTACGAGGGCCTTACGGGCGAGACCAAAGTCGCCCCGAAAGACGTCAAAAACAGCAACCTTTCGGCCTATATTCTCTTCCCTGTGCTCTTCTTGTTCGTGGAATTCATCGTCGCGATGGTCTTCATCGTCTATTGCCAGAACACCGAAGCCTCGAACCCCTCGATCGCCTGGCTCCACATCTTTATGGCGACCATCCTCGCTTCGGGTGGCATCGTCTTCCTCTATGACCTCTTCCCTGCCCACATCGAATCCGTCACGGACGGCTACCTCCTTGTGTTGCTTGCTAAGCCCGCGAATAAAGAGGCTTATAACAACATGCTCGTCGCGGAAGCCTGCGCCTTCGAGGGCAAGGACATCCCAGAAGTCCCCGTCTACACGGAACTCACCGACTTCACCGCGAGCCTGAACCTTCTTTCCGTTTACCGCCACTTAACCGATGGCGAGCCCGATAAGGCTCTTCCCATCGTCGAGCCCGTCCTTGCGGAAGGAGCGACCGTCTCCAGCGCGACGAAGCTCCATTTCGAGACGCTGAAGCTCGCGATTCTCCTAGAAAGAGAAGACCGTGCCAAAGCGAAGAAAATGTACGAAGAGCTCTCCGATGAGTCCAAGAAGCACATCACGTCCCTCGCCTCCTTGACAGAACTGCGCGCCTATTTGCTGATCGCCTCCTTCATCGAAGGCAGCGAATCCGAAGCCAACTACGCGATCGACAAGGCAGAGAAGCTCATCAAAGCCTGCGACCCAAACTACAAGGAAGCGGAGAAATCCCTGCTTCAATATGACGTCGACATGACCCGTTCGGCGCATCCTTCCTGGGACATCTACAAGCTTCCTTGGGAAGAAAAAGAAGAAAGCGAAGCAAAGTAAAAACAAATAAACCGTGCCGATTTTGCAGGGTTCCTGCTTCATCTGCGCGGTTTTTTGTATGAAAAAAGGCCGCCTCGATGCGAAGCGGCCGATATGGGTGGAGATTACTTTCCGCCGATGTTCATCGACTTGATATAAGCCGACGCGACGGAGATGGAGCCAGTGCTCATCTTGACGTCGTTCGCGAACCCTTTGAGGTCCTTGAACATCTTCAGGAGGTTGCCCGAAAGCGTAATGAGGGTAAGCGGCTCGGCGAGCTTGCCGTTTACGATATGGAAGCCTTCGGCCTGGCAGGAGAAGTCGCCCGAGGTTTCGTTCATGCCCGTGCCAAGTCCGGCGACGTCGGTGATATAGACGCCGTCTTCGATGTCGGCGATGAGCTCGTCAAAGGACTGCTTGCCCGGCTTGACGAAGACGTTGCCATAGCTCGTGTCGATGCTTCCGCCGCCCCAGACGCCGTTTCCGGTGGACTCGACGCCGTCTTTCTTCGCGGTCTCGCGGTTGTAGAAGAAGGTCTTTAGGACGCCGCTTTTGACGACGACTTTGTTCTTCGTAGCCACGCCTTCGCCATCGAAATAAGAGAAGAAGATGTTCTTTTCGAGGGGACGTTCTTCAATCGTGAGCTTGCTGGAAGCGATCTTCTGGCCGAGCTTGCCCTCCAACATAGAGGAGTGGCGCTGGACTGAGTCGGCGATCGCCGAGGAGAGGAAGAAGTTCACCAAGGAAGACATGACATCGCGGTTGATGACGGTCGGATACTTCTTGGAGGCGATGGAATCAGCCCCGAATTTCTTCGCCGCGCCTTCGACGGCCTCTTTGACGAGGGCATCCGGATCGACGAGGCCGAGGTCTTTGTCGAGGATGATCGCGTAGTTGTTTTTGGTGACGCCGTTTTCGCGCATGATGACGGAGACGACTACGTAGAAGTAGTTAGATTTCTGCTTGAGCTTGAGGCCGAAGGAGTTATAGAACTCGGATTCGCTCTCGCGCTCAGCATATTCGACTTCGACTTCGCAAACGCGAGGATCGGCCGCATAGGCCTTGTCCTCAATCGACTTGATGAGTGCGAGCTTCTCTTCGGTCGGAACGGCCGCTAAAGCGGGATTATAGACGTTCTTCTTGTGATACTTTTCAGAACCTTTGAAGATGTCCGCGACCTCGACCTTTTCATTAAGGCTCGTGGCGAGAAGGATGTTCTTGATGAGGAAGGGGAAGGTGTCTTTGTCGAGCCTTTCGGTCGTGGCGCTGCCGAATTTGCCATTGACGACGCCTGCCGCTGCGACGCTTTGGGAGTCGTTGACGGAGAAGTTCTCGATTTCATGACGGAAGAGGCTGATGGAAAGAGCCTTGGATTTGCCGACGCGAATCTGGGATTCGGTGATGCCGTTTTCCGCGGCCAACTCAAAGAATTTGCCGAAGTTCATTCTAGTTTTCCTCCTCTACCACCGACGGTGATTTCTTTTAAGCGGATGGTGGGTTGGCCGACGTTGACGGGTACGGAACCCGAAGCGGCGCCGCAATTTCCCTGGCCTAGCGCGAGGTCATTGCCCACGCGGTCGATTTGCATGAGGACTTCCTGTCCCGTGCCGATGAGGGTGCAGCCTTTAACGGGCTCGCAGATCTTGCCGTCGCGGATGATGTAGGCTTCCGAGGCGGAGAAGTTGAATTCGCCCGTGGAAGGATCGACGGAGCCGCCGCCAAAGTTGGCGACGTAGATGCCTAGCGGCGTGTCCTTGATGATCTGCTCAGGGTCATCTTTGCCCGCGGCGATATAGGTGTTCGACATGCGGGAAGTGGGGCAGTACTTATAGGACTGGCGACGCGCGGTGCCGTTTGGCGCCATGTTGAGGCGACGGCCGTTGAAGCGGTCGACCATGAAGCCGACACAGATGCCATCGCGAATGAGCTCGTTCTTTTGGGTGGGGACGCCTTCGGAGTCGATGTTATCGCTGCCCCATTCGTTGGCAATCGTGCCATCGTCCCACGCGGAGACGCAGGAGGAGGCGATGGGCTTGCCGATGGAATCGGAGAAGACGGAAAGGCCTTTGCTCGTCGCGGAGGCCTCGAGAGGGTGCCCGCAGGATTCGTGGAATAAGACGCCGCCCCAACCGTTGCTGATGACGACCGTATAACGTCCCGAGGGGCATTCTTTTGCGGTGAGCATCATGATGGCTTTTTCGCCCGCTTCACGCGCGATTTTCTTGTAGTCGATCTTCTGGGTGAAATAGTTCCAGCCATCGGAGGAACCGGGGCCAGAGAAGGAGGTCTCGATGCCGGATTCGCCCGCGGCGATGGCCACGACGAAGACGCGAGTGCGCTCCTGAACGTTGGTGAAGTGCTTGGCCTCGGGGCCTTCGGCGTTATAGATTTCGGTCTTTTTGACGGTGCAAGCGAGGCCGGTTTGAACACGGACGATGCGCGGATCGACGCTTTGGGTGATACCCGCAATTTCCTTGAGGTAGTTGATTTTGGTCTCGGCTGGAACGTCCTGGACGTGGTCCTTGATGTTGATGTGCTGCTTCACGCGAGGAGAGACGACTTTCTCGACGGTGATCTTGCGCTCTTCCGAATAAGAGGCGGAGAGCTTCTCAGCGAGGGAGAGAAGGCTCTTCGGCGACAAATCGGAGGTGTAGCCATAAACCGAGCGGAAGCCATTGAGGATGCGTAGGCCGCAGCCATAGCCTTGCGGGCAGCTGACGGACTCGACGCGGCCGTTTTCGAGCATGAAGGATTCCGGGGTGGTCTCCTCCACGTAGATCTCGGCGTAATCGCCACCGGTGGATAAGGCAACGTTGAGCACTTTTAGAGCTAACGACTTGCTGATCATAGATATTCCTTTCTGTTTTGCTTCAGACGAAGCGACGAAAAAAGTTTAACGGATGGATGGATTTCATCAAGTGCATATGCGCGTGCCATGAATAATTTCGAAGTGACGGGGGTTATACGGCCGTTATAATGGTCGGGAAAAGAGGGAAAAGACATGATTATCGGATTCATCGGAACGGGGCATATGGGCGGCAGCATCGCCCTTGCGTTAGGCAAAGGCGGAGCGCATCGGCTATTGCTCCATAACCGCACGGAAGAAAAGGCGGCGAGGCTTCAAGAAGCCATCGGCGAGAATGCGAAAGTCGCCTCCTTTGACGAGGTGGCCTCGCGGGCGGACGTTTTGTTCCTTGGCGTGAAGCCCGTGGACCTCGACGATGTGCTAAAGGCTCTCCCACGACTCTATGGCATCGTCATATCGATGATCGCGGGCGTTAATCTTGAAGAAATCGCGCCGCTAGTAGGAGGGGCGCCTTTGGTCCGCGTCCTTCCGAATACGCCCGTCGCCGTAGGAAAGGGGTTTACGTTGGTGACGTTCGATGCGTCATTCTCCGAAACTCGGAAAAAAGAGGTTTTGGATTTGCTTAGCCCGATGGGCGAAGTGGTCGAGGTGACGGAAGACAAGCTCAACCCTGGCGGCGTCCTCACGGGATCCGCGCCGGCCTATTTAGATTATTTCGTCGATGCGCTTGCGGAAGCAGGGGTATCGATTGGGCTTACCAAAGAAGAGGCGACCCAATATGTTTTGGCCATGTGCGAAGGGGTGATTGCCCTTGCGAAAGAAAGCGGCAAGAGCCCGAAGCGGCTTGGCGAAGAAGTGTGCTCTCCGGGCGGATCGACCATCGAGGGCGTTCAGGTCTTGCTGGAACGCGGGCTCTATTCCATGGTGAAGGAGGCTTCCTTAGCCACCTACCGCAAGAACCAGAAAATGCGGTGAATCGCAGCGCTTTTCAAAAATAAAAATTTTAAGCCCGATTTGCGAGGATTTTATTCAAATCGCAATGTTTTTTGCACCTCATTGCGCGTATATTCGCTACGTACGGGCGCGAAATTGATTGAGTTTTGCCCTTGAATATGATTATCTATTTTCACGAATACGGAGTTTTTCATATGGTTTTAGCGAATCTTAAGGTTGTCACGAAGGACCGACTTATCGAGCGTGGATATCTTCAGTTTGAAAACGGCCGAATCACCACCGTTGGAGAGGGGGATTACCGCGGCGACGACGAATGCGTCGATAAGGGTGGGCTCCTCGCCTTCCCTGGATTCATCGACATCCATATTCACGGCTCCATGGGCATCGACTTCATGGACGCGAAAGAAGAAGACTATCCCGTCATCGCGGACTCTCTTTACAAAGAAGGCGTCACGACCTTCCTAGCGACGACGCTGACGAGCGATAAAGACTCGCTCTCCCGCGTCTGCAAGACGGTTCGTAATGTCATCGATGAGGTTCCTTCTCTCGGCGGCATCCATTTCGAAGGCCCCTATATTTCGCTTAAGTACAAAGGCGCGCAGAACCCTGAATTCATCCGCGATCCCGACATCGCCGAGTTCGATGCGCTTCAAAAGGACGCAGGCGGCCATATCCGTTACATCGCGATGGCTCCGGAACGTCCAGGGGCGCTGGAATTCATCGAGCACGTTACCAAAGAAGGCGTTGTCGTCTCCGCGGGGCATACCGACGCGAGCTTCGCCTGCGTGGAAGAGGCTTTGAAGCGCGGTCTCACCAACACGACCCACACCCATAACGCCATGTCCCCGCATCATCACCGTAACCCCGGCGTCGTGACGGCGGCGATGTACTTTGACGGTCTATTTACCGAAGTCATCTGCGATACCGTCCACGTCTGCCCCGATACGTTAAAAACGTTCTATAAAATCGTCGGTCCAGACCGTTTTGTCGCGATTACCGATGCCCTGAAAGTAAAGCACACGGATATTAAGAAGTTCCAGCTCTTTGGCCTTGATTGCGTCACCAAAGAGGATGCAGCCTATCTTGAGTCCGGCCCGCTTGCGGGTTCCTTGCTCACCATGGATCAAGGCCTGCGCAATCTCGCGTCCATTACAGGCGCGGACGAAGTCGCTTTAGCCAAGATGGTGTCTACCAACGCGGCGAGAAGCATCGGCTTCCATGACCGTGGCGCGTTAGAAAAAGACAAACTGGCGGACGTCGTATTGCTCGACGCGAAGCTCAGCGTCTGTGAAGTATATAAACTTGGAAAGAGAGTCCATTGATGAGAAAACCCGTTCTAGACCCGAATTTTCAACCCGCGATCGTCGCGCTTCGCAAGTTTAGCGAAGATGTGGCGAAGCAGCAAAACAAGCAACACCTCATCGTCGCCGTCGAACGCGCAGGCGGGTACATTTACCGCCGCGAATTCGATATTTTCTGCGATGGCGTCGATGATGAGCGTAACGCCTTAATCACCGAGCGCCTTATCAAGTCCATCCTCTGGATCGTCGGAGGCTTTAAGATTTATATCGCCGGCTCGCACCCCGTCTACCTTGCAATTAAGGACTATTACCGCAAAGGCGGCTTGCGCGAATTCGACTACGATTTCTGGTCCACGACCTTCGAACGAGAGGTCGAAGTGGTGGAGCGTGATGAGAAAACCATTCCGAACGAGGTTGTTTCCAGCGAATCGGCGGGCGGCCATCTTGAAGGCCGTCGCATCGGCTTCGATGCGGGCGGCAGCGACATTAAAGTCTCTGCGGTCGTCGATGGAGAGGTCATCTCCAGCGAGGAAATCGTCTGGCTTCCGAAGCTTAACGAGGACATCAACTACCATTACGAGCACATTTATCAGGCCATGAAGGTCGGCGTGGAGCGCCTTGGTGGCGATGTGGATGCGATTGGCATCTCCACCGCCGGCGTCATCGTCACGGATCGCCCAATGGTCTCCTCCATCTTCATCAAAGTCCCGAAAAAGGACTTCGAGCTCGTCAAATACGCTTACGTAAACTGCGTGAAGAAACTCGCCGAAGAACTTGGCCACCCGATTCCCTATGTGGTCGCCAACGATGGCGACGTCACCGCTCTTGCAGGGGCCGTGGACCTGAAGGACAACTGCGTCCTCGGTATTTCTATGGGCACATCAGAAGCGGGCGGATACGTCGACCATAATGGCAATCTGCCAGGCTGGTTCTCCGAACTTGCCTTCGTGCCGCTGGACTTCAACCCCGACTCCATGGTGGACGAATGGTCCAAGGACTACGGCGTTGGCTGTAAGTATTTATCGCAGGACGCCGTCATCAAACTCGCCGCGCCGGCTGGCATCGAAATGGATGAGAGCCTCACCCTTGCCGAAAAGCTTTCTTATGTCCAGAAGCTCCTAGAAGAAGGGGACGCAAGGGCGGAAAAGGTCTTTGAGTCCATCGGTGTCTACCTCGCCTATGCGCTTGCTTTCTATGCGGAATTCTATGAAATCAAACACGTTTTGCTCCTAGGGCGCGTCACGTCCGGGAAAGGCGGCGATATCCTATTAAAGGTCGCGAAGGAAACGCTGCGCAGCGATTTCCCGGAATATGCCCACTTCCACCTGACGATGCCCAGCGAATCCATGCGCCGCGTCGGTCAATCCATCGCGGCCGCGTCGCTTCCGAAGATCGCGAGGTAAGAACATGAAAGAACTTCTTAAACGCTTCGAACTAGAGGGGGACATCGTCTCCGTAGAACCCTATGGAAACGGCCACATTAATAAGACATTTCTCGTAAAAACCCTGCAAAAGTCCTATATCTTTCAATTCGTAAACGCTTCCGTTTTTCCAGACGTGGCGGGGCTAATGAACAACATCGCCCTCGTCACGAAGCATTTGCAAAGTCGCGGCGTCCCAACCCTCCATGTCGTGCCGACAAAGGACGGACAGACCTATGTCAATGTCGGCGAGGACTTCTTCCGTGGCTATGATTTCATCGAGAATTCCGTCTGCTATGAAAAGCTTCCTAATCTCGATATGGTTCGGAAGGCGGCGGAAGGGTTTGGCCAGTTCCATAGCGGTCTTTCCGACATCGATGTATCCAAGATCGTCGATGTCATTCCGGATTTCCACAATACGCGGAAAAGATACGAGGCTTTCTGTTCTATCGTACTCGCCAACCCTGTCGGAAGACTAAGCGAATGCAAAGAGGAAGTCGATTTCTTAGTAAGCCGGCAGAAGGACTATTCCATGCTTGTGGAAGCCCTGGACAAAGGCGAAATCCGTGCTTCCGTCACCCACAATGATCCAAAAATCAATAACGTCGCATTCGACAAGAAGACCGGAGAAGTCGCTTGCGTCTTGGATTTGGACACCGTCATGGGCGGCACGTTCCTTTATGATTTCGGCGATGGGCTCCGCTCCCTGTTTACGGGCGATAACGAAGACTCGACCGATTTAGAGAAACTTGTTGTGGATCTCGATATTTACGAAGCCTATCTCGATGGCTACTTCTCGATGATGAAAGACTCCATCAACGACAAGGAAATCGAGCTCTTGCCTTATTCAATCCTCGTCATCGCGGAGGAACTCTCCTTGCGATTCCTAGGGGACTTCTTGAACGGCGACGCTTATTTCCACGTCGACTATCCTACCCACAACCTAGTGCGCGCTCGCACGCAAATCGCTTTGGCGAAGGACATCCTGAAGCATATGGACGAACTACAAGCCCTCACCAAGCGCATCGTTTCCAAATACGGGCGCTAAACATAATTAGACGATAGAGGGAAGGAACTATGGCAAAACTTCTTTATCAAGGACACGCGTCGCTTCGCGTTACCTCTGACGAAGGCAAGGTCCTTTACGTGGACCCCTTTGCCGGCGAAGGCTACGATCCAAAAGCGGATCTCGTTCTCATCACTCACGAGCATTACGACCACAACGCGATCCACATGGTGCCGATGACGTATCGGACGATTGTGGTGCACAGCAAAGACGCTTTCTGCGATGGCGTATACCGCAGCTTCGACTATTTTGGTTTCCACGTCCGGGCGGTGCCGGCAGGAAACAAGAATCACGACCCGCAAGAGTGCGTGGGCTATATCATTGACGTCGACGGCGTCCGCATCTATGTGGCGGGCGACACGGACTACATGCCGTTCATGGACCGCCTCGATAGCCAAGAGATCGATTATGCGCTTCTACCGATCGACGGCGTCTTCAACATGGGACCCGAGGAAGCGACGAGGGTCGCGAACATCATCAAGCCCAAACACCTCATCCCATACCACATGAAGCCCGGTATGCTCTTCGACATCCGCCAGGACATGAAGGTCTCCTATGAAAAAGCTATGCTCGTCAAGCCCGGAGATGAAATTGCCCTTACGCACGAAGAGAGCAACGTCGTATAGCGAATACTCAAAAATCCGCGCGCCCATAGCGGCGTGCTTTTTATATTAGAAATGCAGCAGTTTTAAGAAAATATCCGCAAAACACGGATAAAAAGAACGATTTATTGATTTTCCTGCAAATTGAAATCTCCGCAAATTGCGCGGATATTCTTCTTTTTGTGGAAGAGACGGAATAAAAAGCCAGCAACAAGCCTCCGCCCTTAAGACGAGCAGGGAAAACATTCCTTGCAGACAAACGGGAGCCTGATGCGCCTCTTTTTTGACAAACTCTTTTCACGCTCTTTTCACGCTTGCGTAAAGAAAAGGTTGTTTTTTGTTGACGCCGCGACTATCATTTACGCGCTCTCTGTGAGGCAAAGCGTTCCTCACGGCGAAAGGAGATAGAAAAATGAAAGAAGGCATCCACCCCAAGTACCACAAGTGCATCGTCACTTGCACCACCTGCGGATCGACGTTCGAGACCGGTTCCACTGCGAAGGAAATCAAAGTTGATACCTGCTCCAACTGCCATCCGTTCTACACTGGGAAACAGCGTTTCGTCACCAGCGACGGTCGCATCGATCGCTTCAACAAGAAGCTCGCCAAATCCCAAGAAGCCAAGAAGTAAGTTCGGGGAACTCATAAATGCCGCCGTCGGGCGGCTTTTGTTTTATATGGAAAAACCACACGTTTTTGTGTGTGGTTGAGATGGCTTTAGTCGGCGATTTTGCCCGTCTGCTCATAGTAATAAATGGGAACGGGAGGAAGCTCTTCGTCCGGTCTGCGAATCGGGACATAGGCGTATCCGACAATCCAGGGGCCGACGTTGATGCCGGTGACGCAGCTCATGATGACGTCCGGATGATTGGTCACGATCTCAAACTTAGGCTCGAGGGCTTGCTGACGCTCCACGAGAGATTTTCCAGTGAAGGTGCGGTAGAGGATGTAGTCTTCTTTCTTACGGTCGCCGATCCATTGAACGAGTTGCGCAGCTGCTTTTTTCAAGGCGTTGTTCGGCCCGATTGCGGAGAACAAGGATGTTAGTTCGCCTTCGTGGTTGAAGTGGACGACGGGGCAGATGTTCATAGCCTTTCCCATAAACGCTTTCCCGCCTTTTAGCCGGCCGTTGAGAATAAGGTAGTCGAGGTGTTCGTCCACGCCGAGGAATTCTTGGTGGGCTTTGCGCCATTCAATCTCTTGAAGAATCTCGGGCACATCATATCCGCGGTCGACCATTTCTTGGGCCATAAGGGCGAGCTGGCCTTCTTGGAAGCAGGTAATTTTCGCATCTACGACGACGATTTCCGCCTTCGACTGGTATTCTTTCGCGACGAGGCGGATGAAGTTCCAGGTACCGCCGAGGTAAGAAGACAAAGCGATGACGATGATTTTGCCATAGCCGGCGGCAATCCAGCGTTCGAACACCTCCGCGACTTCCTCGTGTGTCGGTATGCCCGTATGGGGAAGATTCCCCTTCACGTCCTTCACGTTTTCCATGATGCGGTAGAAATCCGCGGGATCGAATCCGACGCCCTCCAGATATTCCTTCCCTTGGAAAAACATATGGATGCGAATGATGTCTATTTTTTTCTTGATCTCTTCGTACTGCTCTGGCGCATAGTCCAAGCAGCCTGTGGACGTACAAACGATCTTTATTCTGCTCATGGTGGGCGCACCTCGTGTCGTTTTGAATAGATTAGCAGTTTCAACCACTGAATCAAAGAGAAGCCCTTTCTTTGCCAATCGCAAAAAAAGAGCAGGGGGCTTATGCGGAACGTCGAAACAACGGCAAGAGAATTTAAGTAATTTTTGCCTCAGCCCCTCATTGGTTGACGATAAAATGCCCATCTTCCCAAGAATAAGGAAAAAACTACGTTGATATGGGCAATTTCCCATTGAAAAGCTGGGAAAGGGTTATAAGATACCCTTTAGACTTGAAAGGAAGGTACTAAAATGTCCAATAAAACTACCAAAACCAGCAGAGTCCTCAGAGCAACGTTATGGGGCGGTCTCCTGTTCCTCATCAGCGGGCTTATTACCGGCCTTACGGGCGTCTTCCACTTTACGCCCTCTGGCGTTAAGACCGTAAACGGCATGCGCTTCGTCTATGGCGTTCGCGCTTCCATGGTGAGCTACTTCGATTTGTGGCGTCCATCCCGCTTCCCCTTCGACGTGGGATTCCTCGTCCAGATCTTGGTCCTCTTCACCGTAGGGCTGTTCTTGCTCAATCTGGTCTTTGCCATCATCAAGAAGGATTACATCCGCATTCTTCCGGCTTTTGTCTTGGGCCTTGCGATGGGATTCCTCCCGTATTTCCTGGTCCTTGTCTGCCCGGAAATCATCCTCGGCGTCATGACCGGTCGCGCGATGCTCGTCCTCGCCGCCGCCGCATGCCTTGACATCGCCGCCATCATCATTCTCTTCTGCGCGGTCGCCCCGCTGATCAAGGAAGCCTACTATGGCCTCGGCAAGATCATCGCTGGCCTTGAGCGCGAAGAGAAAACGGAAGAAGCCGCTCCAGAGGCGCTTCCTGAAACCGGAATCACCGAAAAGGACGTCCGCAGCATCGCTTCCGAGCTCATTCATGAGCACGAAATCGACCTTCACAAGAACCCCGTCGTGGTTCAAGAGGCCGCGACTGAGCCCGAACCCGAACCCGAACCGGAACCCGAGCCCGAGCCGGCGAAAGAACCCGAACCAGAACCCGAACCCGAACCTGTCGAGGAAATCGATGACGAAGAGCTCGCGGGCGAAGTCGATGACGATACGGAAGGCGAAGCGCCCGAAGAAGAAGCTGACGAAGGCGACGAAGACGCTGGTTCGAACGATCCCTTCAGCGGGCTAACCGCCAAAAAGCGCCCGAAATTCGATACGGTTTTGGCGAAATCCGATGCGGATTTGCGCCATAAATACTACAACCTCCGCGACTATGTCCGCTGGTATGAGGTGAAGATGCGCAAGTCCAATTACGGCCGCTCCTTCCGCCTCCACAACGTCCGCTATGTCTATATGGCCATCAGCGGCAAGCACTTGAAGGTCTACCTCGCCCTTGATCCCGCGAAGTACGAGAACAGCACCATCCCCGTTAAGAAGGTCGAATCCCAGAAATACGCGGATGTACCTTGCCTCTTCAAGGTGCGCAGCGACCTCTCCTATCGTCGCGCCAAGCAGCTCATCGATGACGCGATGGCTGCCGGCGGCATCGCCAAGCCCGAAGGCCCCGCGCCGAAAGAGCACGGCAGCAAATAACGCCTAACCGAAAGACCCGTTGAGAAATCGCCTCTCGGGTCTTTTCCTTTTCGCGTTTTACCCTGTTTTCTCTTATAGAGAATGATACAATACTGCCGAATGTGGCCCAGCTCATCCGCTGGGGCAGACAAGGAGT
>JAFSVB010000125.1 GCA_017450325.1 Bacilli bacterium | reverse complement strand
TGGACTTGCCAGACCCCGAAACTCCCGTAAAGACGGTCAATGAATTTTTGGGGACGCAGCAATCGATATTCTTCAGATTGTTCTCTTTAGCCCCTTTGACAATGATGTAATTTCGTGAATTCTTTTCCATAGGCGAAAAGATTATATAGGACTAAGTCCTAATTGCCTAAAGAAATGCAATTCGAGGGTATCAAATCAAAAAGTTATGGCAAAGGAAATCGAGATGAGTATAATTGCCCTTGCCGGGACGTAGCACAGCTTGGTAGTGCACTACCTTGGGGTGGTAGGGGTCTCGGGTTCAAATCCCGACGTTCCGACCAGTTGAAATCAAAGCCTCGATTTGTTCGGGGCTATTTTCGTACATGCTCCATATGGATGAAAGGTGGCACTTCCTGATTTTTTCATTTGGAGGTCAGTGCAAACAGATAGTCCTGATTTGACGTCGGCGAACGCGTTGGCCCTTCTTCTCTACTGCTTCTTTTTTTCTAACGGAATCTCGTTTCTAGCAAGAAGGTTTGTGACCGCGGTTTCAAACAAATCAGGACCAAGTGTTTTTGAAGCGGCCAATAAGCTTGAAAATTCTTCTCTAAAAGCTGCTATCTTGGAATCGTTGCTCGTAAGAACCGTGTCGTGCCAGTTACCTGATTTATCGAAAAAATGTCCGCCTAAAGAAAATACGTCCGTTTTAATCAATCTGAGCATGCAGCTCATAATGTCTTTATAGGTTTTTATTGGTTCGTTTTCGTTGCTGTTTTTTCTTCCGAGGAGCAAGTAATCAATTGACACGTCAAGTTTTTTTGCAAAAGTAATTAGATAAATTGCTGACGGAAAGGAATGACCGCGCTCCCACCCGCTAATCATTTGAACTGATGGACAATTAATCATCTCCCTAAGCTGTTCTTGACTAAGTCCTTTAGACTTTCGCATTTCAGCAAGCCTTTTACCGAATTCCTTTTTTTGATCATCCACTTTCATTATTCCTCCACTACTTTTTTATTAATTATATGAAGTATTTTATTTATTTAAATTATGTTTTATTTATTTCATTTAAGTCATCTCATTTCAATCATTCTTCTATGTAAATTTGATAAGAGATTCGGAAAAAAGGCTTTTTGAAAAACGGGGTTATATTTGAGAAAGAAAGGCAGCAAAACACTGGCCTTTCCGGCATATCGGCTTATTCAAGGAGGCAATATATTATGCGGAAAACAAAGATGGACGACGATTTCCAGGGTTATTTGGTAGAAGGAGCCATTTTTGATGGAGCGGCGGATATCCCATGCATGCTGAGCTTTAAAAACATAATCGTCCCACGCGCTTTGGCTCCATTCACTGCGCGAAAGAGAATCAAAAGTGAAGGGGTTTTCCTCCATTGCTTCATACACGATTTCCAGTTTTCTCGGCTTATCACAGAAACCAAAATCTTTATTGATGAGCTAACGCATTTTGATGGAATCATTTGTCCAGATCCCACGATTACTGTCGGCGGTTCCCGAACAATAAACCAAGCCCAGGTTTACTTTTCTAGAGCTGTTGGTTTTTATCTTCAAAAGCATGGTATCTTCGCCGTCCCGTGTGTAAGGTGGGGTGATTCGTCTACTTACGATTACTGTTTTTTAGGCGTCCCGAAAAACTACATTGTCGCCATTAGCACACATGGGTGTATTGCGCCATGCAAACAGAACAATAACTTGCTGCGGAAAGTATTTGCAGACGGATTACCAGTAATGCTGAGGACGTTAAAACCAAGAATTGTTATCGTGTATGGGAGAATGCCCGACGACATTTTTGAGCCTTACAAATCCATGGCAACCTTTATCAATTTCAGCAGCGATTTGCAGAAGTATTTCGATGAAAAGGAGGGGGATTGATTACATGGGCTTACGCGTTCATTACGTTGGCAGAAAACAACAATACCGTTCTTTTGAGCAAAATATATCATTCGTTTCTGGAAAGTATCCTGTCATCAATGGGTATTTTGGGGTACGCGGTTCTTCCAACAGAGTAAGGGAGATCCATAGCAGGGATCACGAGGCTACAGCCAAAGATTTTTTCAATAGTATCGCCAAAGGAGGAATTCTAGACATAAAAACAATTAAAGGAGGAGTCATTGCAAGATTCAATGACGGCACACTTGTCTCTTACCGAAAAATAACAAAATCAATAAATAGCCCTGCCGTAGAAATATCGTTTTCGGGTTCAAATGAATCGCATGGAATCAAGCGGCAAAAAATACATTTTGTGCAAGACAAATAAGTGGAGGATAGTATTTATATGGTCAATTTTTGTATCAGTGACGAAGAAAAAAGAATATTAAGGGAATTGCTAGGCAAAAAGCTGTTGAAAGTAAGACACGATCCTTTAGATAAGTTTGGTCGAGAAGCGGTCTATGGGAGTGTTGAATTATTTTTTGAGGACCAAATAATTTTGGTCGGCTACGACTATGCGCCCTTCCCCATGTTCGGCGGCGACGATGACCGGCCGAAGTTCTTTATCAAACAAATCGAAGAAAGCGAAGCCGTTTCGGCACTAGAAGACACCGTGCAGGTGAACGTTCTTTTTGGAAAAGTTGTTTCCGGGATTATTCTAGTGGAAGATTACGCCGAGGTGGAATGGGACGACAAAAAAGATGAAGCTAGAATCTTAGTTTCGTTGATATTTCAGTTTGGCGAAGATGAAATAGGGTTCCAAGGAGATCCCACGATTCCTTTGATTGAAATCATTAAAGGAATAGGCGTTTCTGAAAAACTATTAAAGCCAGGATTTGAATTTGATGACGATCCGGAAACACGCTTTAAGGCCCAAAGATTCTATATCGGGGTATGACACGGCCCCGCCATCCGCATTGATAAAAACAAAGCTTCGTTCGGGGCTTTCTTTGTATTCAAAGTCCACTGCTCCTGTCTAAAAGAAAACGGAGCCACCGCTCCGCTATCCCATAGTTCTAACGCAGGTTTTCTAGCCAGAACCGAAGCGCTGGCTCAGCATATTGGTACCACGATTCTTCGTGATGCTCGAGGTCCTCGTTGAGATAGAAACGCATCCTGCTTTCGTCAAAGCCGCGCTTTCTTAGCTTCTTCACGACATAGAGGACATCCTTGGTGAATACTTTCTCAAAACCTTTGCCTCCCACGAACATCGCAAGGCGTCCATGGGTGCGTGGTAAGGGATAGTGAAGGTTCAATATTCTCCGCAAATCCCGCTTGGAATAGAAAAAGAAAGGCACGGAGAAGCTTAACGAGAAGCCAAAAGTATCCGGATAGCAAAGCCATCCATAAAACGCCATGATGCCGCCCATCGAAGAGCCGCCGATGCCCGTCGCCTCGCGGCGGGGATCTGTCGAGAAGATAGAATCGATTAAGGGCTTCAGATCCTTGATGATATAGCCGACGAACTGGTTGCCAATCGGGCGGTCCGGACCATTATGCCGCTTACGGATTTTTCGTCGTACCGTGTAGGGTGGGTTGAGCTCGTTGGCGCGTTGAGCGGAGTCGCGCGGGGAGTCGATGCCCACGAGGATCGGCTCTGGCAGTCCTTTTCGCTGCAATTCATGAATCACGCGGTCCAGATGCCAATCGCCATAGGCGGTGAGGTATTTATCCACGAGGTTTTGGCCATCGGACATGTAAAGGACCGGGTGTTTCTTAGGCGCGAGGAAATCATAAGAACCGGGAAGCCAAACGCGGACGAAACGCTCTTCCTTAGCGAAAGGAAGCTTCATCTTCGCTTCATAGTAAAACCCATACTCCATCGTCGTGGGTAGGTCAGTATGACGAACGAAGGGGCCAAACTCGTTGGGCACGTAACGGATTTCAATCATGCTTCTCTCATTATATATGAAATGCGCGCGCGAATGGTCAAGGAAATAGATGGGTAGCGTCCATCATAATCGGCATCACGAGGCTATTTTTTCTTTTTCGTTAAGGACGTTTTGTGCGTTTTCCTCAAAAATCCCCGCAATTCCTTTGTCTATTGCAAAGCGATTTTTGCCTTATGGGGAGGTGGCACAAGAAGCAGGAAGTGGAAGGACGCAGACAAGCTAATGACGCTTTTTCATAACAAATCCCCCTAATATAAGTTACGATAGCGCATTTATATCATTATCTATCGCATAAGAGAAACCCGCTTCGAGAGGTCCTTTGCCCTGGTTCCTGATACACGTAAAAATAGGAAAAGGGGCGTAACCCCCTTTCAGCCAGTATTGGCAAAGGTACGTTACAGCCCCTTCTTGTTTGAATAAGATTAGTCGGCGAAGCGCTTGATGGCAGCCCAACGATCCTGCGCGTACTTCTCGCACTTGGTGAGGAGCTCTTCGGCGTTGGCGGGGTTGACCACCGGCAACATGGAGAAGCGGGTCTCGTGCATGATGAAGTCGCGGAACTTGGACCAATCGGGTTCGGCGCAGTCGATCTGCAAGGGGTTCTTGCCCTCGGCTTTCAGGCGAGGATCGTAGCGGAACGTGCGGAAGTAGCCACATTCGACAGCCGCCTTCTCTTCCTTGATGGAGTTGACGAGGCCGCCCTTGATGTGCTGCTCGGCGCAGGGGCAGTAGCAGATGACGAGCGAAGGTCCATTGTAGGATTCGGCTTCCTTAATCGCCTTGATGGCCGCGGCGGGGTTGGCGCCGAGGGCGATCTGAGCGACGTAGACATGGCCATAGGCCATCGCCATGAGAGCGAGGTTCTTCTTGGCTTCTTTCTTACCGGAAGCAGTGAACTTGTTGATGGAGCCGGTCTGCGAGGACTTGGAGGCCTGGCCGCCGGTGTTGGAGTAGATTTCAGTGTCGAGGACGAGGACGTTGACGTCCGCTTCGTTGGCGAGGACATGGTCGACGCCGCCGTAGCCGATATCGTAGCTCCAGCCGTCGCCGCCGACGATCCACACGGACTTATCGACGAGGTCGCGCTCATAGTCGAGGATGCCTTTGACTTCCTCGTTCTTGGAGGCTTTGACCAAGCGGACGAGTTCGGGGACGAGCTCTTTGCAGAGGTCGCGGTTCTTGATGTTGGCGAGGTATTTCTCGATGACTTCCTTCAGTTCGGGCTCGACGTTATCGATGTTCGCGCAGAGCAAGGAGGTGATGAGACCGAGCTTCTGGTCGGTCGCGATCCTCATGCCGAAGCCGTATTCGGCGTTGTCCTCAAAGAGGGAGTTGGCCCAAGCAGGTCCGTTCTTGCCGTTATCGTTGACGAACGGGGTGAGCGGGGTGGAGCCGCAGTAGATGGAGGAGCAGCCGGTGGCGTTAGCGACGAGCATATCCTGACCGAAGAGCTGGCTCACGAGGCGGTAGTACGGGGCCTCGCCGCAGCCGGCGCAAGCGCCAGAGACTTCCATGTAAGGCTTCTTGAAGCCGATGCCCTTGACGGAGGATTCCATGGCAGCGGGGAGCTGTCCCTTCTTCTCGGTGACTTTCTCGTAGCAATAGTCGGCGCCGACTTGCTGTTCGCGCTGGGTGTGGGCGTCAACCATCTTAAGGGCGGGTTCTTTGCCGGTCTTCTCGGCGGTCTTGTTGCCCATGCACTCCGCGACGCAGAGTCCACAGCCGACGCAGTTGTCGCTGGAGACCTGGATGCGGAACTTGAGGGTCTTGTCGGCGGTGCCAAGCGCGGGCTTGAGGCCGGCTTTGACGACCTCGGGGGCCGCTTCCACTTCCGCTTCGTTTAGAAGATACGGACGAATGGTGGCGTGGGGGCAGACAAAGGCGCACTGGTTGCACTGGATGCAGCTCGCGGGGTTCCAGACGGGAACGCGGTCCGCGATGGCTCTCTTCTGACGGAAGGTGATGTTCTCGTTCATCGTGCCATCGAGAAGCTCATGCTTCGTGAAGGCGCTGGTGGGGAGCTCATCGCCATCGAGGCGGTCGATGACCTCGACGTATTCGTCATAATAGGTGTCGCCGCTATCGGCGGAGAGAACCTTGTTGACGGAGAGTTCGATCCACTTCGGGTCGACCGCGACCTCGCGGAGGCCCTGGGCGCCCTTATCAATGGCGGCATAGTTCTTTTCGACGACGTCCATGCCCTTCTTCTCGAAGGTCTTGAGGACATACTTCTTCATCCACTTCTCAGCATCGGCATAGGGCATGATGGAGGGGTTGAGATAGAAGAAGGCAGCCTGCATGGTGGTGTTGGTGTGACGGCCCATGCCGGCTTCGAGGGCGAGCTTGTTCGCGTCGATGACGTAGAACTTCGCCTTCTTTTCGGCGAGGAGGTGCTTCATGCGGTTCGGCATGGACTTGACGAGGGTCTCATCATCCATGGAGGTGTTAAGCAAGAAGGTTCCGCCTTCCTTCAAGTTGGAGATGATGTCGAACTTGAAGATATAGGTGTCGAGAGAGCAGGAGATGAAGTCCGCGTTCTTAACGTAGTATTCGCTGTGGATCGGCTCTTTGCCAAAGCGGAGGTGGCTACGGGTGGTGCCGCCGGCTTTGCGGGAGTCGTACTGGAAGTAAGCCTGGGCATATTGGCCAGTCGCGTCGCCGATGATCTTGATGGAGTTCTTATTCGCGGAGACGGTACCGTCGGAACCTAAGCCATAGAAGAGGCAGGAGGTGTAGTTGCCAGGAACCTGGAACTTGTCGTCGACGGGGATCGAGAGATGGGTGACGTCATCGTTGATACCGACGGTGAAACCATTCCAGTTCTTCTCGGCATCGAGGAAGTCATAGACGGCCTTGACGTCCTTGGGCTGGGTGTCTTTGGAGGAGAGACCATAACGTCCGCCGAGAACCTTGATATCGCCACGGCCTTCGGTAGCGAGGGCGACGAGGACATCCTGATAAAGAGGCTCGCCTTGGGCGCCGAGCTCTTTGGTCCTGTCGAGGACGGCGATCTTCTTGACGGAGGCAGGGATGACCTTGACGAGGTGCTTCGCGGAGAAAGGACGATAGAGGTGGACTTTGACAAGGCCGACCTTCTCGCCTTTCTTATTGAGTTCGTTGACGACTTCCTCGGCGGTCTCGGTGACCGAGCCCATCGCGACGATGACTTTGGTCGCGTCCTTGGCGCCGACATAGATGAAGGGGGCGTATTCGCGTCCGGTGAGGCGGGTCGCTTCGGCGAAGTACTTCTCGGCCGCGGCGATGACGTCATCGACTTTGGTGTTCTGCGCCTCGCGGGCTTGGAAGTAGATATCGTCGTTCTCCGCGCCACCGCGGGTAACGGCATGGGTATGGGGGTTCAAAGCGCGGGCGCGGAAGGCCTCGACTTTGTCCATAGGAAGGAGTTTCTTCCATTCGGCGTCATCGATGAATTCGACGTTCTGAACTTCGTGAGAAGTACGGAAGCCATCGAAGAAATGGCAGACCGGCACGGAGGATTCGATGGCGACGAGGTGGGCGACCGGGGTGAGGTCGGCGATTTCCTGCACCGAGTTGGAGCAGATCATCGTGATGCCCGTCTGACGAATCGCATAGATGTCCTGATGGTCGCCGAAGATGGAGAGGGCGCGGGTCGCGAGCGAACGGGCGGAGACGTGGAGGACCGCCGGGAGGAGCTCGCCGCACCACTTGTAGATGTTCGGGATCATCAACAAGAGGCCTTGCGAGGCGGTGTAGGTGGTCGCGAGGGAGCCGCCTTGAAGGGCGCCGTGGACCGCACCGGAAGCACCGGCTTCGGATTGCATCTCAACCAGCTTAACGGGTGCGCCGAAGAAGTTCTTCTGGCCTTTGGAGGCAAAGATATCGACGTTTTCCGCCATCGGAGAGGACGGAGTAATGGGGTAGATAGCGGCAACTTCGGTAAAGTTGTAGCTACCCATCGCGGCTGCGGTGTTGCCGTCAACCGACTTAAATGATTTTTTGATTTCTGCCATTTTAGCTAAAAATCTCCTTTAACGTAGTTAAGTATAGTGATTCCAGTGCGCGCGCTCAATGACTTTTCTAGGAATCGCGCATGGCAAAAGCATTTTCGCGCCCTAGTGAACGCCATGATGAAAAAACCAAGCGCGCGGCCTGGTCTTCTTTAGTTATTTCTTCTTCGCGGCTTTCTTGCGCCGATTGATCTCGTTTTGCACGAGTTTCTCTAGAACGTGGAGGTCCTCGTCCGTCAGCTTCATGGACGTATCCACGAGGCCGCCGACATTGGTCATCTTCTTCATCACGAAATCGGGGATAGAAGAATATTGGGCGAGTTCCTTCTTAGACACCGTGACCCTC
>JAFSVB010000124.1 GCA_017450325.1 Bacilli bacterium | reverse complement strand
TGACGAGATGGAGAAGCAGTCTGACGATCCTTCCGTCTCCGCCTAAGTCAAATCCTGATTGCCGCTAGGTCGTTCTTAGCGGCTTTTTTTCGTCCGCTTTTATTCGCAAGGGCTTGTTGACAATACTTTCCTTTGTCATGAAAGCCTGCCAATCGTCATCGCCGGCGCCGTGTTCTTATTTTGCCTCGACGTCCTCGGCGGCGCCTTCATCCATTTCAAAACGCGGAAAGAGGAAGTAGGGGAATCCAAGGCACCCTAGGGGCGAAAAAGGGGCCTCGTTTCGATTTGTAAGTGCTTTCCGCCGTTTTTCGGTGATAATGCTTCCTTCTTTCTTTATCATCATGGCGTGACGAAAGGCATAAGGCCCTTTTCATCGGCCTCTATAGAAAAAAAGGAGTGACGCGCATGAAAACAACCAAATTCTTCTTCCCATTGCTTCTAGCTCTGCTGGCCTCTTGCCTAGGGTGCGGGCAGGGGAAGAGGACGCAATACATCGGCATCGTCTCTGCGATGGACGTCGAGATCGAGCTGCTATTGAAACAAGCGACCATCCAGGAGACGAAGACCATCGGCACCGCGACCTTCCACATTGGCAAGCTCAAAGGGAAGGACGTCGTCATCTCCCGGGCGGGGATCGGCAAGATCAACGCCAGTTCCAGCATCACCAGCGCGCTCACCCATTACGACGTGTCCAAAGTCATCTTCACCGGCGTCGCCGGAGGGGTGAAGGACGAGGAGAGCGTTTTGGACCAAGTCGTGGGCACGAAGGTCGTCGAGCACGACTATGGGTATCGTGGCAACGACGGCTTCATCTGGTGCGGGGGCGACCCTGGACTACAAGAGCCTGGGGAATTCTACGAATGCGACAAGGCGCTCGTAGACCTCGCCTACGAATGCTCGCTGGCTACCTTAAAGGACCAGAAAGTCTTCAAGGGGACGATCGCCTCGGGCGACCAGTTCGTCGCCTCAAGCGAATACGTCGCCTACCTAAACGAGCAATTCGACGCCTATGCCTGCGAAATGGAGGGCGCCGCCATCGCCAAGGTGTGCGCGAATTACGATAAGCCCTTCGTCATCCTGAGGACCTTAAGCGACAAGGCCGATGGCGTGGCGAAGGAATCCTACGTCGATTTCATGGACGCCGCGGGCGACCAATCCTCTTCCATCCTCCTGCGCATGCTCGAATCGCTCTAAGCCTAAGGAAGCGGGACTTAGGCGAGACTTTTGCATAAAGTCGTCGAATGCCCTCGCCATTTCCGTTCCCTTTGGTATAATCCCGTCTCATAGAAAGGGCCGAATGAAAATCTCCGACGAAGAAAAGCGCGAGCTCGAGGAAATCTACCAAGCCTTCCTCCACGATGAGAAGATCCTGCGGATGAAGGAGATCTCCATGCATCGCGGCTCCAATTGCTATATCCATTCCTTCAAGGTCGCCCAAGTCGCGGTGAGGCGGGCTTTGCGTCACCATAAGGGCGACTTGAAGACGATACTTCTTGGCTCGATATTACACGACTATTACCTCTATGATTGGCGGAACGACCATTCCAAGAAGGACCATCATCTAAGCGCCCATCCCTATATCGCCGCGGAGAACGCCGTGCGCGACTTCGGCATCCACGAGCCCATCAAGCGAGTCATCGAAAGCCATATGTGGCCCGTCAATTTCTCCGAGTTCCCTAGCAGCAAGGAAGCCCGCATCATCTCCCTCGCCGATAAGCATATCTACGTGAAGGAGAT
>JAFSVB010000123.1 GCA_017450325.1 Bacilli bacterium | reverse complement strand
TGCCTGACATGTATCAAGATAGCCTTGCGGATTCCTAAAGTTTCGTTGCCGCTTATCTCCCTGCCTGAAAAGCGAGCATTACTTTTTCTTCGGCGCATAGACGCCATATTGGGCGCAGAGCTTTTGGTATTCCTTGTTCCTTCGTAACAGCTTTGCGTGAGGGCCATGGTCTAAGACGCTGCCATCTTCAAAGAGCAAGATCTCATCCGTCCATACCGCAAGCGCCTCGACGTCTTGGCAGAAGATCAAGCCCTTCCTGCCCTTGGTGGTCTCCTTCACCGCCTTCACCGCGGCTTTATAGGAATCGATGGGCAAATGCTCCAAGGGATCGATGAGGACGAAGGGGTTATCGGTCTCGGGCAATAAGAAGCGAGCGAGCAATACCAACGCGCGGTCAGAATCGGGAAGTTTCTTCCCCGATACCCCGAAAGCGCGGTCCTCGAGGTTGATGATGTTGAGTCGTTCCAAGATATCGTAATAACGCGATTTGCGCGCATATTTCTTCGCGAAGATAGAGGAACCTACGCTATGGATAAAGCCTTCGCGGTCTGCAATCTCCGCAAATTCGGAAAGGATGGGGTTTTGCATGGATTTCGTCTTATAAAGGCGCTCGTCAATCGCGAAGAAATCCCGCAATATCCGCGCGGTTAAGGCCCGATTCGCCCCGCGGCGGAACATCGCCTTCTTATCGACGAGGACGAATAGCTTACGAAGGTCCTCGAAATACTCTTCGCGCTTACGGTCATATTCCTCATCGTCGAGAAGTTCCTTGCCCAGGGTGACGTTATATTGAAGGCCAAGGCCGAAGACTTCCGAAGAAGAGGGATTGAAAGTCAATAAACTCAGACGCAGGTTCTTCTCGATTTCATATATGCGAGCAGAGCCGAGTTCGATATGTCCTTCTGGCGGATAGGATTCGCCATGGAGGTAGCTCATGAACTTGCTCTTGCCTTCCCCTTCTAATCCGATGACCCCATAGATCTTATCGAGGTCGAAATCGATGTTCTGAAGCACCATGACGCCGTCTTCGATCAAAGAGACATGGTGGACTTTCATCGTGAGGTCATGCGGGAATTCCCCGACTCCTTCATGAGCCACGACGCCTTGATAGGGTTCATAGAAGGCGCGGAACTTGGAAGCGTTGTTATAGGTGGCGTTTAAGGCGGTGATGGGAGCGAAGATAGTCGCGAAGAAGCTGACCAAGGCGATGATGATCGGGAAGAGCTCGTTTCGCTCATCGGCGTTAGGGATAGCGCGCAATTCCTTAACCACAAAGAAGAAGAATATCGCAATGGCTAACCCCTGCACCAACTTGATGAGGGCGCTGCCGGTAGAAAGGGCGCGCTCAGAGGCACGGGCATAACGGCCGCGTTCGTCGAGTTCTTTCTTAAACGTATCTTGATAGCTGAGGTAATCCCCATAGGACATGATGGAATGATGGGTGTCGGCCATTTCGCGGACTTTAGAGCCGATTGCATAGCTCACGTATTTCTCTTTACGGAAATAATGGACCGACAATCGGTTAAATCCCCAAATGATGAAAAGAATGATCACATAGGCGGAAAGCGTAATGGTGAAGAAATAAAGTTCCCAGGTCGCAGAGATGATGATGGAGATAATCGCGCCGATGAGGTTAAAGGCAATCGAGAACCATCCCGCGGCCAAAACGCGGGAGAGCTGCTCGGAATCTCCTGTGACGGCCGCGGCGAATACGCCGACGCCCTTCTCTTCAATAAGAGGTTGTTCCTTAAAGGCGAGGGACGATTCCATGACGGACTCAAGTTCCCTGCGGAAGCGGACCATGATGGAGATGTTGATGAAGTTCTCTAACATCAAGAAGACCGCCCCCACGATGGTCACCGTGAGGAAAAGCCATAAATAGGAGTCGTTGGCTTGGTCTAAGGTCGAGAGGATATATTTCTGTAAGATTGGCCCAAGGACATTGCATGCCGCGCAGATAAGCGAGACGATGCAAAGCAAGACGATCTGCCCCTTGGAGACGCCATCGCTATATTCAAGGGCCACCCCAATGAGGTTGGCCGACCGTTTGGCCTTCCGTTTCATATGCCAACAATTGTACAAAATGTTCACT
>JAFSVB010000014.1 GCA_017450325.1 Bacilli bacterium | reverse complement strand
AGTGTTCCTATATCGAATACAAGAAATCCGAAACACAGATGAATTGATTATAAATGGTCTTAAATGCAAAAGAATTAATAAAAAAGACCACCTATAAATTGACTTTAGATCTTTCGCTACCTATCATTCGGCGCCCAAATCGATCTAGTCATTGATGGGCGAGACAACGTTTCGAGCCTTTGCGAGATGAAGTTCGTGGGCCAGGAGTTCACTATCACGAAGGATTACGACGAAGAACTGCGAAACAAAATCGCGCGATATGACGTTTTTCTAAGCATAGGAAAAGCATCCAAATGGTTTTCGTCAGCTCCTATGGCCTCAAGCGAAATATGTATAGCGGCCTTGTCCAGCGCTCACTCACCTTGGATGACTTGTTTCGATAGTATATCCGATCTTAAACTTTGAAATTCACGCGGTTTTAGACCGAATATGCGTTAAGCGCTCAGAGCATCGCGCTATAAAACGTAAAAACACCCGACGGCATCGAGTGTCTTCGTTTTTTTGGCTTACAGTCAGCCTACGAAAAATCGACGTTTTTTTGAAGACAAAATCAGACTTTATAAACTGCAGGCATCGGGATCCGTCGATATGCGCAAATGCATGAAATGCGGGCATGAGTTCTAAAGAGCAAAAGCGCATGACGGAACGCCAATTCGTCCGTTGGGAAAAGAGAATGCGCTTTTGGGGCAGGATATTTCGATATCACCAGCTACCAAACCGTTCTTTTTTCTTTCACGGGAGGCAATTTCCTCTATGCGCAAGATGCTCTGGCATTCTACTCGGCATAGTCGTTTCTCCGCTGATTTGCGCTTTTGGCTTAAATCAAAAAGTCATCTCCAAAATTCTGGAGTTGGCTTTGCCGAAAAATAAAAACGGCCAAATCAGGGCAGTTTTGGAAGAAATCTGGAGATGTCTTTCCGGGATTTGTGCCCCAAAATTGCTCTTTCGCCGGGTTTGGCCTACACTTTTAGCGCCAGGCCGGCCTGTCAAGTGAAAAATCCTAGGGGCCATCGCAGCCATGCGGAGGCGTTTGTCCAATAGTCAGCTCCAAATCCCCGCCGCGGCTCCTTGCGTCCAATCCGAGCCGCCTCAAATCGTTATTTCAGTAGCATCGGGCTTAAGAACACCTCGTCCGGGTCGATTGGCGAGTACTCGTTGAGGGCGAGTACTTTTTCGTTCAGGAAGAGCTTCGCTATCGTGCCCGGCGAGTGGTGGTTGAGCACGCCCCTGGGCTCCGAGTTGACGTGGCGGAGCGCGAGGTTGAGCTGGGCCTGCGTGAACAGGGCGAAGTCGGTGCCCTTGGGGAACACCTTCCTGAGCTCGACGTGGTTCTTCTCTATCTTGCCCTTCTGCCCGGACTTCCCCGGGTCGCAGTAGAAGACGCGGGTGAGGATCTCGCCGGTCTCCGGGTCGGCCTCGATCTCGGTCGGGTCGGCGAACTCGCTGCCGTTGTCTGTGAGCACGCAGCCGAAGGCGCGTCGGAAGAGGTCGCCGCCGAGGGCGGACCTTATGAGCCCGAACACCCTCGAGACCTCCTCGGTCGTCTTCTCCTTGAGGAGGAAGGCGAGCATGAAGTTGCAGCTCCGGAAAAGGAGGGTCAGCACGCACGCGTCAGAACCCCTGCAGGACACCACGGTGTCCATCTCGACGATCCCGATGCCCCTGTTCTCGGCCGTGAAGGCGACGAAGTCGTCGTAGGTCCTCCCCTCGAGGAACGCGGCGTTCGTGGGGCCCGATAGGCGCTTTTTCCTCCTGCCGGTCGGGTATTTCACCCGTTTCGGGAGGTCGATGTTGGCGAGGCCGGGTATCAGCTTCGCGTCGATGTAGTTGAGCAGCGTCTGCTTCGACCACCCGATCTCGTCGGAATGGGTCTGGTAGACCTGGTCGAGGGACTGCCTCTTCCCCTTGATGAGTGGGACGAGGATGCCGGAGAGGCGCTTGAGCTCGGCCTGGTCGGCCTGCGCGCCCTTCCGTGGCTCGGAGCGGTTCGAGAGCGTCGCCTCCCACGCCTTGGAGGACTCGTAGTAGACGTGGTTGAGGTGGCACCTGGTCGCCTTTTCGCAGCCGTTGCAGCAGTAGGGGAATTTCCTAACGCGTTTGCAGTCCGGCTTCTTGGTGTAGGAGTTGCAGAGCTGGTTGCAGTTCTGCAGGCGGCAGGCCGCGCATCTCGCGCCCTTCTTGTTCCGGCACTTCTGGCAGAGCGAGGTGATCTGGCAGCTTTTGCAGCGGCCGCATTTGTTGATGAGGGAGGTCATCCTGAAGGTCAGGTGGGACTTGATGTGCTTGATGAGGCCGGACACGTCAAGCCCGAGGTCTTGGGCAAGGGAACTCGCGTTCTTATGCGTCAGGAGGCCGCTTTCGATGGCCTCGGTCTCCTCCTTGCCTATTCTTTTGTATGTCATGTTCTATCCTTTCTGCGGCTCGGATTGGACATGAGGATTTTACGAAAATTGGAGATGACTTTCCTCAACTCCAGAATTTTGGACATGACTTTTTGATTTAACGCATGTGATTTTGTTTGGTGGGGCTGCTTCCCAATTGGCGGAAGCTGCCGTATAATGTGGGTGTCAAAGGAAAAGCCTTTGACTGAACGAAGAAGTTGCTATCGGACCTGACTTGTAGCAATGGAGTTCCCATCCGGGCTTGAATATAGGTACCGCTCTCAGGAGGCCGAAAGGCTAGAAGATATTCATAAAAATTGCCGCAAATACTATGTGGCATTTTTTATTCAAAGGAAAGGAGGATCGCAATGGACGGAAAAGAACTATCTCCAGAGCTGCTTGAAGAATCGGCTCAAGAGAACCTATCCATATTAGAAGATTCCCTTTCAGCTTACGAATGGTTGAGAAAGCGAAAATACAGGATTACTCTTGCTCACAAACAAAAAGAGACGGTCATCGATTTGGTGTTTTTGACCAAAAACTATTCCCATGCGTCTGGCGTTGATAAGTTGTCGGATGTTTCTGCCATTTCTGGGAGCTCGCCCGCAGCTTTTTATCGAAGCGTAATCGCAAGTGACAATTTGAAAAGACAATTGGCCGCTTCGACCCATTTTAATGGTATTATTCATCGGCTTTATTCGATTATTGAATTGAAGGACAATTTTGAAGACGCGAAAAACAACCGACATGTTAAATTTGCGATGAAACGCGGCGACAATTATACGATGATCGACTACGACTACTTTATCGAAAGCCAATACGAAGGCGACCATTACTATTATTTCTTAAGATATAGCGGAAATTCCAGTAACCCAAATGAATGCGTCTTGATTTCAACGTTCATTGAAAACAATAAAGATTATTCTCTCGGGCAAGCGAGGATGACGTTATTGAGGAAGACTCTTATCGAAATCGATACAAACAACGAGACTGTCATATACGACTGTCATGGTTCCAATAATTGACATATTCACAACTTGTTGACGGATCGTCCTCTGAAAGCGCCGCATTTCCTGCCTGTTCGACAATGAATCCTATATTATCCAAAGGGGGCTTATGGTTATGATCGATGAAACGAAATACCTATCGTGGTTCCGCAAAGATGATCCCAATTTTGAAGCAGAGGTGGTTTGGCGAGAAATGTATTCGAATTTAATGTCATTTTTGCTTACTCGCTTTCTTCTATCGGAAATAGTTTGATATGTTTTCGATTTGGATAATAATAGCATTTTTTGATTGTGTCATTGCTCTTTGAGAATCGCAATGACCTTCTCTGCCTTCTCCTTAGTCAATCCGCCTCTATAGAAGCTCGTCTTCACAAGGTGATCAGAGAGTTTCATTTTCGCGTAATCGCTTACGCTATCGTCAAGGATAGCGAAATGGGTGACGATCTTACCTTGCGACTTCAGAAAATCAAAGTATTCCTGGATGCTTTTTCCTCTTCCCCCATAATCGCTATCGGGCACTTTGGCGAAGATCTTTAAGCCATGCTTTGCGAATCGTTCATCAAGATAATTCGCCGTTTCGCTTTGCATGGCTTTCTTGTTAGGATCGGAGTACCAGCCATCCTTCCAAGAGGAGATAAGGGCGATCTTCGCCCCGGTGGCATCGATGATTTCCCTGAGCAATAGTAGCTTATCCTCATCGATATCCCTCACGCCTAAAGGGGAGTACCCAGTCGAAGAGCAATTGAGCACCCCATCTATATCGAGGAATAGCCGTTTCGCGTATAGCATCGGTGTTTTTCTTTAGGAATCCTTTTCGCAGACTTCAGTCCGTTAGCTTTCCAAGAAGCTCATCGATCATCTTGATGTAACGGGAAAAAAGGACCATATACCCAAGCCAGCCTTGCTCATCGATGAACCAGCGCGCTCCTTCGGGGGAAATCCTGATCCCGCAGTCGCATTCGTTCGGGTCAAACCCTGCGGCATATTCCAAAACCTTTTCCTGGTAGATCTTCTTGAGGTTAAGGAGCTGTTCCTTGTTATATTTGGATAGTTCCGTATCGCGGTAGGCCTCTGGGCAAAGGTAACCAACATGGCTGACGTCTTTGCCGTTGCAGAAGGTATATAGTTTAGCGGCTTCCGAAAGAGCGATCTTCATGTCCTCCTCGCTCTTATGATTCTTAAGGAAATCGTAGAGATCCACGTCCTTTTCAGTGATTGTGAGTTGAATTCGCTTGTTTTCCATAGTTGTTATTAGCACCCCTTTCTTATTCATATTATAAGACGGCGCCTTAGGCTTCCGTAATAGGTCTATCCACAAATAGAAGTCCAAAAGAATGGACATT
>JAFSVB010000122.1 GCA_017450325.1 Bacilli bacterium | reverse complement strand
TGTTTCCTTCCTATTTTGGATTAGTTCTATATTTCCTTATTTATTGTAGCACAGCCCTTCGGCCTCCTCTTCTACGGTCTTCTCCATTTCCCCGCAGGCTCATGTTGAGCCCATGGCTCTGCAAGGAGGGCAGGGCTTTCTGCGGGCGAGGATTGAATTCGAAGCGGTAGGTTAACGGGCTTTGGATGGCTATGTTGGCGTTGGGGACGCTTGGGCTCTCGTGGCCGACGCGGTATACCGTCCCGACCGTCATGAATTCGGATACGAATCCGCCGGTGATTTCGCCCCAGGGCTTCACGCTTCCGTCCTCACGTTGGATGAAGGCGGTGATCCTGTTGTCGGTCGGGACATGGTCATCGTCGAATTTGACGACGCCGGCGTTGAAGTCGGTGACGGTCCTGAAGTCGATGTCCATGATGTACTCCCATCCATAGATGTTGTTTTCGCCATCGCCAGCCATCGTCCCATCGTTGGTGTAGGGGACTCTGTCATAACGGGCAAAGGCGATTTTGGTGATGGGGGCGGAGAAGATGTCGGCAGGACTATTCGACATGATGGCGGTCGGATCGTCTTTCACCTTGTTGTTGTAGGAGTTGGCCACCAGCACGGAGGTGTAGTACATGTACATCTCCGGACCTTGCGTTCCCGCATTCAGATTGACGTTGGATACGGGCGCGTAGTGGATTTGGTATCGCTGCGAGGTGATGCCTTCGGGGTGATAGGGCTCTCCGGTGGTGGTGACGATATCGTAGACGGCGCTTTGCTGCTGGGATTTCAGTTCCGCTTCCCTGGCGGCTTCACCCGACAGCATCTTGATCTTGTCGTCGTCGACGCAATAGCCGCGGTAGCCGAAGTAGACGTGCTTGCCGCCTGCGGCGAGGTTCAGATCCATGTCGCAGAACTCGGTGCAGCCTTGCTCAAGGAGCGAGAGCATCGCTTCTTTTTTGGTGTTTCCCTGCGCGAGGTAGAGTTTGTTGAAGTAGGTGTTCATACCATGCTCATAAGAGGCGTGGATGAAGGCGTTCCAAGAGGATTTGCCATAGACCTCGGCGGCTTCCTTGATGACTTTCTTGCCGCCTTCATAGGCGACGACGTCCTCTTTGTCGGCGCATAGGGTCGTTGCTTGCCCTGAGGTGAAGGGGTCGTTATTGACGCTGATGTCGGTAAGGGGTTTGCCTGGGGTGGCGCCTTTGTTATAGGTGTAGTAGAGGTAATAGGACTCGTACTCCATCTTGTCCTTCTTCGGATCGTTTCCGTCTTTGTCGTTTTTGACGATCCTAAGCGGGCTCGTGTTGCTGGCGCAGTAATAGGCCATGCCTTGGATTTGGATTTGCTCCGGCACGGCTTTCTCGTCGCTGCGGAACAATAGCAATCCCCTGATTGCATCTTGCTCCCTGTCGGTGCGGGCGACGGAGATGTAGGAGGCATATTGGTATTCATTGGCCGCCTGCATCATGGACAAGCCGTCTTTGTCCGCATAGTTGAACCATTGGTACTCGTTGGTAATCGAGAGGTTATAAGCCACGACTTCGCCAGAGGCGTCCTGCATCGCGGCGAGCATTGCCTGGTAGTCGGTGGCCTTGCTTAGGGCTTTGTATTCGTCGTCCGCGTGGTCTTTGTCTTTGGGGGTGTGATCCTCTTTGCAATAGCTGCCGACGAAGACGCGGGAGATGTATTTCCCTTTGGTGACCGCCTTGCGGAGATAAAGGTATTTTGAGGCCGGCTCGGTTTCGAGCTTATCGCCATCGTAATAGAGGGTGGGGAGGGCGAGGTTATAGGCAGTCGTCGAGAAGGGGTTCTTCAGCTCTTGCACGGAGGCGAATTTGCCTTCGGCCACCACGCCGCCAAGAGTCTTCTCGCCACTGACGTCGAAGGTGATGGATCCGGCGTTGTTATTGCCCGTGCAGGCTTTGGAGGAGAGGATGACGTCGTCGAGGGTGAACGGGTTCTTGCCCTCGGTATAGCCTGCGACGAATAGCCCTGTCGGCAAGCCGCTCAGCCTCTTGTAGCCGAAGCCGATGCCCTGTGGCAATTCCTCCTGATAGATGTGGGCGGCGAGATTGTCGCTGCCAAAGAGGAAGTATTGGTTGGTGTAGGCGTTCTGCGAGAGGAAGCCACGGGAGAGGTAAGCCGACTGACTGGATTGCTGGGCCAAGACGCTTGAAGCGACATAATTGGCGCTTTTCTCGGCCGCTCCGGCTTTTTTGTCGGGGTAGGTCATCGCTTTGGAGAGGTTGTAGGGTAAGGAATCCACATAGGGCGTGCCTTGGTAAATCGCGGCGTCGTATAGGGCGCGGTAGGGGTTGTAGCTCCAGGTGTAGCAAAGGTAGAGGTATTTCTGCTTGCCGCAGTATTCGCCGAGGCGGAATTGAGCGGAGGAGTAGAGGTTATCCGTCTCCACGACGACATTGGGACAACCCTTGACGTCGTCGATCAGGCTAGTAAGGGTCGCGGTGACCCCGGCTGTAGCCCTTTCCCTGTAGGAATCGACGTCATAGCCCTGGATGAAGAACATGCCAGAGAGGTATTTGGTTCCGCTTGTGTAAGTCGTTTCCGGCTCGTAATAAAGCAAGCTCTTGGCATGGGTCCACGTGGAGGATCTTCCCATGCGGGAACCGATCATTTTGATGGTGTTTCCGATGACGTCGGTGCTTTCGCTGCCGACGTCTTCATAGAGGTAGACGCTATTGAAGTCATAAGGGGCGCCGGAGAAGGTCGTCACCAACTCCCATCCGGCCTGTGCTTTGCCATAATCGTCGACGACGTGCAATCCGCCATAGGGAATCGGGCTGCCCGCGTGCGGGTTCGCCGTGATGAAGAGGGCGGGGAGGTCGCCTGGATAGGATTCGTCTTCCTGGGTGCTATTGGCCTTGTAGCCGATTGTTCCGGAGCAGCCGTAGCTGATGTCGCCGAAGTTGGTCGATGCGCTATGGAAGGTCGCCACGCGGATGTCGCGGATGGCCTCGTCGGGATTCTGCGTCAACTGATACCCGATGTAGGTGTAATAGGTCTCATCGGAGGATTCGGGCGCTTCGTTTCCGCCATAGGGGGACGGGGTGAGGTTGCGGTCCAAAACGTAATGGCCTTCGACCGTCAGCCTGGCTTTGGCTTCCGCCTCGGTTTTGCCGGTCTTCACGATGATGCTTGAGTAATATTGCTTGCCCGTGGCGACTGGGGCTTCCTCATCGGGGGCGTCTGCCATCTTGTTCTTGAGCGACTTAGCGGTGTGGTAGTGGACATAGATGCCGTTTACGTCGTCCTTTTTGGCGAAGGTATTGCAATTGCCCGCGCTGACCTCGCCGAAGAAGCAGGCCGAGTCGCAATCGCTGGGCTTATTGGTGGAGCCATAGACGATGCTAAAGATATCGCCTTCGTCGTTGGCGATGATCGGGCTTCCCACGCGCGTGTCCTTTGAATAATACATGCAGACCCAGCCTTGCTGGCCTTGGTAACCGTTGAGGTCGCCGACTTTGCCATCGGTTCTCCTTACGGCTTTGTATTTGATGTTGGCGGTGCCGCTGCCGGTGGAGGCGGCGTCCACCACGTAATCGGGCATGTCGGTGTATTCTTTCGGCTTGTTCTTGTTGATCATGGAGATGATCCACCTCATGAAGTAGTAGACCAAGGTGAAAGCAAGGATGAATAAGCCGATGAACAGGCCGATATAGCCTATGACCGTGGTGACCGAGGTCAAGGTGCTGATGATGCTCTCAAGCGTCGTGACCACCGTCTCGACAGCGAATTTCGCGATGAGGGTGAGGGCGCCGGTGAAGGCGTATTTCCCGACTATGAACGAGATGACCGTGATGGCGCTTGAGACGATGCCCGCCCATTTCATGACGGTTTCGACCGTCTTATGGCCATCGTCGCTGGTGTCTTTTTCAAGCGATGCTTTGGCCGCGTTCTCGCGGATGGCCTTGCTGGTATAGGCGACTTTGCTGTTTTCGAAGTCGGGGTCGGCGTTGAGCCAAATGGAATAGAAGTCGTTGTTGGTCATCGACTTGAGTTTTTCCTTTGTCTTCGCAAGCAGGGCGTCGTATTCGGGGGAGTGCCTGTTCTCGCCGATGTTGCTGGCGGCGCCGACGAGGCCGGAAAGGCAGGTCATCTTGCACTGGGCATAGCTCATGGCGTCGACGATTGGGTAAATCGACATCATGTTGACCGCGTCGGTGGTCTCTTTGCCGAGGTTGACGATATATTCGCCAAGCGGCATGCCATCGGTCGCCTCGTACTCATTGAGTTTGTTGTAGGCGTCGATGTAGATCGTATCGGTTTCGTCGGTTCCCACCGTGTCGGTGTTTTCGATGATTTCCTCGACGCTTCCCGTCGCGGTGATCTGCGCACCGGAATAACGCTGGAAGGCGTTCTCCACGTTGGTGGCAAATTCCTGGAATTTCTTATGCAACCCAGCGGCGGAATCGCCGTATTCCCTATTGAGTTCGTCTACTTGGTCTTCATCGAGGTCGTCTTCGATGATGTCCCATAAAGGGCTATTGATGACGGACTCGGCCCAGTTGGTCGTCTTCGCCTGACCGGAGTTTTGATCGACGTCGTTGTGATAGGGGGCGAGGCCTGCGGAAAGGTAGCTGGCCACCGAATTGAGGGTGGAAGTGCTAGCCTGGACGAGGAATTTCGCGAAGAAACTCTTCGTGCCTTTGCCCGCGAGGACGAAATCGCCGAACTTCATGTCGCCTTCTTCGGGGACGACGATGAGATTCATGCCGTTATAGGCGTCGGCGGCCTTGGGGCTGCCATCCCAATAGTTGGAGCAGAATTCGATGGAGGCCGCTTCAAAAGTCTCGGCGAGCTCGGTCTGCTGCTTGATGTATTCCTCCTGCATCGCGGCTTTGTCTTTGATTTCGTAGCCGCGGTCCATCGCAAGAAGCCTCAGGTCATAGATGGCGTCGCTTTTGTTGGTTGATGTCTTATAGCCGATGTAGACGGGCTTTTTGCCAGTCCCGGAGTTGACGTCCTTGTTGCAGAAGAGGTAACCGCTGCTTTGGCATGCGTTCCTTGCCTCGTCCTCGGTTTCCCCTTCGAAGAGCTTAACGTCGGATAGGTAGGTGACTTCATTCTCCGCATAGACCACTTGGAATCTCTTCTGGTTCATGCAGTCGAGGAAAAGCGCGAAAGAGAGTATTCCGCAGATGATGCTGGTCCACTTGAAATGCTTTCTCATATTATTCTTCCTCCTCTCCTTCGGCCGCGGCTTTGGCTTTGATCTTCTTGCGCCGCACAATGACGAAGATCCCGACGCCGATGAGGGCGCCTCCCACTCCGATCGCGGCCCAGAATAAGCCATTGCCAAATAGCGATGCGGTCACCACCATTGGGGCTTCGATCTCCTCTTCATCGCGCATGACGAGCTTTCCTTTGTCCGCATGGAAATATTGCATTTGGTATTTGCTCATGTTGGGGCAAATCAGGATGTCGTCATCGCTCGAATCGGAATTCACACCGATCCACGAGCCATGGTAGAGGCCTGCGCTATAGATGTAGGCTTTTGAGGCACCATAGCGCTGCAGGGTCACGTTGTTGAAACCCGATTCGTTGGTGCATCTGTTGTCTTTGATGATGCATTTGCCTTTGACGGTGATGTCGCTTTGGCTATCGACCCAAACGCCTCCGCCGCCGGTTTTGGCTTGGTTGTTCTCGATGGTGACGTCGATGAGGGCGACGTTATCGTCATCGATATGAAGCGCGCCGCCGCGGGTTTCGGATTTGTTGTTGCGGAAGACGCAGTTATTGAAGATGGTCGCGGGATAATCGAGGTTCTCAAAGCCTTCGGCCTTTTCTTTGGACGGGTTGTTGTTGATATGGACCGCTCCGCCGTCATCGCCCGCCTGGTTGCCGGCGAAGATGCAGTTCTCAAAGTAGATGAGCGCGTCACCCGCCAGATATACCGCTCCGCCATAGTCATTGGCTTTGTTGGCCGAGAAGACGGAATCGTAGACGTTCATATATCCGTCATTGATGTAGATTGCTCCGCCATAGTCTTCGCTATAGCAATCGTCGAAGGTGGTGTTGCGGATGTTCACGGTGCCTCGATTGACATATATCGCTCCGCCGTGGCAATGGTCGGCGCTATCGATGGTTTGGCAGGCATAGATTTTGCCGCCGGTCATCGTGAGGCTTGTGTCATAGCTGGAGCCTTCGAGGTAGAAGCCTCCTCCGTGCTCGTCGGTGTCGCATTCGTAGAGGGTTCCGCCAGTCCAGACGACGTGGCCTTTCTCCTCGATGTGGATGCCTCCGGCGCCGTTTCCGCTGGACCCGCCGACGATGACTCCCCCTTTGTTGCCGTCATAGCCCATCGCTTCTGGATTGGAGTCCATGACGGTGAAGGTGGCGTCCTTCTTGACGAGGAAGACGCTTCCATCGGAAATCTGCTTTTTGTTTCTGGTGCGCTTGATGTAATGGCCGTTGAGATCGAGGGTGAGCCTCTTGCCTTCCCCGATCGTGAGCTGGTTGTCATGCTCCCAGTCATTGCCGATGATCAATTTGACCTCATCGGTGGAATTCGCTCGCAGCGCGGCGGCAATCCAACCCGTGGCGGCATCATCGAATTCCTGAGTCGAGGTTTGACTGCCCGAAGTGATTATCATGATCGTCTTGGTGCTATCGGCGAGCGCTGGAATCGGCGATTTCGCGACCCCAAACGCGACCGATAAGCTAGCGATGCAAGCGGCAAAGCAGAGGGCTGATAGGATGTGGGCTTCTCTCTTTTTCACATGCGTTCCTCCTTATTGCTCCTTGCGCTTTCTCGATTTGAGCACCATCAAAACGGCAAAACCAATCAAGGCCGCTCCGAAGACGGCGCCTCCGGCAATCAGTCCGACCGAACCATCGGTGAATAACGAGGCGGTGACGCTGGGGTTAAGCGATTCCCATTGGGCGTACAGGGTGACGATCGCACCTTTCACGCTCGTGAGGTTCGGGCATTTCCCTTTGTCCTCGATGAAGGTTCCACTGCCATCGGCTTTGGTGTTCCAGCCGAGGAATTTATAGGATTGTCGCTGATAGTAATTGACCGGAAGGAACGGGCTTTTCGAGTCGTAGCTCATCGTCTTATTGCCCATTTTGTTCTTCACCCCATCGCCATTGGGATCGAAGACGATGGTGTAGGTAATGGCTTTCGCGGTCGCGGTGAGCGTTGCGTCGCCCGCGGTAAAGGTGAATCGGAAGATACCTGTGCCCTTATCTTTTTCAACGGTGCCCACGCCCGAGGTTTTCTTGAAAGTCGAGATATAATAGCCAACGGGGGTCTCTATGCCTGAAAGCGTAATGATATCCCCTTCGTATCCCGCGATACGGCGAACGACTACGCCGCCCAGGACGATGTTTAGGTGAAACGGGAAGGCGAATTGGACCGTGATTTCCTTGGTCACCGTCGGATAGACGTTGCTTGCCGTGCCGAAAGAGAATCGGAAGGTGCTGTAGTGGTTGTTGTTCCTGGTGCTATTCAATTTCCATTTAAAGCCGTAGGGATCAAGCCTTTCCGCCGTGTCTTCGTTTGGATAGGACAAATTGTCGACGGTGATGGGGCTGCTTGTGGGCGTGGTCCAGGGAACGCCATACTGATCGACGGCGCTTAAGGTAACTATTTGGGTCGATTCTTCGCCGGGGTCGACGTTTTCCGAATAATTCGCTTTGATTTTTGAGGCGACGGGGTACGGGTATTTGGTTTGGTCGATGTCGACGTTGTTGTAATAGGTTTCGCAATTCCATCCGCCATAACCGATATGGCGATAGGCGACGTTGATGCCGTTGATATAGACCTTGATGTCGGCTTCTCCATAATGGTATTGCCAGAAAGCCCCCAGCGTGGTTTTGATCTGGATGAGGTAGGGGAATTTCGTGCCGCAGTTGACTTCGCCGCTGGTGTAATTGGCGCCGGTGTATTCGACGCTTTTATAGAAGTTATCGGAAGTGTAGATGTGTTCCGCGCCGCCGCGTCCTTGCTCCGTCTGGGCGTAGATGAGGAAATAGGCCTCGTCCCAATAGTCGGCGTCGTCGGTGACCACGAAGTTGACCTTCACCTTATATCCGTTCGACGCGGCTTGGGTCTCCACTGGCTTTGGGGCCGCCTTACTCCCGATGAAGGCGCATAACGATAGGGAAAAAGTGGCTAAAGCAAGCGCGATGGATAGAATCTTTTTCAGTTTTTTCATATTGCCTCCGCCTTTCTATTCCGCTTGTTCCGGCACGGCTTCGGGCCCTTTCGAAGGACCTTTGCTCGGCGGATTCGCTTTTTTGTTCTTCGTCCGGATTACCAAATAGATGATCAAAGGGATGTAGGTGACCGCCGGGAGGAAGAAGCCGACGTATTGGAGGTTCTTCGACTCGACGAGCATGTTGAACAGGCCGTGGTAGATGATGGCAAGGGTCAATAAAGCGAAAGTGCCGGAGACGAAGAGCTTCCTCTTTTTCCTGACGAAGCCCATGCCATAGCCGACCGCGGCGGTGCAGATGCCATGCATCAAAGCGGTGGAGAAGCCGCGGATGATCGCCCAGATGATGGAAACGTTATCGATGTTTTGGACCAAGATGACCGTGTTCTCGAAAAGGGCGAAGCCGATGCCTGTGGCAAAGGAGATTGGAAGCAATTTCTCACGGTCATCCGAGAAGAGGAAGGCGTAGAGGAGGACGGGCAGGGCCTTCACGATTTCCTCGGTCACCGGGGTGATGGTCGTGGTGACGAAGAGCATGTCCTTCTTGAAGAGGTCGAGGAACCTGCTATTGATCTCCGAGACGAACAAAGAGACGGAGATGCCGATGATGATGTAGATCATGATCCGCCGCGAGGAACGCTTCATAAGAGGCAAGCTCAAAAGAAGCGGGGCGAACATACAGATGTAGAGGATGTAAATCAGATTAGCCATTTCTTGACCCCCCTCTCCAGTAGCGGAACGATGAGCACGATGCTGAGTGCGGAAATTAGTTCCATGACGAAGGCGAGAATCTCGTTGCCGTTGCTTAGGCAACCGCATTCGATCAAAACCGCGGCGGCGTAGACAAGCGCGAGCAGG
>JAFSVB010000121.1 GCA_017450325.1 Bacilli bacterium | reverse complement strand
TCGAGGTCGTAACAGATCAGCTGATAAAGACGTTCAACGTCCAAAGTGTCAACGCGCATAAGGCCTTGGACGATGCGTGAAGTGGTGGGCATAAGGATTCCTCCAACGTTGTACTTTATTGTGCGCGCAAGGCGTATGCGAAGACAACAATTCCTATAAAAAGCAGCCGTTTCTTTGCCTTAAGGTCATTGATTGAGTAAGGGATAATAATGTAGAAAAACGCCGTTATTGCAATGTAAATATCGGCAAAAGAGTGGACTTTTGCGATAATTTTTGAGAAATTACCGTTTTGCACTTTACAAAAGCAAAGTACTAAAGTATAGTACGCATGGTTCAACGCTTTAGCGTACTAAATCAAAAGGAGAATAACCATGAAAAAAGCCGCCCTTACGATCCTATCCGCCATCGCCTTCCTCGCTTCTTGCGGAGCCCAAAGTGGAGACCTTGCCGCCATTAAGCAATCAAACTATATCAACGTCGGCATCACAATGTATGAGCCGATGGATTATTTCGATGAGGATGGCGAGACCGTCATCGGATTCGATGCCGATTTGACCCGTGACTTCGCGAAGTCCCTCGGCGTCTCCGCCCGCTTCGTGCCGATTTCCTGGGATGCGAAGATCCTCGAGCTCACCAGCAAGAAGATCGACCTCATCTGGAATGGCATGACCATCACGGAAGAGTTGAAGTCCGCGATCGATTTGTCGCTTCCTTACGCGACCAACTACCAATGCGTCGTGGCCAAGGAGACCCGGCTAACCGAGTTTAGCAACGCGGACTCCCTCAAGAGCATGAAAGTCGCCGTTGAGGCGGGCTCGGCAGGGGAGAAGGCCGTCTCTTCCATCGTCAAGCCTAACGCCGTCTCGAGCCAAGAAGCCGCCTTGCTTGAAGTGAAGTCCGGCACCTCCGACTGCGCCGTCATCGACGTCACCATGGCTAACGCCATCATCGGCAAAGGCGACTTCACCGCCTTAGCGAGCGTCCCCGCAGAGAAAATCTCCTTCGATAAGGAAGACTTCGGCGTCGGCGTGCGCAAGAATAGCGACGTCACCCCCAAGCTGAATTCCTTCTTCCAGGACAAATACGCCGACGGGACCCTTAAGAAACTCGGAGACAAATACGGCGTCGCCGTCAACGACGCGGCGTTTACGAAATAACCATGGAGGAATTCGGTCAAGTCACCTTAAAGCTCCTCGGCGGGTTCTCTAGCTCCGTCTTCCTGTTCGTCTTGACGCTGCTATTATCCTTGCCGCTAGGCCTACTGATGAGCTTTGGGACGATGAGCCGCTTCCTGCCGCTACGCTACCTTAGCCGCGCCATCGTCATGGTGCTCCGAGGAACGCCATTATTGCTGCAAATCTTCGTTATTTTCTATGTTCCGGGCCTTTTATGGGGCTTCCAATGGCCTTCCTTATCGACCGGAAACGCCTATTTCGATACCACCTTCTCCAACCGTTTCTTCGCTTGCCTCGCCGCCTTTAGCGTCAACTATGCCGCCTATTTCTCGGAGATCTTCCGCGGTGGCATCCAAAGCATCCCCAAAGGCCAATACGAGGCGGGCGAGGTGCTTGGGATGAGCAAGGGGGACATCTTCAAGAAAGTCATCCTGCTGCAGATGGTCAAGCGGGTGATCCCACCCCTAGGCAACGAAGTGGTGACGCTAGTCAAGGATACCGCCTTAGCCAATGCCATCGCGGTGACGGAGCTCATGTTCCAAGCGCAGCAACTACTAAATGCAGGCCTCATCTATCCCATCTTCTATGCGGGCGCGTTCTATTTCTTATTCAATGCGCTGGTGAGTTTCGCCTTAAGGAAAACGGAGGAGCGATTAGCCTATATCGCGGTTTGATATGCCCTATTTAGAAGTCAAGAATATCCAGAAGTCCTTCGATGGGGAGAAGATCCTCGACGACGTTTCCTTTTCCTTGGAGGAGGGAGAGACCCTCGCCATCATCGGCAGAAGCGGCTGTGGCAAGACAACGTTACTTCGCTGCCTGAACTACCTCGAGTCCATCGATACGGGCGAAGTCTATCTCAAAGGGGAGAAGATCCTCGATGCCTCCTATAGCAAAAAGCGGAAGAAGGAAGATTCTTTCCGCCGCCACTTTGGCTTGGTCTTTCAATCGTTTAACCTCTTCCCCCAATATACGGCGAAGGAAAACATCCTCCTTCCCTTGTCGCTTCAGCGGAAATACCGGCAAAAAAGCGGAATTATGGTCGACGAAAATAGCAATCTGGACGAGGTGGTGTTAGGATTACTTGCGAAAGTCGGGCTGGAAGAGAAGAAGGACCTTTACCCAAGCCAGCTTAGCGGCGGCCAGCAGCAGCGCGTCGCCATCGCCCGTGCCATGGCCCTCTCTCCCGACGTCCTTTGCTTCGATGAGCCGACTAGCGCCCTCGACCCCGAACTTACGGGCGAGGTGCTCAAGGTCATCCGCGAGCTGAAGGAGAAGACCCGCCTAAGCATGATCCTCGTCACCCACGAAATGGCCTTCGCCCATGACGTGAGCGACAAGATCTTGTTCATGAAAGGAGGCAAGGCGATCGAACTAGGGGCCCCAGAGGAAGTCTTTGCCTCAAAAAAGGAGGAGACCATCGCCTTCCTAAGCGGCTACCGCCATTCGAATCCGTCCGAGTAAGCATGAAGAAAACCGACCACACCGAACTCTTTGAGGAGATCTTAAAACTGGAGAGCGTCGAGGAATGCGAAGCCTTCTTCGCCGACTTATGCACCATCACCGAGCTCGACGCCATGCTCCAGCGCGTCAAATCCGCCAAGATGCTGCTCGATGATAAGACCTTCGCGGAAGTAAGCGAGGCCACGGGTATCTCGTCCGCGACCTTAGCCCGCGTCTCCAAAGCCATCAAATATGGCGAAGGGGGCTATGAGCTCATCCTCAAGCGCCCGAAGAAAAAAGTAGGGTAATCGAGTCATAAAACCCTAAGGGCCTCGCGCCCTTTTCTTTATATTCTCATGCGCGGAAAAAGATGTTATGGCGGTATCAGGAGGAACCCGTGCCTAAAAACGGGGGATGCGTGCCAGTCCCATTGCCTTGGGGGACCCATGCTTCTAGCATTTGGCCAAACAGGAGAAAACAACCATGAAAAAACTATTCACTCTCACGGCGTGCGCGTTCGCCGGCGCCATGTCGGTGAAGAAGACGAGCAAGACGGCGGGATTGATTTCACGAAGCCTTTTCGCGGCGGTCATGCCGTCGAGATTCGGCATCTCGATGCCCATGAAGACGAAGTCGCATTCGGCCTTGTAGTCGAGCAGGAAAGCGTCCGCGCTACCGAAAAAAGAGACATCAAAAGTGCGCTGGAAACGTTCTCCCGCCACCTCGAGCAGCTTTTTCAGATTAAGGCGGTCTTGTTCGATGTCCTCGACGATGGCTGCGCGAATCATAGTATGAAAATAAACCCATCCTTTGCGTTTTCCTAGAGCTGGTGAGGAGGCGTCGCAGGAGCGTGTTCATCGCATATATGCGGGAGATTGCAGAGTGGAATCGACCATAACAATTTGGCGTTTAACTAGTGTTCAATTTAAGAAATGACAATCTTTATAGCCATGTGATTCCGTTGACTAAACGGGGAGAATAACGATGATCAAAGGAGTGAATAACGCAAAATATAAAGGCTTTTCGCTTAAAAATCTCCGTAAAACCCTTATTTTTTCGAGAGTTAAGCCGGTACGGAGAACGTCAATGCGAATAAGGTGACAGAGATGATGGGCAAGGAGGCGATCGTTCCGTATTTGACGAAATCAAAGAACGAGTACTTGGTCTCGTGCTCGTGGACGAGGTTGGTGAACATGATGCCCGCGAGGGCGCCGGTGGGGGTGAGGAAGGCGCCGATGTTGCTGCCGACGATGGAGGCGTAGACGGCGGCCTTGTTCGTGCACATATTGGAATAGAGGATGCTCATCGGGATGTTGTTGATGAGGTTGCTTACGAAGAAGGAGGAGAACCCATAGGTCCAGATGGCGTTGGTGTGGCTAAGCCATTCCCCGAGTTTGTCCGAGATGCCTTGACTATTAAGGGCGACGACCACGACGAACATGGAGAGGAAGAAGGGGATGAGCGGATAGGGGAGCTTCTTGACCGATTCTTGGATATAGACGATGCGGCGATGCCTCCGCAAGGCCATGAGGCTCGCGATGGAAAGAAGCGAGACCGCGCTGACGAGGGCGATGATCCACATCGGCAGGTTCAAATAGTTTGACGCGATGAGGAAACCTAGGCACGCGACGAGATGGACCAAACCAACGACAAGGGCGGGCTTATCCTCGATATGGCATTCTTCCGGATGTGGCTGCAGGGGGAGGCGCAGTTTGCGGAAGAAAAGCAAAATCAAGATGACGAACTCGATGAACCCCGCGCATAAAGTCGGGATCGCCATCGTCTTGAAATAATCGAAGAAGCTGATGTCCGCGCTGGTGGCGAGGTAGATGTTCGTGGGGTTGCCGATC
>JAFSVB010000120.1 GCA_017450325.1 Bacilli bacterium | reverse complement strand
GTCAGCAACGGCTTCTTCGTGCGCGAACTCTACTATAACGGCGCGACCCTCGACTTCGTCATCACCTCCTCGAAGGCGGTCACCGATGCGGTCCTTGACTTGCGCGTCTCGTCCGAATCCTACCGTTTCTTCACCGTAAAAGAAGTGGACAACAAGGAATACAACTACCTCTCCAAGGACGAGTTCCGCATCGCGGTCAATGCCGACCTCGATAACGATAACATGCCAACTTCGTGGCTTGATTACGGCGGTCTCTACATGCCGATGGGCAACCTCGAAGACAAAGAGGACCTCTCCGACAACAAGACCCCGTTCGAAGAATGCCGCATCTCCACCAGCATCTCCCTCAACGAAGGCGATAACTACATCACCTTGTGGGTCAGCAACAACAACGACCACGGCGGAACCTTCCACGCGGAAGCCCCGATCATCGACTGCATCTATCTCTATTCCGATGCGAAGCTCTCGATGATTGACTACGAGTTCTACAAGCTGCCGGGCGTCAATATGAAGGAGTAATGCAACGATGAATCCTATTCAAAACCTGAAGAAGCAGAACTTCCTCGTCCTAATCCCCGTCCTTTGCATGAGCCTTGTGGCCTTCGTCCTCGCGCTCGTCGCCATCCTCACTTATGCCGGAAACTGCGCCTCCGAGTTTAACGGCGGGCGCGTCTCCGCCAACGTCACCGGCTTCGGCATCCCCGCGATTATCCTCGCGGGGGTGGCCGTGTTGGTTGATGCCGCGGCCTTATTCCTAGCTAAGAGCAAGAAACTCGCCAGCATCTTTGCCCTTTCGCGCATTGCCAATTACCTGGCCTTCATGCTCTTGCTCGCCGCCTTCCTCTATCAGATCCTCGACGAGTATTCCTTACTCGGCACCATTCTCTACCCCATCTTCAGCGGCGCCGTCGGCGATCCCGTGGACCCCGCTTTGACCTCGAGCTACTTCCTCTCGCTCATCCTTGCTTTGGTCGCCAGTCTCCTTTCCCTCGCGGCCGGCATCACGATGAGGAAAATGTCCTATCGCATCGAGAGGGAGCCTCAGGAAAATAAGGAGGGCAAAGTCCATGAGTAAATCCAAATTGCTTAAGGTTTTCGGCCATAAGTGCTGGGAGCCTCTGATGGTCGTCTTCGGCGGGCTATTCATGGTTTCGCTCGTCGCGAATGCGGCCACCGTCCCTTTCAATAACGAGCTCCATGGCTTCTTCCACACCTCTGCCTACGAGGAGGTGAAGGTCGAGGGCGCGGAGGATTCGACCATCTCCCGTCCAAAGCTTAAAAGCGCCGAAGAGATCGAAGCCTATTACCGCGCGATCAACCAGGAAGTGGAAAGCGAGGGCCTCGTCCTTCTTAAGAATGAGAACAACGCCCTTCCTCTCGCGGCCAATTCCAAAGTGGCCTTCGCCCTCTCGGGCACGGGCAGGATCCTCTACGCTACCCACGGTCCTGGCGTGCGCCGCGACGGTGAGAAAGATGGCGCCTTCTATGACCTTCGCCGCGCGTTGAAAGAAGAGACGAACCTTCAAGTCAACGATGCGACGTACGACTTCCTCGCCACCGGCGCAGGCAAGACCAACCGCGGACAAGTCAGCGGCGTCTTCCGCACGGGCGAGGTCGACTGGAAGACCTATGCGCCGGTCGTAAGCCAATACGACGACTCCACCGTCATTGCCGTCATCACCCGCGAGTCGGGCGAAGGCGTAGACGTCAACTATACCGGTTCCGATGGCGTGGACGGCTCCTACTTGTCCTTGACCGCGAATGAACTCGGCATTCTCGAGAACCTCGCGACCTTGAAACAGCAGGGCAAGGTGAAGAAGATCGTCGTCCTCATCAACTCCGCCGTCGATGTCCGCTGCGACTTCCTCGACGATGAGCGCTATGGCGTCGATGCCGCGATGTGGATCGGCCTTCCTGGCGCGACAGGCATGAAGGGCGTCGCCGATGCGCTCGTTGGCAAAGTCAACCCCTCCGGCCGTCTCTCGGACACCTTCGTCAAAGACAACTTCTCCGCGCCTTCCGCCCAATATTGGAAGCTCAATCAGGGCTTCGCGGGCACCTATGGCAACGCCGACGATATGGGCCTCAACCTGACCCAGAAGTTCTATGGCGTCTACGCTGAAGGCATCTATGTCGGATACCGTTACTATGAAACCCGTTACGAGGATGTCGTGCTTAACCGCGGTGGCGTTGGCAACTTCGTCTATAAGGATGTTGTCGCCTATCCCTTCGGACACGGTCTCTCCTACAGCACGTTCGCATATTCAGCGGCGAATTGCGTAGAAAATAAAGATAAAAATGGTAAGACCACCTCCTATGACTTCACCGTCACGGTACAAAATACCGGCGCGGTGGCTGGCAAAGAAGCGGTGCAGGTCTACCTGCAAAAACCCTATAGTCGCCACGACATCATCGTCGGCATGGAAAAGGCTTCCGTGGAACTCGCGGGCTTCGCCAAGACCAAGGTCCTAGCCCCGGGCGAATCGGAGACGCTCACCATCAACGTCGACTTCGAGCAGCTTCGTTCCTACGACGCGGAAGCGGATAAGACCTATATCCTCGACGAGGGCGATTACTACCTCACCGCCGCGAAGGATTCGCACCACGCGGTCAACAACATCCTCGCCGCGAAGGGCTATGCCGCATCCTTGGATTCTGCTGGAGACGCTTCTTTATCCAAGAAGATCCTCTCCAATCCAACCGTCGACGCCGAGATTTTCTCCAAATCCTCCGCCCATTATCACGACACCCCCTCTTCCCTCGCGGACGAGCCGTGCAACGTTCCGATTACCAACCGTCTCGACTGGATGGATCCCAACCGCTTCAAAGGCGTCAAGAACGCCGCCAGACAGGATGGCGAGGTCGTCTACGTCTCCCGCAACAACTGGACGGCCACCTTCCCAAGCGAGGCCACGAACCTCGTTCTAACGGGCAAGGGACCCGTCAAATACGACATCACATCCCATAAGCCCATCGTCGAGGCCGAGGGCGCGAAGATGCCGACTTACGGCGACTCCAGCACCCCGATGACCCTCCCGATGATGGAAGGCGTCCCTTATAACGATGAGCAGTGGGGCAAAATCCTCAATAACCTCACCCAGCAAGAGACCTTCGAGACTTTGGTCCAATGCTACGGCTACACCCCGGGCATTCCCTCCATCGCGAAGCCTATGACCGACGAGGATGATGGCCCCTATGGCGTCTCCAACACGGCGGAAGGCTACTCGTCGATGAGCTGCGAAGGCATCATCTGCGCGACGCTCAACAAAGAGATCATCGCCAAAGTCGGCGAGGCCATCGCCGCAGATGCCCGCTCGGGACATGACGAAGCGCAAAAGAACCTCCATGGTCTCTACGCGCCAGGCTTGAATATCCACCGCGCAATCTTCGGTGGCCGTGCCGCGGAATACTACTCTGAAGATCCTTACCTCACTGGCATTGCCGCATGGGAGGAAATCGAGGCGATGCAGGAACAATATGTCGTCGCCTGCCCGAAGCATTACATCTTCAACGATGAAGAAGATAGGCGTAACGGAATCTGCATCTGGATGAACGAGCAGGCCGCTCGCGAAATCTACCTCACCCCGTGGGAATACGCCGTCCGTCCGGATAAGGCAAACGCCCACTCCCTGATGACCTCCTTCAACCGCGCTGGCGCCATCTGGACGTCCGCCTCGGATGACCTCATGGAGCACATCCTCCGCGAGGAGTGGGGATTCGATGGCTATACCCTCACCGATATGGCCGGCTCTAACGGCAAGATGTTCATGGTGTACGACGATGGCTTCATGAATGGTACTGATTGCTTCCTCGATAAGGGAACCTATAAGGAAGGCATGACGTCCGCGATGCGGTCCTCGCCGACCTTCAACCTGAAGCTTCGCGAATCGATGAAGCGCCTTCTCTACACCGTCGCCAATTATAGCGCGGCGATGGACGGCTTCTCCAACTCCACCCGCCTCGTCGCGGTCGTGGTGCCCTGGCAAGTCGGACTCAAGGCCTTCTCGGTCGTCTCCGGCATCGGGTTTGGCGCTCTAGCGCTAATCGTCGTGGCGTATCAGATCATGAAACGCCTAAAGATGTTTGCCTAAGCGAAAACCAGCAAAAGGAGTTCACGTGCTTGCGTGGGCTTCTTTTTTATGCTCGAAACGAAAAAGAACGGGGTTTTGCGAGGGTAAATCAAATAATCATAAACGACTCTTCCACAAAACCATCATTCAAGATGATTGGTTATGATCGTTTATCTTGATTGTTCTTTATCGTTTTCGCTTGTTTTTGATAGAATATCGAGCGAGGAAGTTACTATGCCACGAGAGTCGAACCTATTCGTTTTGGAGCGTTATAACCGCATTTCGGAATATATCAAAGAGAAGGGCAGGGCGACCATCGAAGAGCTGACGGAAGCTCTGTATGTTTCTCCCGCGACCATCCGCCGCGACCTAAACGAAATGCAGCGCCTTGGCATGCTCAAACGCACCCACGGCGGCGCCATTCATATCGATACGGGCGACGAGGTGTCCATTTTCGTCCGCATGGACCGCGATGGCGAAGAAAAAGAACGCGCTGCCTCCGTCGCATTGGCGCATCTGCCCGCTTTCACCAGCGTGTTCATCGATAATTCCTCGACCTGCCTTTGCCTGGCTGAGAAGATGGACCTTTCGTTCAAGACCGTCGTGACCAATGGCATGCAGCTCGTCAACCGCATCGCTGGGAAGAAAGACATCGACCTCATCCTGCTCGGCGGCGTCGTTTACCATAATGGCGAAGCGACCCGCGGCCCTTTCGCGGTGGAGATGCTGCAGATGTTCCGCTTTGATTTAATGCTTATGGGCGCGGCGAGCGTGCGACCTGACGGAGCATACGAGCATAGTCTAGAGACCGTTGAGATTAAACGCGCCGCATACGCGCGTTCGAACCATCATATCCTCGTAGTAGGCCAAAGCAAATTCGAGATCCCATCGACGTACCGCGTGCGGGATTTGGAAGGCTTTGACCTCATTTGCACGGACGCGCCGACCGCCAAACTCCACGAATATAAAGAACGCGGGATCCATATTGTGAACAAATGATCGAATATGATCGATTCTGATCGAAAACATCGATATGATGTAGATTTTACCTATATTTTGATAAAAATGCTCAATTATGAGTATCTCCACGTGCGCGAGGGCTATGATAAAGGCACGACGATACGATCGTGGAGACGTTTATGCTTAAGATCTCATCCTTTACCGTAGATGGTGTTGCAAAAGGACTTGTTACCGATAACCCGCACCCCCGTTTTTCCTTCTATCTAGACTCGGATTGGGCCGAAACCAAACTGCGTATGGCGGCTTTGACTTTCGAGGACGGATATCAACTGGATCTGCCCGATGAGACGGGCGCCGTTTACCAGGGACCCGCCTTAAAACCATTCACTCGTTATAAGGCCGTCCTCGCGGTGGAAGATAACCATGGCGAGAAGGCCACTTCGACTTTGGAGTTCGAGACCGGCAGGCTCGATGTGCCCTGGGTAGGCAAATTCATCACCGACGGGGAATATACCTTCACGGAAAAGAAGATCTCCCCCAAGCCGATGGTGTTCAAGAAAGAATTCTCTCTTAAGAAACCCGTCCAATCCGTCAAAATCATGGCGACGGCTTTTGGCATTTATGAACTCGATCTCAACGGAGAGAAAGTCGGCAACCGCTTCTTCGCGCCCGGCTTCACTTCCTATGAGCATCAGTTGATGTATCAGGTCTACGATGTCACGAAATCCGCGCAAAACGACAACGAAATCATCGTTCACGTCGCTGGTGGATGGGCGGTCGGAAGTTATGTCTTCTCCCGTGTGAACCGCGTCTCAGCCGATAAGCAATCGCTGCTGCTTGAAATCCGCATCGTCTACGAAGACGGCCAAATAGAAGTCATCGGCAGCGACGAGTCGTTCCTCGTCTCGACCGATTCGCCTTATTCGATGGTCGATATCTACGATGGCGAGGATTTCGACGCTTCCAAGGATATCGCGGCCATTTCGTTCCATAAGGCCTCCTTGGCTTCGAATCGATATTCCCCAACCATTTTGGCCGATTATGGCGCGCCCGTTATCGATCACGAGACCCTTGAACCGATTTCCAAGAACGTGCTTTCTGACGGCACGATCGTCTATGACTTCGGACAGAATTTCGCAGGCGTCATCGAGGCGCATATCCTCGCGGCCAAGAAAGGCGAAAAGATCTGCTTCCGCCACGCCGAGGTCCTATGTGCGGATGGCTCGCTGAATGTGAAACTGCTTCGTTCCGCCCGCGCTGGTGCGGACTATATCTGCAAAGACGGAGAACAAGTGTATGTTCCCCGTATGTCGTATATGGGCTTCCGCTACGTCGGCGTAAAGGGCATCGACGAAAAGAACATCGTCCTGAAGGCCCGCGTCCGTTATAGCGATATTCCCCTTACCGGAGGATTTGAATGCTCCGACCCGCGTATCAACCGGTTGCAGCAGAATATCCTTTGGTCCTCGAAGTCCAACTTCGTGGATATCCCGACCGACTGCCCGCAGCGCGACGAGCGCATGGGTTGGACCGGTGACATTGCCTTATTCGCCCGCACCGCCTGCTGGAACTTCGACATGGGCGTGTTCTTAAGGAAGTGGCTGAAGGACCTTCGTTCCGAGCAGCTTCCGACCGGTGGCATTCCCAACACGATTCCCGTGCAGGGCTATGGCTTCCCCGTCACGATGCCGAAGATGGCCATCGATTTCTGGGGCGATGCATCGGTGCTCGTGCCCTTTGCCTTATATGACCATTACGCCGACCGCTCGATATTAGAGACCTCCTACGCATCCATGAGGAAATATGTCCTTGCGGAGAAGTTTTGGGCCAATCTCCTAAGCTTTGGGAAACGCCGCTACATCTGGCATACGCCTGCTTTGTTCCATTTCGGCGACTGGGTCTCTCCTGATGAACCGAAGATGTCCGGCTGGCAAAAGCGCAGCATCTATACGGGAACCTGCTCGATCTCCAATATGTCCGACCATCTGTCCAAGGCCGCTGAGATCTTGGGCAAGAAAGAGGACGTGAGGTATTTCCAGAACCTCCGCGATAAGACCAACGATGCCTATCGCACCACGTTCTTCGATGGCGACATGAAGATGAAGAAATCTCCCTTCCAGACCGCCTATGTCCTCCCACTAAAATTCAAGATGCTCTCCGCGGAAGATACCCAAAAAGCCGTGCAAAACCTCGCTGAATTGGTGGAGAAGAACAACTATTGCATCGGCACAGGCTTCCCTGGAACCCCCTATATCCTATTCGCCCTTGCTGATAACGGCAGACCCGATGTTGCGTATAAGATGCTCTTAAACGACAAGAGCCCCTCGTGGCTATTCGAAGTCAAGATGGGCGGCACCACGATTTGGGAGCGTTTCGATGCCGTGAAAGAAGACGGCAACGGCAACATGGGCGAAGACGATGGAACCGGTGGCATGATTTCCTTTAATCACTATGCCTCGGGCGCCGTTGGCGACTTCCTCTATTCCCGCGTCCTCGGCATTGTCTCATATAAGCCAGGATTCAAGGAATTCGCATTCTGTCCCATCTTTGGCGAAGGCATTGATAGCGCGAAAGGCCACACGCTGACTCCTTATGGCGTCATCCGCGCAAGCTGGGAGAAGAAGGATGGCGGCATCGCCTATGCCGTCGACGTGCCGGTCTCCACGGTTTGCCATCTGAATATCTGCGGCAAGCAAATCGATTTGCCTAGCGGGCATCACGAAGGGACGATCGAAGGATGAGCAAGACGTATTTGGCCATCGATATCGGCGCGTCCTCTGGTCGCGGAATCCTCGCTTATGTGAAGGATGGAAAACTCGTGACCGAGGAGATTTACCGTTTTTCGAATCACCCGCTAGAAAAAGAAGGCGGGCTGATATGGGACGTGGATCACCTCTTTCACGAAATCCTCCAGGCTCTTCGTTGTTGCGACATTGAAGATAGGCGTCCCGATTATGTAGGAATCGATACGTGGGGCGTTGACTATGTGCTGCTCGATGAAGTGGGAAAACGGATCGACGATTGCCATTGCTACCGCGATGTCGCCCGTCATAAAGTCGATGACGTGCACGCGTTGATTCCTTTTGGGGAACTCTATGAACGTACGGGCATCCAGTTTCAAGGATTCAATACTATCTATCGGCTTTACGCCGATAAACTGAGCGGCTCTTTGCAACGGGCATCGACCTTGCTGATGCTTCCAGATTATTTGAACTACCGACTCACGGGTATCGCGGAGCAGGAGTACACCAACGCTACGACATCGGGACTCGTCAACAGCAAAACGCATGACTTTGACGGGGTCATCATCGAAAAGCTCCGTTACCCGCGTCATCTATTCAAGAATTTGTCCCAGCCAGGGACCATCGTCGGAGAACTCAAAGGAGAAGTCGTAGAACTCGTCGGTTACCACGCGAAGGTCGTCCATGTCGCAAGCCACGATACCGCTTCGGCGGTCCTTGCGATCCCTCTTGAGAAAGGCGAGCCCTATATCTCCAGTGGGACGTGGTCATTGCTAGGCGTTGAGGTTCCTAACGCCATCACCACTCTGAAAGCGCGTGAACTGAATTATTCCAACGAAGGCAGTCTGAACCATACGTTCCGATTCCAGAAGAACATCATGGGCCTATGGATGATTCAGGAAATCCGCAATGAACTCGATCCCAAACCCGAATTCGCGGAGATGGTTAAACTCGCGAGGAAGAACCCATCCGATAAACGCGTTGACGTCAATTCGCCGCGTTACCTCTCACCAAAGTCCATGATCGGAGCCTTGAAAGAAGAGGTAGGGGATGTGCCTCTAGGCGAGCTCATCTATATCGTTTATGCCTCCTTGGCGGATTGCTATGCCGCCTCGTTAAGGGAGATTGAATCCCTCGTGGGATATCCCTCCCAAAGATTAAGAATCACCGGTGGCGGCGGGAAGAACATGTTCTTGAACCAACTGACTGCCAAAGCCATCCATAAGCCCGTATCCGTCGGACCCATTGAAGGGACGGCGATCGGCAATCTGCTGATGCAGATGCTCGCAAGTAACGAAATCACCTCTCTCGAAGAAGGGAGGGCACTCATAAAGAACTCGATCACTATCCAGGAGGTATTACCATGAGCCGTTATGAAGAAGCAAAGAAAGCATATGCCGCCCTCGGCGTCGACGTTGAAGAAGCGATGAAGCGTGTCGGGGACATCCCCGTCTCCGTGCATTGCTGGCAAGGCGACGACGTTCTGGGCTTTGAAGGCGCCACGAATTTGGAGGGCGGTATCCAAACGACCGGCAACTACCTTGGTCGCGCGAGGAATCCCGAGGAGCTTATGGCGGATATCCGTAAGTGTTTCGCCTTCATGCCGGGCAAGAAAAGGCTCAACCTCCACGCCTGCTATGCCATCCTTGGAAAGGACCTTGGGAAGATCGACCGCGACGCCTATCGCTATGAACATTTCGAAAAATGGGTTGAATTTGCGAAGGAAATTGGATTGGATGGCATCGATTTCAATCCGACGTTCTTCAGCCATAAGATGGTGAAGGACGGCCTCACCCTCTCCTCTCCCGATGAGAAAGTTCGCCGTTTTTGGATCGAGCATGGCAAACGCAGCCTTGAGATTGCCTCTGAACTCGGCAAGGCATTTGGCAAACCGTGCTTCGTCAACATCTGGGTACCCGATGGCCTAAAGGACATTCCGGGTGACCGCCTTGGGCCTCGCCTTCGCCTGAAGGATTCGCTCGACCAGATCATCGACCATCCCGACTATGACCGCAACTGCGTCATCATCGGCGTCGAGAGCAAAGTGTTCGGCATCGGCGTCGAATCCTATACCGTCGGCAATTCCGAGTTCTATCAGAACTATGCCGCGAAGAAGGGCGTGTGCTGCTTGATGGACATGGGCCACTACCATCCGACCGAAGTCGTCTCGGATAAGATTTCCTCCTTACTTTGCTTCTACGATCATCTCGCTTTGCATGTCTCCCGTCCCGTACGTTGGGATTCCGACCATGTTATTGTCTTTGACGATGAGCTGAAGGAAGTCGCCAAGGAAATCATCCGCAATCACGCCGAGGACAAAGTGATCATCGGCTTAGACTATTTCGACGCTTCGATCAACCGCCTCATCGCTTGGACCACGGGCGTCCACAGCATGCAGAAGGCTTTGCTTTACGCCGCGACCCTTCCTAACGATGAGATGAAAAAGGCGCAAGACGAAGGAGACTTCACCCGCCTCATCTTCCTGCAGGAGCGGGCGAAGATGGCACCATTCTCCGACATCTATGAGGAATACCTCCGTCGGCAAGGGTTGGAGCTTGATTATTACGCCCCGCTGAAAGAATACGAGAAATCCGTCTTAGCCAAACGCCAATAATACTCAAAGGAGCAAACCTTATGAAAAATATCCTAGAAGCCCCCTTCCTTAAGGAATTCGTCGCGACGGCGAGCAATATGTATCGCCTCGGCTGGGACGAGCGCAACGGTGGCAATATCTCCTATCTATTAAAAGAAGAGGAGGTCGCGGAATACTTGGATCTAAGCCGCGTCATCCGCATCATCCCCTTCGCGGGCGTCCATAACACGTCTTTTGACGCGGCACCTTTGGCGGGGAAGATCTTCCTTGTCACCGGCACGGGCAAGTATTTCAAGAACATCGAGAAAGACCCCGCGAACAACATCGGCATCGTCCGCATTTCCGCTAGTGGCAAAGAGGTTGAACTCCTTTGGGGATACGAGGATGGCGGACGCTTCACCAGCGAATTCCCTGCGCATATGATGTCGCATATCGCCAGGCTTTCCGTCGATCCGGAAAACAGGGTCATTCTTCATTGCCACCCCACCAACCTATTGGCGATGACCTATGTCCATGAGCTGGATGAGGCGAAGTTCTCCCATACCCTTTGGGAGATGTCCACGGAATGCATCGTCGTCTTCCCCGATGGCGTTGGCGTCCTTCCTTGGATGCTTTGCGGCACCGATACGATCGGCATGGCGACCGCGGAGAAGATGAAGAAGTTCCGTACGGTCATCTGGTCCCTCCATGGCGTCTATGGCGCAGGCAAGGACCTCGACGAGTGCTTTGGCTTGGTCGAAACGTGCGAGAAAGCAGCGACGATCTATAACCTCATCGGGAGCCGCCCGTTAAAGAACACCTTGACCGAAGACAATATGAAGGAACTGATTGACCTATTCGGAATCAGCCCCCGTTATGACTTCTTCGTCGAGGAAAAATATCGTAAGCTCGCGAAGAAATAAACAAAATAACGACTCTAGGATAGACAAAAGCCTCCCGGCGTTCTTGGCCGGGAGGCTTTCTATATAAGGCTTTCGAATCGCGTTAACGCTGAACGAGGTATTTGAGCGTGATGTGCAAGGGGATTTTCCGTCCGTCTAAGGCAAGGGAGATCTCCTTTTCAACGACGTCTCCATCCCTGAGGCCATTCGCGCTAAAAATGCTAACATGCTTGCCTTGTGCGTCGTGGGTGTGGACCTCGCATGCGGCGATCTCGTCGATGACGGAGGCTTCAAGGACCCATTCATTGATCGGGCCTAGGCCGTTTTCCTGCGTGCGGTAATGGGTTTTACCAAAAGGATTCAGCGCGAATTTCTCACGGGTGAGCGAGAAGCCTTCACCCTGGATGGTCAACATTATTTCGGGGTGGCCATTTGCGGTCGTTAAATCGGGACTCATAGTATGTTTCTCCTGCTTTTTTGCAAGTATACGCCCGCGCGATGTGAAAACAATGAAAACGAACAATGAAAACAAAAATGAAAGCCTATTTACAAATATGTCGCACGCGATATAATTGTGTCGACGACGGAGGTAAAACCCATGAAAATAGCCATTCGATACTATACGAAAAGCAAAAAGGGAAACACCGAGAAGATCGCGAAATTCGTCTCGGAAAAACTCGGTATCCCCGCATTAGACGTCAGCCACCCTCTGGAAGAAGCGGTGGACCAATTGTTGCTCATCAACGCCATGTACGCGGCGGACATCGATAAGGAGATCAAAGCCTTCCTCAAGGAGAATAAAGATCGCATCGGTTGCCTCGTGAACATCAATTCCAGCGCTTCGGGTTCCTCGACTCTGAAGGCCGTGAAGAAAGTCGCCGACGCTAACGGCATCGCGGTCTCCGATAAGGAATTCCACACCGTTGCTTCTTGGATCTTCCTGAATAAAGGCCGCCCCAACGAAGCGGATTTCGCAAGACTTGAGAGCTTCCTAAAAGAAAATTTCGCCCATGAATAAATACGATTCGCTCCTCCTTAAGAACCAACTTTGCTTCCCAACCTATGCGGTCGCGAACAAAATTCTAAGGAAATACCAACCGCTTCTTGAAGAGCTTGACCTCACGTACACCCAATACATCGTCATGATGGTCCTATGGGAGAAAAAACGGGTCAACGAAAAGACTCTCTGCGAGACGCTTCGCCTAAAGACCAATACCCTCGCCCCGTTATTGCGTAGGCTGAAGGAGAAAGGCTATATCGCCATTGCCAAGGACGAGCAGGATAAACGAAACCTCACCATCTCCTTGACGAAGGAAGGCGAAGACCTCCAGGAAAAAGCGGTAAGCGTGCCCCCTTCCATCGCGGAGGAATTCAACCTGACCGAAGAGGAAGCGGCATTGCTCTACAAGTTGCTTTACAAAATACTCGATAACGATACAGAAGGAGAATAACGATGGAAAAATACGATGTGATCTTCATTGGCAGCGGCCATTCCTGCTGGCACGGCGCCTTGATTCTCAAGGCCCAAGGGAAGAAAGTCGCCCTTGTGGAAAAAGACTTGCTCGGCGGCACCTGCACCAACTATGGATGCGATGCCAAGATCCTGCTCGACTCGCCCATTGAGCTCAAAGAAGCGCTCGGCCGTTATCAAAACATCGGCCTTGCTAAGCAAGCGGAGCTCGATTGGAGCGCCCTCATGCAATATAAGAAAGGCTACATCGGCATGATGCCCGGCGCCTTGGATGGCCTCTTCAAGCAGTTTGGATTCGACGTCCTTCGCGGTTCGGCCACCTTCGTCGACGAGCATACGATCAGCGTCGGCGACCAGAAGTATTCCGCGGACTACTTCGTCATCGGCACGGGCCAGACCTATGTTCCGTTAGACATCCCCGGCAAAGAACATTTCAAGGATTCCCGTGACTTCCTCTCCCTCGATGTTTTGCCAGAGCGCCTTACGTTCGTCGGGGCGGGCATCATCGGCATGGAATTCGCCTCGATTTGCCTCGCTCTAGGTAAGAAGGTCGATATCGTGGACCTCGCGGACCGCGCCTTGGCTCAATACCCCGCCAAATACGTGGATGAAGTGGTGAAGAAGATGAAAGCCCTTGGGGCGAACTTCCTCTTTGGGCGTCACGTTTCTAGCCTTGAGAAGAAAGGCGAGGGCGAATATGTTCTTAAGACCCAGGAGGGTGATGAAATCGAGTCCAATTACGTCTTGGTCGCCGTAGGCCGCAAAGCCAATGCCGAGGGTATGAATCTTGAAGGCCTTGGCATCGAATATTCGGCCCGTGGCATCAAAGTGGATGACCATCTCCGCACCGCGGTGAAGAACATCTATGCTTCGGGCGACGTCGTCGATAAGCAGATTCCTAAGCTCACTCCAACCGCCGAATTCGAATCGAACTACATCGCCTTGGACATCTTGCTCCCGGGCGTGCTGAAGAAAAAGATCTCCTATCCCGTCGTCCCGAACCTGGTCTTCACGCTTCCGCGCATCGGCCAAGTCGGCGTCTCCGTCGATGAGGCTAAGAAGCTCGGATACCGCGTCGAGGAAGTCGAATTCGGCAAGACGATGGCGTGGATGAACAAAAACGATCTGGGAGAGCACCTGACGTTTGTCCTCAACGCGAAGAATGAGCTCGTCGGCGCGGCGGTCCTCAGCGATCAAGCTGGCGAGTACCTTGATATCCTTACCATCATCATCAATCAGAAGCTCAAAGCGAAGGACCTAGCGGGCATGATCTTCTCCTTCCCCACCACGACCTATGGCCTCATTTCTTCGCTCGTCCCATTGATGCTGAAGAAATAAGCGTTCCCTCCCTCAGCCCGTCTCCTGCATGCACCCGACGGGCTTTTTCTATAGAAAACTCTGCAAAACTCCACGATTTTTGAAAACGAATTCTTGTTTTCCGACGGGCTGCCGAATAAATCGAGATTCCTTCGTCGTTTCGCGTTTGCAAGCTCGAGATTGACGGAAGCGTCGCACGCGCATAGATTGATACCGAAAGAAGGAATCTTTATGTCGCTGAAGGAACAATGGAAAAATGCCGGGAAAGGCATCGGCCATGCATTCGCGAATTTCGGCAAATCCATGGCGACGACCGCGAAAGTCGTCCTCGGCAAGGAAGAGCGCGTCGACGAGGAGGGGAACTCCACGTTGAAGAAGAGCTGGACTAAGACCGGCAAAGGCTTTGGCGAAGCGGGAAAAGGGCTCGGACAAGCGGCCGTAGGAACCGTTGACCGAATCGCGGGAGAAGAGGACGAGAAAAAAGAAGACACGCAAGAAGAAGTCATCGACGCGGAAGTCGTCGAAGAAAAGCCGACGGACCAGGAATAACCAAGAGGGCTTATGGGAAAGAAAGGTCTTTTCGTTGGGCTATGCGGATTAGATATCGTCTTCTATGGCCAAAATGGTTTTCCTATGGAAGACACGAAGACGAAGTGCGACCGCGTTGGTTCGGAAATCGGCGGGCCTGCCGCGAATGCCGCGATCACGTTTTCGTTGCTCGGCGGTGAGGCGACGGTCCTTAGCTATATCGGAAACTCCGCGATTGGAAGAGTCGTTCATTCCTTGATGACGAAATACGGAGTCCGTGTCATCGACCTTTGCGATGATGAGGATATCAAATGCGTCTCCGCCATTTACGTCGATACCAAGAACGCGACTAGAACCATTTTTTCCGGGCAAAACAAGGCGGTTCAGCTCAAGGATATCCCGATGGCCGAGAATGCGATTCAGGAAGCGGATTTCGTTTTGTATGACGGTCACTTCCACGAAATCGACGGCCTGCTTTTAAAAACGATTAAGGCATCCTCCAAGGATTTGATTTTCGATGGCGGCGGTTATCAACAAACCTATGACGAAGTGCTTCGCCATAACCCCATCCTCATCTGTTCCGAAGGGTTTCAAAAGGATGGGAAGGATGGCATGGCTTTGAAAAAGTTTTTTTCCATCGACCGCGTCGCCGTTACGCATGGGAAGGGCCCGATTATCTATCGCGACGTAGAAGAAGGAGGCACGTTGACGCCTCCGCAGGCTAACGCCGTGGACACTCTTGGTGCTGGCGACGTTCTGCACGGTGCTTTTTGCTATTATTATGAAGTTCGGGGATTGCCGTTTGCCTCGGC
>JAFSVB010000119.1 GCA_017450325.1 Bacilli bacterium | reverse complement strand
TGAAGAGGAAGTCGTCGTTGCTAAAGGACATGACCTTGGAGGGGATGACATTGCCATCCTCGTCGATGTTCTTGACGTATTGGGTATGGGAAGATAGGTGTTGGATGGACTCGGAGTTAACCTTCTTGGCTAACTCGATCGGCGTGAGGCTACCGACTTCCTTGGTGATGGTGCGCGGCGCCTTGATGATCTCGCCTAAGTCATAGAGGACGTCCTCGATGACGTCGACCCAGCTCATATCAAAAGCCGAGGATTCATAACGCGAAAGCCTTAGGACCTTGGTCTTGCCCTTAAACAAAGCATCGGCCATCTCGGCATGAAGGGGTGAGGAAAGAAGAGGCTCGACCCTCGAGAGGTAACGTTCGTAGAGCTTCTTCTTGGAGGTGGACATTAGTTATTCCTTTGCAGATTGTCGATGGTCGCGTGGGCCATGGGGAAGTTGCCCTTGCCATAGAGCTTATCCAAGAAGGCATCGAGCTCTTTGAGGGCATCCTTTAAGAAGGCGAGGTTCAAGGCCTCGAACTTCTTGAGGACCTTGTTGGTGAAGATGAAGTCGAAGCCATCGACCTCGGTGCCGCCGCAGCCGACGAAGACGGGGATGAAGTCCTCTAACTGCTTCAGGATACGGTTACCAAACGCGAGGCGGAACTTCTTGATGACGAAGTTGTCTAGTTGTTCGAATTTGGAGGTCATCGCCTCGGAGACGGGGTATTGCTTCTTGGCCTCGTCGAATAGCTGAGTGAGCTGGGCATAAGGCACGACGATCGGCTCGGCGTCGACGAATTCGAAGGGACGGCCCTTATCGTCGAAGAAGAGGGAGATGGCACGGTCATAGACCTTATCGGCGATGGTGAAGGTGGAGTCGTCGTTGTTCGCCGTGCCGAAGAAGAGGATGTTCTGTGGGATGACGAGCTTGCCATCTTTGAGGTGGGCGGGGTCGCCTGGCATCATCGAGGGGATAAGGTCGATGACCCAATCCTCGACGTCCCTCATTTCCATGATGGAGAGGAATTCGGCGAAGTAGTACTCGATACGCGCCAAGTTCATTTCGTCGAGGACGATGATGTTGAGGTCGCGGCGGTAAGTCGCGGCATACAAGGCGCGGAGGAATTCGGACTCGTTGAATTTCTTGGTGAATTCGTTGTAGTAGCCAAGCAACTCGGAACGGTCCTTCCAGGAAGGCTGGACCGGGATGATGCTCGAGGGGTTGGAGAAGAATTTGCCAAGAGCGTGCGCCATAGAGGTTTTACCAGTACCGGAGATACCTTCCAAGATGATGAGCTTGGAGGTGCCGATGCCCGCGAATAGCTGACGGATGGTCTCGATCTTGTAGAAGAGGCCTAATTTGCTCGCGGCGAAGTTACGGAAGGAATTGCATAGTTCCTCTAGAGACAGGCCTTCCTTGAAGAAGATGGTCGTGTCGATGTCTTTATACTGCGCATCCACGTGGGCTAATTTCGGGAAGCGGGAATTGGCTTCCTCGGGGCTAACGGTGGATTCAGCGGCCACGGTGCTCGTGCCGCTGACTTCATCGGGGGATAAGCCCATGTAGCCGGTCTTGAGGTTGAGGATCTTGTCGCGTTCTTGGACGGAGCGATAGAGTTCGTTGTTCAAGCGATAGATCTCTTCGCGAAGCTTATCGGTATCGAGCTCCCTGCGGACGAAGCGGATGTACTTCCTTAGCAAGATGACGATGCCGTATATAAGCGCGGCAATAAGGCCAAGCAGGAAAACCAGGAAGATAACCCAAAGCACCCAGCCGACGAACCCGAACTTGGAGGAATATTCCACCAGCAGGGTGTGATAGTACGTGAAGTTGCCCGGCACGTCTTCCCAAGGCGAGGCAAAGACTTTGTAAAAGAACCTTCCCACGTCGGAGAAGAAGCGAATCAGCAATTCTCTGAGATATTCGAAGTATTTATCCATGCTTATCTCTCCCTAAGTATCTTGAAGCTGAGGTTCAGGTCGCAGGAAGCCCCCATGGCCCCGTTGACCGAATCGAGGTCCCATCCCTCCAAATAGAAGGAGACCACGATTCGCTTGGGTTCGAACGCGTTGATGTTGAACTGGAAGGGCGGATTTTGGTCAAAGGGGCCTAAATCCTTCTCTCCCAAACGCGGTTCGGTGGCGAAGCAATGCTTGCTCGCCTCGAAATCAAGCTGATAAGAGCCAGCCTTGTGGTTAGCCACAAAGGCGGTGTATTCGTCGCTAGGATGCACATCCTCATCGCCGACAGGCGCATAGACGAGATCATCGACGGATTTGCCTTCGGCGTATTCGCCATAGCAAACCTCGTATTCCCTCCCGTCGTCCCGGTCGATGTACGTATCGTAGAAACGATTGTTGCCATTATCAAGCGGTCCAGCGAAGTAGACGATTTCCTCGTTGTAATTCGGATCGAAGATGCCGTAGTTATCATCGACGAGCACGGAAACGCGGCCGCAGTCTTTGGCCTTATTCAGGCGCTCTAAGTGCTGCTCGTAGGTATGCTCAGGGTATTCGGCGGCGAGATAGGAGGCATATTCGGCGTTTTTCTCTTCGTCCGATGTGATGGTCGTATCCTGCGCATCGATGCCGATGATGGCATCAGTGTCGCACTTAAGCCATAGTTCTTGGCTGAAATAGCCATCGGGGTTGGCTTCGTGCCGTAAGGGGATTTTGTTGTTGCCAGCCGCAAAGGACATGTCGTAGAAGCGCGGCATGTCTTCCTGCCCGAGCCAGGAATCCTGGAAGCAGGTGCTCACGGGTGTCAGGAAACCGATGGGGTTCAAGTCTTCCTTGACCAGATGCTCTTTGTATTCGCCCTCTTCCGCATTGGAGATCAAAAGGGAGCGATTAGGGTCTGCTACAATCTGGATCGTCTCTACGCGTAAACGCGTTGCGGACGCGTACCACGCGAAAGAAAAAGAAACCGACGCGGCGCTTAAAGCCGCGCTCAAGCCTATGAGCGCGATAAGGATTCGTTGAGGTTTCATAATTACACTCGGTTGATTTCGAATTGTAGGCCTAAGTTAAAGCCGGCGTTGATGACGTCGTCAATGACACAGTGGTCCCACCCCTCAAGGTAGACCTTTAACGTGGTCGTAGCGATGGAATTCGCATCATCGCTGGTATGGGCTATCGGATAGCCACCAGAGAAGATACCGTTATGTTCCTCTGGCTTGACGTCGTCAAAGCAAAGGTAATGGGCGGAAGACATCGTGAGCCCCGTGTAGTTGTTCACGGCATAGACTTC
>JAFSVB010000118.1 GCA_017450325.1 Bacilli bacterium | reverse complement strand
TACAGAACTGAAAGGGTATCAGGCCGCTGTCGGCAAGCCAGTCATCCAGCCCCGCCGTCCAAACAGCCGCCTGGACAAGGTGCGCTATATGTTTCAGAAGATAATGTAACGTCTTGCGCAATGCAAGCGTTCATTGCTGGTGTTCTATTCCAAATGATGTGAGACAAAATCCGTAAAGAAAAAGGCATCTGACCTTACAATGTTTTCTGTCCAGGAAAGCAAAGGAGGAAGATGCCGTGGATAGTCTACCACAACAACCGGGGAGGAATTACACCCCCCACCTAATCGAGACGAGGCTGCACAGCTGCAAGAGGATCCGGGAATCGGGATGGCCGATGCGCAAGGTCCTTTCCTATTATCACGTCAAAAGGTCTTCGGTTTACCGATGGCTCAGGCGCTTCGACGAACTCGGCGAGGAAGGCCTGAGGGACCGTTCCCACAAGCCGAAAACCCCGCATCCGTCGACGATTTCCCCCAAGGCCGCCTACAAGGTCAAATGCTTCCACGACCAGGCGGGGAAGCACAATTGGAGCTCCGTGGACATATGGGTCAAGACGGTATCGTCCGGCTTCCCGGTATCGTATTCCACCGTCCTCAGGTACATCAAGAGGCTCGACGGGTACAAACCCTACGAAACCAACCCGAAAAGGCACTGCAAGAAATACCGCACGCCGCCCTTCCCGGGCGACAAATGGCAGATGGACGTCAAGTTCGTCCCCTCGGAATGTCGGTCGCCCAAGCTGCCCGGGGACAAATCCTATTACCAGTACACCGTCCTCGACGAGGCGAGCAGGAAGAGGTTCCTCTGGTTCGCCGACGAGCACTCCATGTTCGAGTCCGCCAGGGCGCTGGGCGCGGCGATCGCGTTCTTCGGCTACGCCCCCAAGGTCCTCCAGACGGACAACGGGACCGAGTTCACGGACAGGACGTTCGCCAGGCCCGGGGGCAGGTACGCGAAGGAGGGGCCGTGCCTGCTCGACGCGCTTTGCCATAGGCAAGGGATCCACCACAAGCTCATTAGGCCGAGGACGCCGGAGCACAACGGCAAGGTGGAACGGAGCCACAGGATCGACCAGGAAAGGTTTTACCGAACCCTCTCCTTCCATTCCCTCGGGGACCTGAGGGAACAGGGATCCAGGTGGATGAAACGGTACAACTCGACCCCCAGAATGGCGCTTGGGTTAATGACGCCGGACCAAATGGAGTTTGCAAAGCTGAGGGAACTGTTGTTAACTACAGGGGAGATCAGGTGCCCGAAGCTCGCAAGGCGTCTCACATCATCTGACAACTAACAACAAATCGGTGCTGTTTTTTATTTTTGTACCCGAACAAAAGCCGCTTTTTTATCCGTATAGTGTACAGGAGGAAAGAATTATGTACTTTAACAGAGAATCAGTAATTGATTTAAAGAAAAGCGGTTTATCTGTCCGTGAGATTAGTAAGAAAACAGGTATTTCTAAAACAACAGTGGGAAGATGGCTTCAAGAAGCAGATAAGGTGATAGTGTCTCATTGCCCTGTTTGTGGTAAAGAGATTACTTACACCAGAGGTCATCGTCCAAAGAAGTTTTGCTCCGATAAATGTTGTATCAAATGGTGGAGAGAACATAACGAGATTAAGGCTAAAAGATATCTCCATACATGCGAACACTGTGGGAAACCATTTAAGTCCATGAAGAAGTATCAAAGGTTCTGCTGTAGAGAATGCTACCTTGATGAAGTCTGTGGTAAATAAGATAAACTGAATAACTACGAATGCCGCTCTTAAATGAGCGGTTTTCTTTTAGAAAATAACTGTCCCATTATTATTGAAGTGTCCTATTTTTCAAAGAGGTGTCCAATTCTTAAGGGTAAGCTGTCCCGTTTGTATCATTTCTTGCGTTTATTTCCAAACTGATCATCAGACGAGCACTTACTATTGCGATAGTAATGTCTTCGGGATTATCTGCGATGCCACCAAGTATATGGAGGAAGCGTGCCTTCAATACGGCTACAAGTATTATCGCGGAAAGAAAATCGAGGGAGTCAGTTGACCCCCTCTTTTTTCATCTTCCAGGATTTGCGATGCGAAGTAAACGTCGTTAATTAACACCCTACTATGTACCCAAAGAGGAGGAACGAGGATAGGAAGACGATGAAGAATATGAAGAAGTAAGCCATGTTGCTAATTTACTCGCGTCCGTCGGAGTTTTTCCATCGGATTCAAGTTTTATAAAGCGGTTTGACTCAAAATGATTGCATTTGGGGACACAGACGCTCATAAAAACCAAAAACAGCCGTTTTGGCGCTGTGAGATGCTAGATGTTGGGCTTTAACTAGACTTCTGTGAATTATGGGCGATGGTTGAGCTCTGTTTCCTCGGCGTCTTCGTCTCCATCACTTCCAGACCAAAGTGACCTCACGCGGTTTAGGTGTGAAATCCACATTTTCTTCGCTGGCCGATGACTCTTCGGTAATGTTTAGGAAAAAGGTAGAGGTCAACCCAAATAGAAATCAAGGAGCGCTTTGATTTTGCCTCGGATGACCGTGGGGTCGGACAGGCGTTTGTCGGCGAATGAGGTGAACGCCATATTGACGATCGCCCCGCTTAGCAGGCAGAAATCGTATCCGTCTATTTCGTAGTCGCTCTGGAACTCCCGCGCCAGCGCCTCCTTCAGGCTTTCCATGCAAAGCAGGAAGGCGTACCTCGAGGAGGCGAGGTTGCGCAACGCCTCCTTGTTCTTCTCATTGAATGACGTGACGGCCTCGGACAGGGCCGCGGACCGGCCCTCGCGGAAGTCCAGGCTTTTGAATTCGGCCTCTATCCTATCGGCGAATATGTGGCAGAAAAAGTCGTCCTTGGTCGGGAAGTGGGAATAAAACGTCACCCTTTTCACACCGGCCTCAAGGCAGATGTCGCCGACGGCGATATCCTCCAGCGCCCGGCCCTTAAGCAATTTGAACGTCGCTTTCGCGAGGCGCTCGTCAGTCAATCTTCTCTGTTCTTTTTTGGTCATGGGATAATCATATACAATTTATAGGATTTGTACATTTTCTTTCGTATCCTGGATGATACAATTTCAGGCTCTTCAGGAGGAATTTATGAAAAAACGTTACTACATCACCATCTTTAGCGCCATAGCGTGCCTCACCATCGGTGCGGCATCTTGCGGCCTTCTCGCCAAAACCCCTTTGGAGGTATCGGCGCAATCATCTTATTGGAAGGACACCACCATGAATGAGATTTCCGAATTGCCCGCTTCTTATGTCGGGCAAAGCGGGAACGGTTCCTTGAAGAAAGGGGACTCCTTTAACCGGAGAGGGGTCAGCAATGGCGCCGTTGAAGCTGCCCAGATTATCGCTACCGGTGGATATATCTACGACGAATATAACTACAAGGTAAATAAAATCACCGAAATCAAAGGGGTTTATTCCTACCAAAGCCCTTGGAAAAATAAGAACTCCATTAGCAATCTGCAGCAAAATTACACCTACGTCGAAACAGATAGTTGGTCTTTTCGCAGCGACTACAAATATGATTTCGAGACTATGAAGCAAATCGGAGCCAAACTCGGATTGGGCGACATAGGGCTTGAGGCGAAATCTTCGAACTCCTTTGGTTTCTCTCATTCGTTCGGCTACTCCTACACAAGCACAAAGGAAAGATCCATAAGCGACACCATCACCTGGAACCTCGATCAGGTTCCAAACGGAAAGGATTTCACCATCGGATTAGTTGGCACATACTATGTCGTGGATTACTCCTACAATTGGAAAACGGTTTGGTCGACCTTCTTCATGCTTTGGATTCCGGCAACCAGCCAAAGGGAAAGCGGCAACGCAAAATGCATTATTGCCAATCCTGCTAATTTCACATTGACCCTTTTGGTAAAAGAAGGTAAATATGCCAGTCAGAATCTTTACAAATACCTCAGCTAACCCCATGGAACCGATCATCGAAGCCCACGAAATAACAAAGCGATACCGCAAAGCAAGCGTTGTGGATGGAGCATCCATCCGCATCCTTCCTGGACAAATCATCGGCCTCATCGGCCCAAATGGCGCCGGAAAGACCACCTTGCTCCGCCTACTTAGCGGGCTGGTCGTCCCCGATTCCGGGGAGATTTCCTACTATGGCCAGAAGAAGGGAAAGGGCTTTGAGTCCGCCAAATCCAAGATCGCTGTCACGGCGGACGGTCCTAGCCTTTATCCGCTGCTTTCCGCCAAAGACAACATCAAGGCCTATGCCCTAGGCCGCGGCTTCCCGATAAGCGACGTCGAGGCGGAGGATGCCCTGCGCTGCGTCGGGCTAGAACCTGGTAAAAAGGTCGCGCGGAATTTTTCCATGGGCATGAAGCAGCGCCTCTCCATCGCGATGGCCCTCTCCGGAGGGTGCGAGGCGATTCTTCTCGACGAGCCGTTCAACGGTCTTGACCCGATGGGCCTCAAGCAGATTGTCGCGCTCATCCGGAGGATCAACGCGGAGAGGGGGATCGCCTTCCTCATCTCCAGCCACAACCTTCCCGAGCTCGAAGGGCTTTGCGAGAGCTTCGTCTTCTTGGAGAAGGGGAAGGTCAAGAAAGCTTTGTCCAAGGACGAGTTGAAAAAGAAGGAACGGCGCGTCGTCTCGTTCCTGGCCAAGGACGCCGAAGGATGCCGCAGGCTCCTAAGCGAATCCCCTTTCTCCTTCGAGAGGAAGGGGGGATTCTTCCGCGTCGATTGCGACGGCGACCCCCTCGACCTCGTCGATTCACTTAGGCGTGGCGGCGTCGAGATCAGCGACCTCTCCATCGAGAGGGAAGGCCTATTGAGCGTGTATTCGGAAGGGAGGGCCTACGATGAATAGTGTCAAGCTCGTCTTCTTCCGCGCGAGGAAAAGCGCGTTCTATTGGGCCTCCGTTGCCGTTTTCGGCGTGCTCGGCACCGTCTCCGCGACTCTTTCCGCCACCTCCTTCAAGGGGAGCGGGTGCCTGGCCCATCTATTGCTTCTTCCTTTGGGGATGGTTCCCTTCTCCAGCGAGAGCATCTTCTCCTCGGCCTTCCTCCCGCCCTTCCCCTTCTTCCTCCTCTCGATCGGCTTCTCCTCGGTCTTCTGCGGGGAGGAGTACCGCCTCGGCACGATCAAAAGCCAAGCCCTAAGCGGCAAAAGCAGGGCAAGGGTCTTCCTCTCGATGCTTCTTGCAGCCCTGCTGTTCGGCCTTAGCCTCGTCGCCGCCTTCCAATTATTCGCCAGCCTGTTCTCCCTGTTCCTCGGCGTGCCTTTCTACCCCGAGGAGGGAATCCTGCTCGGGAGCGGCGAAATTAACCCGTCTACCTTGGGAAGGGGCCTATGGCTCTCTGCGTTCCTGGAGAGCTATGGGGTCATCTTGCTTGCCTACCTCTCTTGCTTCTGCGCCTGCTTCGCCTTCGCCTCAATCGCGAAAAACGGATGGATGGGGGTGGTCTTCGGCGCGATCTTGTTCGTGGCCATGTTCGCCATAGGCATGGCGTTCTTCTCCTCCGCGAGCGCAAGCCTATCGTCCGACGGTGCGAAGCCCGCCCCGGCGATGGCGGAGCTATGGCTTCCCCATTTCTGGCTGCGCTGCTTCTATGCGCTGGGACAGAACTGCGTCTATGAGTTCCTCGGCGGGGGTGATTTCGCAACGCGCCACGACCTCCACGGCTATCTCGTTTTGGCGGCGACCTTGGAACCCGCCTTGCTCTTGGTTTCTTCGCTGTCTTTCGGCGCGATGGCTTTCCGAAAAGTCGACCTTAGGTAGGCCGTAATACCATCAAAGGCAGAAAAGGTTACCGTCATAGGGTATGTTCTTATAGTTGAACGGCGTGTCGCCATATCTATTCGAATTTGGGGAAAAGAACACTTCGGGCGCTTTAATATGTTTTCGCTATAAGAATCTCTGCCAAAGGGAAAGAATGAGTGGCGGTATCAAGAAAGTGACGTCCAAGCGTCTCCCTTTTTCTTGCCTGAAACTTGATTAACCAACCCCACAAAGAGATTTTCCGATTCTAAAAAGCAAACAAAAATGCATTGTTCCTACAGCCTAAAAATGTCCACGAAATCTGAGCAATCAAGAAACCGGACGCGGATACCGTCCAATACGGGGCGGTTCCACCAAATGAGATTTCAGAAGAACTACGTCTATGTTGATAACGACGTGTTCGGATTTACTATAAATGCCGCTGATTATCTAAAGAGACATTCTCGTCGCGGGGTCAGCTAAGGCAAAAACAAAGGAAAATGCCTATAACCAGATCCAAGGCCGCTTATGGTTTGGCCAATCGTGGTTGTGGGCTTTCTTTTCTCGAATCCTTATGCTACATACTTTATGTTTCAATAATTTGTAGTATAATATCCGTGGAGGTTGATATGTCCGTTTTAAAAGAAGTGCTGATCGAAGAGCTTGACCGCATTAAGAAGAACATCGATTCATATGAATCTCTTTTGTTGTCTCTCCCAAAGGGCTACTTATTTGAGCAAACCATAAACGGAAAGCCCTATTGCTACAGGAAGCATAGAGAAGGATCCGTGATCGTATCCGAATATATCGGGGCCAGCGAATCGGACGAAGCAAAAAAGGCCCACGCAGACTATCGAGAAAGAAAAAGGATTGAAAGCAATCTTCGCATGATGCGAAAAGAGGAGGATAAGCTAGTTAAGGCTTTGAGACACTATGGCAGTTGAGAACGAAAACAAATTAAGCGAGATCATTCAGGCCTTTGCCGATGTGGGCTTCATCAATGACGTTATTCTCATTGGTTCTTGGCTTATTTCTAAATTACGGCGATAAAATCAGTACTTTTGTGGATCATGGGATGGTTCGCATGTCGTCTCCTGTGGTCCACCAAAATCAAAAGAGCACCTACTATTGTGGCGGTAACGTGTTCGGAATTATCTGCGATGCCACCAAGTATATGGAGGAAGCGTGCCTACAATATGGTTATAAGCACTATCGTGGAAATATAATCGAGGGAGTCAAAAAATGACGTTCCTCTTTTTCTTCCCGTAACATGCGATGTGGTGTTCTTTGCAAGTTGCTTAACAACAAAGCCTTCCGTTCGATGCTCGCTATGTAATGTTAAAGAAGAGGCATAGCAATCAGGAACAAATAGTAGCGAAATATTTAGATAAAACTAGGTTAATATTGGAAAAAGACCTAGGATTATATAAAATTTTGACATGATTATTACGGCTAAAGAATTAATCGCTCAAGGCGAAACCGAATACTCAATCCGTAAGAAGGTTTCTACCAAAGAACTTTATCTTGTGGAAAGAGGGATGTACTCGGATGAACCATTCCCTTTTATCGATGAGGTATATCTATGCAAGAAATATCCTCACGCGGTTCTGACCGGCCTTTCCGCATATTGCCTATACGACTTGACCGATTCCATTCCAGATAAGTTTTATTTCGCAACGGAGCAGCATAGTTTCCCTATACGCCGAAAGGATGTGGTTCAATCCTATCAAGAGCCATCAATCTTTCCCATTGGGATCACGCACACGGAAACCGATGCTGGAAAAGTCCAAATCTACGATCTGGAGCGCATGCTTATCGAGACGATAAGGCTTCGCGAGCGATTGCCGGCCGATCTTTATTACGAAGTCATTGAGTCCTTTCGAAAAAGAAAAGGCGAGTTGGATTTTTACACCTTGGCCGAATACTTAAAGCGCTTTAGAAACGGCAATATGTTGCTATACAAAATCAAAGGGGCGATTTGACTAGGAATAGTAAGGATTTGATTGATAAATATCGCGTTTCCAGTTCATCGCTTCGTGACGCGCAAAACTTAGCTGCCGAAGAGATTGTTCTAAGCAAAATCGCAACATCCGAGATGACTGAGCATATTACCCTGAAGGGCGGGATTGTAATGTATAACCTCGCCAGGAGCGACCGCCGAGTCACCAAGGATATCGATTTTGATTTCATCCGATACTCAATTGAAAAAGAATCGATAAATGCTTTTATCAAAAAGATGAACTCCATCGACGATGGCTTTCATATTGCCTTGGTGGGAGAACAGGAAGAATTGCATCAGGAGGACTACCGTGGCGTTAGAATACATGTCGTTATATCCGATTCCTCTCGCTCGAAACTTCGCCTTAAATTGGATATCGGCGTACACACGTATACCGCAATCGATCAAGAGAAACTTACCTTTCATTTCGATTCTGAAGGCGATGGCGTAATGTTAAAGGTAAATCCTCCAGAACAAATCTGTGCAGAAAAGCTATTATCCCTTGCTCGGCTAGGTGTCTTATCTACAAGGCACAAAGATCTCTATGACATTTATTACCTCGTTCAAGAATGTGGCGTCTCGGCCCGAAAAACATCAGATATTCTTTGATAATTCTCAGAGAAGACCCCGTGACATGTTTGAATTACAAGCCTCAATCGACGATGCGTTGAACAATGGCCTCTTTTTGGCCGAAGCCGCTCGTCCGACGGCTAGATGGATAGACATTGATATCAATGATTTAAAGCGCGTAATCTTAGCCTTTGTAAACGCTTTATGACGATTGCATAATTATCAGTCTTGATTAATGTTGCGATGCCATCGATATTATTTCGACTAAGGAAGGCGTTCTTCTGTTGTTAGCGTTGGTCCACCAAATGAAACGACAAGCCGATTCCATCTACGTCGATAGTCATGAATTCGGCTTTTGTTATAATGCCAAGAAACTAATGGAGGAAAACTGCAAGAAGTTTGGCCTCAAATACACCTGGAAATAACGAGAAAGGGGCCGTTGATCAACCAATAGGTTTTTCAACAGCTCCCTTCTTTCATATTGGGTTTCACTCGCGTTAAATTTACTTGTTAAAAGTTTTCCCGCATTTCTTGCATTTGAAGG
>JAFSVB010000117.1 GCA_017450325.1 Bacilli bacterium | reverse complement strand
CACCTATGGCGTCCCGATGGACCGCATGCGTGCGAATACCGAATTCTCCACCATCATCCAGACGATCGGGGCAGGGGTAGGCGCCGATTTCGACGTCGAGGACTCCCATTATGGCAAAATCATCATCATGACCGACGCCGATACCGACGGCGCCCACATCCAGATCCTGCTTCTGACGTTCTTCTACAATTACATGAAGCCGCTCATCACCCACGGCATGGTCTATTTGGCCTGCCCTCCGCTATATCGCGTCTACAAAAAGTCCGACCCTGAGCATAAATTCAAGTACGCTTGGGACGATGAAAGCCTCGAAGAGGCCAAGAAAGCCATCGGTCCCGGCTATGGCATCAACCGTTATAAAGGCTTGGGCGAAATGAACGCCGACCAGCTCGCCGTCACCACCATGAACAAAGCGACGCGCAAGCTTTTGCAAGTCCGCATCGACGATCCGCTCGTCGTTGAAAAGCGCATCTCGGTCTTGATGGGCAATGACCCGTCTCAGCGCTGCCGCTGGATCGAAGAGAACATCAAGTTCAACGAGATCGATCGCTTCCTGAAGGAGGTGACCAAGAATGGCTAAGAAAAAGCCCGTCGTCGAGGTCGTCCCCGAGACCATCAACCCCACCGCATTGGACGAATTGATGGGGGAGCGCTTTGACATCTACGCCAAAGACGTCATCCAAGACCGCGCCATCCCGGATGCCCGCGATGGCATGAAGCCCGTCCAGCGCCGCATCATCTACTCGATGTTCCGAAACGGGAACACCATTGATAAGCCAACGCGCAAGTGCGCGCGCGTAGTTGGCGACGTCATCGGTAAATACCACCCCCATGGCGATACATCCATCTACGAGGCCCTTGTCCGCATGTCGCAGACCTGGCGCGTCCGTTTGCCGCTCATCGACTTCCAAGGCAACAACGGCTCCATCGATGGCGATGGCCCCGCCGCCTACCGTTATACCGAGGCCCGCCTTGCCGCCATCGCGCAGGAACTCGTCCGCGATTTGAACAAAGAGACCGTGGACATGGGCTTGACTTTCGATGATGACGACTACGAACCGACCGTTTTGCCCGCCCGTTTCCCGAACATGCTCGTTAACGGCGCCTCAGGCATCGCCGTCGGTATGGCGACGGAAATCCCGCCGCATAACCTCCGCGAGGTCATCTCCGCTGTCATTTACCGCATCCAGCACCCCAATTGTCCCATTGAGACGCTGATGCGCTTCATCCCAGGCCCCGATTTCCCGACCGGCGGCATCGTCTATCAGTCCCAAGGCCTCGTCGATATCTATCTGACGGGCAGGGGAAGGGTGGAAATCGCCTCCCGGACCGAAATCGTCACCGCCGAGGACGGCACGCAGCAGATCATCATCACCGAAATCCCCTATGGCGTGAACAAAAGCGCCTTGGTGTTCGCCATCGACAAGCTCCGCCACGACAAAACGCTGCCGGGCATCGAGGAAGTTCGCGACGAAACCGATAAGACGGGTCTTCGCATCGCCATCGATATCAAGACCGGTTTCAAACCAGAGCCGATTCTGGCCTATTTGAACCAAAAGACGCCCTTAAAGAGCTCTTATTCGGCCAATATGGTCGCCATCGTGGACGGCCGTCCCCAGACGCTTGACCTCCTGACCTATTGTGATACCTATATCGCCCATCAGGTCGACGTCATTACCCGTCGCAGCAAATACGATCTCGCTAAGGACCTCGCGCGCTTAGAGATTGTCGAAGGCCTTTTGAAGGCGGCTTCGATCATCGACGAAGTCATCCACGTCATCCGCGCTTCCAAGGACAAGGCCGATTCCAAAGTCAATTTGCAGAACCGCTTCGGCTTCACACCCGATCAGAGCGAAGCCATCGTGATGATGCCACTTTATAAGCTCAGCCATTTCGACGTCGCCGTCGTCGAGCAGGAGCGGGTGGACCTCAATAAGGATATCGCCTATCTCCGCAATATCCTCTCTTCCCCCGATGCGCTCAATGGCGTCATCGTCAACGATCTCAAGGCCATCGCCAAGAACTATGGCGATGACCGCCGTACCTCCATCGAGGAGGAGGACAATTCCAGCAAGACTTTCGATCGCCGCGAGCTCGTGGCGAAAGAGACCGTTATGGTCGCCGTTTCGCGCGATGGCTACGTCAAGCGTTCCTCACTCGCTTCTTGGAAGGGCTCCAACGGCCAAAACGGCGCGCTCCCTGGCTTAAAAGCGGGGGACACCCTCATCTATTGCGGCCAAGCGGACACCACCGACCACATGCTCATGTTCACGAGCAAAGGCAACTACCTATATGTTCCCGTGCACCTGTTGCGCGCGAATAAGTGGCTCGAGGAAGGCCTTCACGTCAACTACGCGATCTCCCTCGACCCAGACGAAAAGATCATCCGCGCCTACGCCGTTGCCTCGTTTAGGCAAGACCTCTTCGTCGTATTGGCCTCGCGCAAGGGACAAATCAAGCGCACATGCCTCTCGGCTTACCCCGTAACACGCTTTAACCGTCCCATCCGCGCGATGAAGCTTTTGGGCGATGACGAAGTCGTCGCGGCCGAGCTAACGACCGGGAATAGCGATATCATCGTCTTCTCCGAGAACGGCTTTGCCGTCCGTTATAACGAGAATCTCATCTCCGCCTCCTCGACGACCACCTCTGGCATCAAGGCGGGCAGCTTCCATAACGCGCCGATCGTCGGCGTCGTGCCTTTCGCCCCGGAAGAGAAGGGAAAAGTGCTCCTTATCACCGATTTAGGCCACCTGCGCGTATTCTCATCCACCAATATCGATACCTCGGACCGCATGTCCAAGACCACGGTCATCTTCCGCACGTTCAAATCCGAGCCGCATCGCCTCGTCTTCGTCGCCAAAGCGGCAGGGGACGCCCCGATTACTTACACGACGTGCTTGGATAACGGATCGAATAAGGACGTGACCTTCGAGGATCTCAACCTTACCCCGATGGAACGCTATGCCAAGAAGGACGATAAATGGCCGAAGAAGGAACTCATCGCCACCGTCTTCCGCGCGGATAAGGATTACATCGATGATTCCATCGTTTCCTATGCTCCGCCGGTACCTGATGAGCCAATCGTCGAAGAAACGGTTGAGGAGGAGAAGCCTTCCGTAGAGATCCTCAAGCGCGAAGATGATCGTCCCGCCGAGAAGTTCGAGCAGATATCCATCTTCGGCGACGATGATTTCTAATTGAAAAACTATTACATAGTAATAAATACAGATTTTAGTAGATTACTAGTTTGAAATTAGTAGTTTACTAGTCAATTACTCACGGGTTGTCAGTCTGCTTTTGACGTCTTTCTTGGGATGCCTGCGTGTCGAATGTTCCGCCTAGACGCGCGCCATACGCAATAAGTGCGAGCACAGCGCGCGAAAAGTGGTTATCACACGTGAATTTGGGATTCACCCGAATTGTGGTGTTTCATCCCGAAAACGGCGGGGATCGTACCAGACAGGAGAAACGGAGGGTAGGGAAAAAATCAATGAACGAAAAGCATTGAATCCGGCGTATGTCACGTGCGTCGGAGATTGTCGCTTTGTCGCTTGCCACGTTCGATTGGGGGAGGCTATTATTTTGTTATAAACCCGGGGTTTTTGTATTAATACAAAAATAGACAATATGAAATATGATTTGCAAAAGTCGAGGTCTATCTATCTAAAACGTGTTGAAGATGCGAAAGATTGCGAATGTAAGTCTTTTTCGCTTTGCGGCACGTTAGCGATTTAACAAGGGGAGATCGCCAATCAGCACGCCCCATAGAAACCCCATTTCCGCTTTTCCCTCATTTCGGCTATACTGAAATAAATTAATGGAGCCACTACCTATGAAAGAAGAATTACTTAAAGGCTTAAACGAAGAGCAAATCGCCAAGGTCAAGGCGTGCAAAAGCCAGGAAGAAATGCTCGCGCTCGCCAAAGAAGAAGGCGTTGAGCTCACCGATGAGCAACTAGAAGCCGTTAGCGGCGGAACTTGTGATAACAGCTTGCTGGTTTGCAGCAAGTGCAGATACGATTTGATCACGATGATCGAACGTGGCACTAGTGGGAAGCATGAAGGCTGGAAGCTCGTCGAATGCAATCGCTGCCATCACCGCTGGTGGGCGGAGGTGTAAGCCATCCATAAATCCTATTTCGTTAATAACGACTTCGTGAACCGTTGCTTCCTTTGTG
>JAFSVB010000116.1 GCA_017450325.1 Bacilli bacterium | reverse complement strand
GGAGGAGAAGAACATGCATCCCCCGACGACCCCTCCGACTATGGCGAGGAAGCAATAGAGCACCTCGGCGCCCAAGTCCCTCAGCAGAAGGGCGAGGACGAGGTTGCCGACGAGGAAGGCAAGGCAGTCGGCGATAAGGATAAGGCCACCGATTTTAAGCTCACGCACGGTTTCCTTGCAGAAGAACCCGCCTTTTCCGATTCTCTTCCCGCACGAGGCGGCTAGGGCAAGAACGGCGAAGCAAGGAAGGCTGCAGGCCCAGTCGAGGCAAAGGGCGAAGACCCTTAGCGGCTGCATGGCATAGCCTTCCCTCGCATAAGCGAAGAGGCCGGTCTGGTAAGGTGCGTAGAAGGCGCAGAAGAAGGCGCCAAACGAGGCGAACGCTGTCACGGCGGCGTAGGTCAGGGCGCGGATGGCTTTTAGGTTTCTCTCCATAGAAATTCCTCCTGAGCAGAATATACGCCTAATTTATCGTTTCGCAATAATGTATTTATCGTTTTGCGATATCTTTGTCACAAGTTGCTTCAGAATCTTAAGAAGTTATATCTCAGTTCTTTCCATGCCTCATCAAGCCAACGGATCGGCGTGTCGCCGCGCGCGAACGTCTCCAACGAGCTGAAGAGGAGGCTGGTCGAGAACGCGACCGAGATGAGGGAGGGGATGAGGAAAGTTATTCCCGTGTTTCCCGCGATCCATCTTGTAAGGACGATGACGTCATCAGTAAGCAAAACACGCGATGCGTCTTAAAGAAGGGACCGCCTTACCCCTACAACAAGAGGGAACCTGGAGGCACTTTTTTACAAACTTTGGAGTCTTGGCCTATTTTTTCTTGGAGTCTAAGCCTATTTTTTCTTTGGGTCAGAAGCTGTTTTTTCTTGGAGTCCACATCAAAAATGATAGAATTTATCCAATCGGAGGCGTTCTATGGATAAACCTTATATTCCCAGACTGTTTGACGAACAGCTTTCTTTTGCACTCAAATGCAAGGGCGCGGTGGTGGTGACTGGCCCGAAGTGGTGTGGTAAGTCGACCACCAGCAGGCGCCACGCGAAGACCGTCATCGACTTAATGCCCATTGAGACGAGGGATAATTACGTGGCGTATGCCAAGACGGCGCCTCATTCCTTTTTGACGAATTGCGAACACCCCCTTTTGATCGATGAATGGCAACATGTCTCTTTTTTGTGGGACCAGATCAAGTTCGAAGTGGACGAGCGCAGGGAATTCGGGGGGTATCTCCTTACCGGGTCGGTGACGGATCACGTGGAGACGACGCAATCGGAGGAAGCCTCGGAGCATACGGGGAATGGGCGCTTTGATATTCTGCGGATGCGGACGTTGTCCCTTTATGAATCCGGGGAAGGAAGCGGGAACGTAAGCCTATCCCAGTTGGCCGCCCATCGCTTTTCCCCTTGCCTTTGCGACCTGACCATTGAGGATTATGCCTATCTGATTTGTCGGGGAGGATGGCCTTTAAGCGTTCTTGCCAAGGAAAGGGAAGTGGCGTTAGAACAGGCTTTCTCCTACGTGAGGGTGCTGACGGAAAAAGATGTCTTCTCCCTCAACGCCATCAAACTCGCGAAGAACCCCCAACGCGCCGGCAGGATTCTTCGCGCCTACGCCCGCCACATCTCGACGCCTGCGGCGGATGAGACGATATTCGAAGACGCGAAGGGGTCGGCAGGGACGCTGGATAATGAGACGATACGGCGATACCTAAATGCCTACAGATTGCTCTTTGTCGTGGACGAACTGGAATCATGGAGCCCCTATTTGAGGTCGAAGACTGCCATACGTTGCAAACCGACCCGCCATTTCGTCGACCCTTCCATCGCGACCGCCGCCATGGGCCTCTCTCCCGAAAGCCTTTTCACGGACATGGCCACCTTCGGCCTTCTGTTTGAGTCCTTGGCAATTCGCGATTTGCGGGTGTATATGGAATCGCTCCGCGGAAAGGTATACAAGTACCGCGATGCGAAAAACAGGGAAGCGGACGCGGTTTTGACCTTTCGCGATGGCAGCTTTGCCCTCGCGGAGATTAAACTGGGCTCGAAAGAAGATATCGACAAAGCCGCCCAGCATTTAATCAGCCTCTCCCTAGATATTGACCATGCCAAGACGGGTAAACTCGCCTTTATGATGGTGGTGACTAAGGATCGCTTTGCCTACCGTCGCGAAGATGGTGTCTACGTCGTGCCGCTAGGCTGCCTTAGAAACTAATGACGTCATAAGGCCGCCCATGTCCCCTTAAAGACAAAAGAAAACGAGGACCTTTATCCCCGTCTAGCCAGGATGATCTATGAGGAATTTAGCCGAATGGAAGTTTTAGATGTTGCAGGCTACTAGTTTGTCATTCGCTGCGAACAAGAATAATTCAAGCGACAAATCCGCGATTGAACGCCTTCGAAATTCATTTTTCCTGTTTGATTATTTCAACGATAGATTCACTCCATCGTTTTGATGAGACCGGTAACCAATGCGTTTCCTGCGATAAATAGCGGAATCTTTGAGGCATACCCGTATTGGTCCAGTCGTCGGGAAATTGTTCAAAACCCTCTTGCAAGGCAAAAAATCACATTTCATGGGATGAATCTGGCTCGATCATCGGAGTGTGCGAATCGGGAATGATAAGATAGATTTCGCCATAAATGGCCTGCAATCCTATGAACCTGAATCTTTCCAGCGATAAATTGTTTCTTATTACTCTGAAATACGCTAAAAATCAGTGAAGTTAGAGGAATAAGGAACAAATATGAAACTCATTGTAATGTGGACCCCTTGTCAAGGACGCATTAAAAAACGCCCATTAATTGAAGACCATTTAATTTGACCTTGCGGATTAAGCCTTGATTGAGATGATCGACGCCGTAGCAACCAGGACGATGTCAAACGCCATTGCGACTATGGAGGCCCGTGCAAATATTGGATGCCCCAGGAACGCCAATACCGAGAATGTAACGAAGACGCCAATCGAGGTAAGGAATGCTATGATGGGCAGCTTTTTCCGATTTAATTGCCGATGCTTTATCTTAAATAAGACGAAGGACGTGGCGACGAATAGCAGGTACAGCCCCATGCAGACGACGGCCTTCGGCACCTCGTTGCTTGAACCGTGGAACATCGATATTGCCAAGACCGCTGCAGGCAAAAAGAAAACGGCGGCGAAATAAACGATGCTCAGTAGGAAATCGGCTCTTTCCTCGGCCTCCTTCCTGAATTTTCCGGAATACGAACGGACAAAGAGGATTTCCGAGGCGAAATAGGCACATAGTGAAGCAACTGCGCAGACAATGCCCGTGATGAGAAACCCCGTTCCTCCCCCGTCTAACTTTGCGTCCAGTAAAATGATTAGCGAGAACATGATTGAAGAAACCAAGGCCAATCCGGACGAAGCGAAAACGGATATCACGAAAGGCTTTATTGAATCTTTTGCTTTCCTATCGTTAGCGAGTGCGAGGAATTTCCCCGCTTCGTCTTTTTCGAATAGGTCGTTCGGCTCTATTTGGAGGGCGCTCGCGATAAGAGGTATCTGCGTTGCGTCAGGAATGGTCGACCCATTCTCCCAACGCGACACGGTCTTGTCACTGACGTCGATTACCTCAGCCAGATCGCGCTGCGTCATTTTTAGCTCTTTCCTGCGCTTGTAGATTCTTTCGCCGATCTCGTTCATAACACGTCCTCCTGTTTGGCTGACATAAATTTACGCTTTAATCCGCCAAAACAAACCCCAACCCTGTCCAAAAACGTGAGAATCTGGCGAGAATCGCTCAAAATCAGCCCTAAAGCCATACCTTCACGGTTGAGGAGACCGAGACGCTTCTGAAGGCGTCCGTAATCATCAACTCCAAGGTCAGGAAGAAGTAGGGGAAACCGTCCGAAGATGGCGTCTGAAAGCGCGCCGGATTTTACGGTTTTCGGTTTCGATTTTGGCCCACTAATTGCCCACTCTATTTTGCGTTTTTTTTGGTGTCTGAGCACATTAAGCCACCCTCCTCACCACGTTTGCAATACGCCGGCACGCGTCATAAATCGTGCTTTGCCAACGAGTATTTTCATCGGAGCTAGCCTATTTGAGACCTTCTATGGCTATGGCGATTCATCCCATGTCACGAATCCTTCTAACGGATTTCGCTCGGTTGCTGCGCTTTTTGCCAAAAATTGCG
>JAFSVB010000115.1 GCA_017450325.1 Bacilli bacterium | reverse complement strand
GGATTTCCTATCATAATATGCCAGTTTTCCATTCGAGCCGATTAACAAAGTTAATAAGTTTTTACTATTCTTTGCTACGCCCGCCGTCGTGTTCGGCTGCGCTTTCCGGCGATTTGAATCCATTAACTGGCTTTTCGATCGTCGCATCACTGTCTTGCTTTCGGGTCGTTTGCAACGACGACCATGAAGTCGGAGATTCCCTCTTTCAACGCGAGTCTCAAAAGGCGATAACGTCGGCCTACGAAAGTGCCGTTGTTCGATGCCGGGGTTGACGTTTTTTGAACATAGCGCCTTTTCGCCAAGAAAGAATAGACTAGCGCCGCGTCCCTTAGCCAATCGATTTCGGTATACTTCCCAGGAAGGAACGAATGAAATGAGGCGAAGCCGCGGAGTAGATGAGAGTAGTCCTCTGCGCCACCGCTTCTTTTTCCTTGCGAGATGATGAGACGGCACATTTCGAGGGCGTCATCCATGGCGTCTTCGGTTTTAAGTTTCAACCCTCTTGCAAGAGCCTGCTCGCTTACCAGTTTCTCATATACATCGAAAGCGATTGCCCCATCGATTTCCGGATGCTCGAGAAGTCTGGCGACATCAAAGAGTTGCTTAATCGTTTCCACATCCTTCCCATCGGCGAAAAGAACGCCGACGGTGTGGGGCGCGAAGGCGCAAAGCTTATCCCCGAGTAGATCGGAAGGAGAAGGCACCGGGACTTCTTTGAGGGGCTCAGTCGTGAGCAGCCATGGAAATTCGATTTTCCTTTCCTCGACACGTCGATATGCACTATCTCCAAAAACGACATCAAGAAGCACGTATTTATCATCCCCCGTAACATCGATGCAGGAACGGTAATAGAACTTGAAATGCCTTTTCCTAACTGGCGATGGTTTGCGGATATCTTCCTCGACGCGAACGAAAACCTCGTCTTTGAAGGAAGACACGATGGAGGGAAGCTTCTCCTCCATAGAAGGGTCGACGAGCAGATCAATGTCCACGCTGAATCGTCTCGGTTTTTGAAATAAGAGCATGACGGCGGTCCCGCCTTTGAAGAGAAATTTCCCATCGAGGCGGCTCTTTGCCACTTTCTGGAGCAAATAAAAAGCGTGGATGGTCCTCTCGACGACGAGTCTGCCACCAAAGTCAACAACGCCTTCAATGCTTTCGATCCATCGTTTTTCAAAACTTTTGCGGTCAATCATAGAATTCCTCCTCGAGCCCACTTTTTGCAATGATGATCTTCAATCGTTCCTCCTTGCTGCGGTCCTTTGCGTATCTTTCAAGCGTCGAGGCATTATAAGCGTATTGACTCAATGCGTTTCGGAAAATCTCCTCAAACATGGCATCGTCGCCACCGAAATCACCTGCGAGGCAATCGATGAGCAGTTTCTCAATCGTAGGAGCGCATATAAGGGGACTATCGGCGCTAATGTAGAGCCGCTTGCCCCTTCTATCCAAGGGCGTTCTCCAATGAAGCCCAGACAAGAAAACCGTCTTGTCGTTGATGTATGGGGCGATGCCTTTGCGAAGGATGATGGGTTGATAGCCATGGCTCGATAACAACGAAGCAAGTTCATCGTGGACGATTTTCGGAGCATAGACGATGATTCTAGGAGAAAAGGACTGTAAAGAAAGGAAGCGGTTCAGCTCATAACCGCTTACTGGGCAAATAGCGACTGGCATAGGCAGCTCGCGAAGAACCGCTTCCAAT
>JAFSVB010000114.1 GCA_017450325.1 Bacilli bacterium | reverse complement strand
GACGGAGATATTATAGCAAAGCCCGTCCCATTTTGGCGGGCACACGCAAATCCGATGCGTTTCAGATGGCCCTAACCGCTTAAGTTAGCGACATTGCGATTCCATCGAAGGACTTTCGGGATTTATTCGTTTACTGGTGGCTGAGGGGGGTCGAGTCGCCACTAAATGTCTTCCCTCCAAATGTTAAATTTTCCAATATCTTTTGGAGGAGGAACTATTCAAGCAGATCATCTAGACATATCGTTTTCTAGACCACCCAAGAATGGGTGTTTCTCTTTATCCCATAGGGAGTCACCAACGTCAATTGAACCGAGTCATGGATTTCGGTCGCCTTGATGAAATCGGAGATGCGGCACTTCCAGTCCGATTCGTCTTTCTTAGTGACCGAATAGGCATCCGACGAGTACTTCATCTCGCAGAGGTTGATGACGCCGTCCCTTCGTTGGATGACGAGATCAACTTGATGCCTGGAAATGCCAAGGTCCTCATCGGCGACGCACCTCCAGGAGGATACCTCCGTGGAAACCCCGGCGATTCTGAGGGCTTTCTTCATCTCCGGCACATGGTGGAGGCATGTCAATTCGAAGGAAAGGCCTTTGGGATCAAGGCGTAAGATCAATACATCTTGATGAGGCAATAATAGAATTCGATGCTCTCGTAACCGTCGGGTTTGCCATGGCCTTTGTCAACGGAGTTGAACTCAGCAAAGCCCCAGTTTTCGGGATTTGTCCAGTAGCCATGGTCTTCGTTGTAGTTGACGAAGCGGTTCATGTATCCGGTGCCTTGGACGTTCATGACGTTCTCGATGTCGGAGAAGTCACCCTTTAAGCCCCAGCCGCGGTAATATTTGAGCTCGCGCTTGGAGTCGATTTGGAAGCCATTAATCACCTGATTGAGGCTGAAGTAACTCGGATTCTTCCCGTGTTCCTTGGAGAAGGACCGGCAGCAATAGGCGGCGAAATCGCCTTCGGTATGGGTGCCAAGTTCGGTGAAGCCCGTGTAGCTATAGACGAAGCGTTTGCGGGCAGTAACGGCCTTGGTCGCGTCGGTTCTGCCAGTGAAATCCAGTTTGTTCAGATCGTTGTTAAGCGACATGTAAACCTGGAAGAAGGCCAGATAATTGTTGAGGTATTCGAAGTTCGAAAGGTTCGGATGATTCATCTGACGGCGGATGGAGAGAACCCTCATATCCTCAATGCCAAATAGATATGGCTTCACCTGCTTAATGGGCGTGACGTTGCTGGTGTTAGATGACAATTCCGAGAGAATCTCGCCGGAAGCATCTTCAATATTGAAGCTTCGGTAGCCGTTATCACCGTTTTTGTCGCTCGAGACTTTGAAGGCAGTCATGAGCTGACCACCGCGGACCCAGCAATCGGAGACGTAGCAATAGTCGAGGGTATAGAGTCTGGGAACGGGGATTTTGCTTTTTGCAATCACTCTCTCTTCGCTGGCTTTGTGAATCATCTTGTTATCGTTGAGATACTTGGTGGAGGCTAGATATGCCGCTTTCAAGTCGCCAAAGGAGGAGATATCGGGGTCGGTGGCGCAGACCGTGCAAGCCAAGTTATAGACCTTGAGGAGACGGTCGGCGACGTTGATTCGATACTGATGGATTTTGTTGATGCACTCGGATTGGAAACCGTATGTGAGTTTAAGCATCTCGATGGTGATGTCGGCGGCGCGGCTGCTATAGGTGCCGGTGCCGGAGAAGCGTTGCATGTAATCGACGGCGGCGAGGACGTATTCTTCACCATCGATGGAATAGAGGCTCTCGCGCTCGGCGTAGAGGTAGAGGGCGCGGTAGACGTCTTTGGCCACCGCTTTCGCTTTCTCATCGTCGCTTACGTCGGGAACGGCACTGTGATTCCATCCGTTCGTGTCGAAGGTGATGGCGCCGCTTTTGATCGCGGCTTCGATATCGCTTATCATGGCTTCGACCACTTCATTGTTGAAAGACTTGGCCTTTTTGTATTCGACGAGGGCGTTTTTGAAGGTGTTCTTCATCCCGGCGTTGTTGCCGAAGGAGAAGGCATAGGAGGAGACGATCGTCCCCGCGTCATAAGTTTCCTCAAAGGAATCGTCGTCGATAAGGACCGTGGAAGTCCTCTCGACCTTCCCTTTCGCGTCCTTGCCTTCCACGATGACGACGTCATAGTCGGTCGGGGCGCTGTAAGTTTTGGATTTTTTGTTGGAGTTCCCGTCGAGGATGGAACTGAGATAGCGGTTCGCGACCGTCGCGAGCCTCTTTTCGTACTGTTTGACTTCCGCTTCCTTGGCTTGGAATTCCCGTTGGCGAGCACGCAGCTCGATAAGCTTGTTCTCATCGGCGTTAAGCCTTTGACGCAAGAGCACCATGTCGGTCTTATAGGAGACCTCGGAGAGGGTCTTGTTCATGCGATTCACGGTTTCGTTGATGCCGGTGACGATGGAGAGGATCTCTTGGAGGGTGGCGGCGGTTGGATCGAGGGCGGCGGCGACGGCAGAAAGCCCCATCGCGGCCAAAAGGAAGCCGATGACGCCTCCGATTGCGCCTTTGCCCGCCCCGGCTTCGGCCATGGGAAAGATGACCGAGAGAATGGTAAAGCCGATTTGCACGACTGCGTTAACGGCGCCGATGGCCGTGCTCGCAGTCTCGAGAGTACTATCATGGACATATTCAACATAGGTTTCGTCCATTTCCTCTAAACTGGTGGGCGTGACGTAGGCAAAGGCCAAGCGCTTCAAGGCTTCGTTTTGGACGGCGTTCACCTGATAGTAATCGAAGCCGAAATCGATGCAGACATCCTCTAGGGCAAATGTGTTGCCGTTGGCGTAGCTAACACTGACGGTGGCAAGGAGCACGGAGCCAAAAAGCGCGCACTGCAGGTCTTTGTCCCAGGTCAAGCGATAGCCTTTGCCGATTTTCTCGAAGGTCGCTTCTTCTAACGGGAGGAGTTCTTCTTCGTCCTCATCCGCTAAGAATTCGGCGTCGATGGTGATGTCGGATTTCTGCAAACTGAGTTCGCCATCGAAGGAATGGAGGTCGATGGTGACCTTTCCATCCTCATTGGAGGCGATCGCGAAAACTTCGGGCTGCTGGAAATCGAAGGCGACTTCCTTGTCGAATTCTCCGCCGATGGCGATGGAGGTTTGGCTCAAAGCCTCAACGATTTCGGTTAGGCTTTCGAATTCCGCCGCGTCCAAGACGATGGAAACGACTTCCGTCTCGGCGACGTAGTCGGCTTGCTTGACGACGAAGCCCTCGATCAACGTCACGTCTTTGAGGGAGAAGTCTTTCTTGATTTCGCAATCGACCAGTTTGACGTCGAAGCTGAAGGTTTTGTTGTCCTCGTCGAACTTGACGGAATCATCGAGCAAAATCGCGTCGGAGAAGAGGACCCTGTAGGAGAAGGCCCCGCCTCGATCCTCGACGAAGGTCTCGTTATCGAAGACGACGGCACCGCTGCCTTCGCCCCCATAACCGCAGGCTTCGAGGACGATGACGCCATCCTCATCGACGTGGAGGTCTTTGACCACCCAGCCTTCGAAGGCGCCAAGGAGGGAAACGTTCTTCTCGCTGAAGCCTTCGCTTAAGGTTAGCCCTTCATATTTATAAACAAACGTATGGCTCCAATCGTACCCGTCGACGGAATCCGAACCGATGCGTTCAAAATTGCCTTCGCTTGCCTTGATGATGGATTCATATCCGGAGAAGTCGGCGTAGGCCATGACGCCTTTGTCGTTCGCGTATGGGGCGATGATCGCGCCATAAGAGGCGTTCTTCAAAGAAGAGGGAATGGTGATTTCCAGTGCCTTCCCCGAAGAGACGACGTCGACGGAATAGTCGTCTATGGAGACGGCCTTGATTTGCTGATAGGTCAGGTAGGAACTTGTTTCCGTATTCTCAGGCAGTTCTTTTGCTATGTCGCGGATGAGAATCGCGTCTTTGTTGAGAGAGGAATTGAAGACGATGCCCTCACCTTCGAGGCGCACGATGAGATCGGAGCTATGTGAGATGATTCGCGAGTTGAGGGCGACCGCGTTATTGACGGTCTCCTCGTTGATTGTCCAAGCGCTGCTATTGCTTTGGCCGCATCCAGCAAGAACCATCGCTCCAGAAAGGAGAACGACAGTAGATCTTTTCATACGTCTTTTCATAAACGACGCCTCCGTTGTGAAACTATTGATGCTGTTATCTATCAAAAGTGTAACCTGATTTTTATGCTTTTGCCATTCCATTTCGGAACACTGTCATGTTGCAAAAATGATGACTTCCGTGCGCGAATTCACGATTATCCGTGCGTCAATGGCTTGTTTTCGTGCGCGATCGAGGCCTTATCCGTGAGCGATTGGACTTTTATCGCGACGCTTCCGTTTTCTTGATCCGCCCCGAAAATGAGAAAAGCCTCCTTCACGGAAGGCCTAAAAACCGAGAAAACAGCCGATCATCGCTGGTTTTCAAAGAAAAAACGTCCCTGACGATGTATCAAGAACGTATTATTCACATGGTGGCTGAGGGGGATTTTTCAAGGGCGAAACATATCATCCGATGATATCGAAACTATAGGGATT
>JAFSVB010000113.1 GCA_017450325.1 Bacilli bacterium | reverse complement strand
GGGCGTCGTCAGCAAATTGGAGGTATCGTAGACCTTGATTTGTTTTTCCTTCGGGAATTCTTCCGGAAGAGACTCGGTAAGATCGGTGATTTTATAACTGATGGGGTTGATGGAAATCGGCACCGATGAGGCGATGGACACTTCCACTTCTCCGACGTATTGGGAGAAACCGTTGCTCGTGGCAAGGACCAAGGCGACGCCGATGATGCCAAAAGAGCAGGCGATAGCGGTGAGGGCAGTACGCCCTTTCTTCGTGCGGATATTGCGGGCCGAGGAACCTAATGCCGTGGTGAAGGACATCGCCGAACGCTTGCCCTTCACCTCGCCTTCCCGTGGAGTTTCATCAGGCTCAAGCGGGTCGGTATCGTTGAAGACGCGACCGTCTTTCATCTCGATGATGCGGTCGGCGTATTGGTCGGCGAGTTCGCGGTTATGGGTAACCATGATGACGCAGCGGTCCTTGCCAACTTCCTGAATGAGGTCCATGACCTGGACGGAGGTCGCGGAATCAAGGGCACCCGTCGGCTCGTCCGCGAGGATGATGTCGGGGTCGTTGACCAAAGCGCGGGCAATCGCGACGCGCTGCATCTGGCCACCAGAAAGTTGGTTGGGGCGTTTCTTCAGGTATTCGGCCAGCCCTACCTTTTCCAAGACGGCAATAGCCTTCTCTTCGCGCTCGCGACGGCTTAATCCGCCTAGTTGAAGCGAAAGGACGACGTTTTGCAATACGGAAAGATGCGGAATGAGGTTATAGGTTTGAAAAACAAAGCCGATTCTTTTGTTGCGGTAGTTATCCCAATCGCGGTCTTTGTAGTCTTTGGTGGACTTGCCATCGATGATCAAATCGCCCTCGGTATAGCGGTCGAGCCCGCCGATAATGTTCAAAAGGGTGGTTTTACCAGAGCCTGAGTGACCAAGGATGGCCACGAAGCCTTTGTCTGGGAAGCAAAGCGACAAGTCGTGAATCGCCGTGAACGGCACCTTGTCGACATAGTAGTCTTTTTTGATGTGAGAGAGTTGTAGACAGACGCGCGGTTTAGACATAATAAGAAACATCTCCCTTCCGAATGGGCCTGCACATATTACCACCAAATAATATTTGCGTTAGTACTTGATTTTTTCGCTGTTTTTTATACACCGTAAAAAACGCCGTAAGAGCCCCGTCTTTCTTTGAAAGAAAAATTTTTATGCCCATTTTTCGCCCATTGAGTTCCTTTTGACCTGAATTTTTATGCAGGGAAATGCAAATCCCTGCCAAAACTTTCGAAATTTCAGGCGGGATTTGGTGGATAAATAGAAAAATCGCGGCAAATCCGCCACGAATATATCGGTTTTTGTTTTGGCTCTATCGTCCGCCTCTTCGCTTCTCAAAGAAGTCTTTTAGGATGGCGGAGCACTCCTCCGCAAGGACGCCTGAGACGATGGTCTGCGTGGCGTTATCGCCATCGAAAACGTGGAAAGCGGAGGAGACCGCGCCCTCTTTTTCGTCGGATGCCCCATAGACAATCGACGATAGTCTGCTTTGCCTTATAGCGCCAGCGCACATCACGCATGGTTCCAGCGTGACATAAAGGGTACACCCTTCTAGCGTCCAGCGCCCAAGCGCCTTTTCGGCTTGCCTTATCGCATTGATTTCCGCGTGCCCGGATATATCAAGGCATCCCTCGCGGGTGTTACGGCCCTTAGCAAGGACTCGGCCATTCGAAACGACGACGGCTCCCACAGGGACCTCGCCTTCTTCACGGGCTTTTCGCGCCTCCTCCAACGCGAGGCGCATATATTCTTCGTCGCGGTTCATGATCGCCATTATCTTATCGGAAGAAAAAACCACCGCACAGGGGAAGATACGTTAAGGCTGCTACGTTCCCGTCCTGACCTGGTTCCCTACCCGCTCCTCGCGATGGCAAGGGAATCATACTCAAGAAAAGGCCGTTTGTCATTACCGCCGTGTCACTTTTATACGTTTCGGTCTTCTCCTGAGACGAGAATGCGGAGTACCAAAAAGGGCTGATTCATTGAAAAAGAGGGGGCATGTGAATAAAAGTGAACCTGCAACAAGCCGCTTTCGTTTTCCAACTCCATTTCCAATTTATGGCCGCGGAGTATGCTGACGAAATCCTCTTTGCTCCGCGCGTTCATGATGCCGTGGACCACCACGTCCCATGTTTGTTCGCCATCTAGGGACACCATCTTGAGAACCTGTTCCGGAAAATAAAACTGGTCTTTGGGCGGAAGGACAGGCAATAGGTAGATGTTGTCCTCTTCCGTATTCTTTCCTAGGAACTCTCCGACTTGATCGAAAAACTCCTTAGGAGGGTTGATGATGGAGGGGGCGGGCGCGAATTCTTTATAAAGCCCACAATGAGGCATAACTCTGCGTTCAAACTCTACCGCGGATTCCTTGAGAAAATCGATGGGCTGACCATAATTCGCCGTGGCCATGAGGCTTGCGAAAAGACCTTCGGAGACAGCATGGTACCGATAGTCGTCAAAAATAGGCTCGTAGTCGCCATCCATATACTCTTCCGCGGAGAAGAAATAACCATGGGTGCGGAAGTCGTTGATAAGCGCGCCGATTTCGTCTTCGTCAAGATGGAGGCTGTGATCCATCCGCCCAAAAGGCCGATAAGCCCAGCCGATGACTTTCCGCTCCGTAAGCAAAGCGACCGCGTCGTATCGGCGCATGGCATCATGGTCGCGTCCCGCGCGGACCGCGTCAAACGCATCAGCCGGCGAGCAATCGTCGAAACGCTTGAAGAACTCCCAGATCGTAAGCTCGCGCTTGGTGCCGTTGTTGAAGTCCTCCTCGCTTGTCTCTACCCAGCGGTCGCCATTGAAAACGAGATAAATCTCCATGGGTTCTTTCTCAACCGCAAAGTAGACTTCGCCCGATTGAAAGAAACGGGCTTTGGGCATTCTGGCAAAATACTGATTCGGGTTCATAAATCTTTGATCCAACCCTAATTATAAAGGCGCGTTTCCGTAACACAAAACGCGAGTTTTGCGCGAAAAACAAAAAAAAATAATCGGCTTTTGCTGTGTTTGTCCTCAAATTGCGCATATTTACAAAATCTGCCAAAGCTAAATGAAAAACCCGCTATTTCAGACGAGATAACGGGCTTTTACAGGGTTATTTCTTGATG
>JAFSVB010000112.1 GCA_017450325.1 Bacilli bacterium | reverse complement strand
TCTTGTTGCTTCCCTTGACCCAATAGGTGAAGAAGGCATAATCCGCGGTCGAGGTGTTGAAGACGTCGATCGGGGCGTAGTAAGAGAATGTGACGTCATTGACCGGGAAGCTGAATTCATTCTCGTCCTCGACGTATTTGATCGTGTAGGACTTGCCGGATTCGCTGTAATTGGTCAAGGAAATCGGCTCGGCCTCTTCGTCGACCACGGTGGCGCCGGTGAGAACTTTCTCACTGTTATCACTATAGACGCCGACGACGTTAAGGTCGTCTACGTTTATAAGATCCGAAAGCGTTTTGCTCTCATCCGCTCGGAACGCGAGGCTCTTTGGCGCATTGTCAACCTTGATGGAGACAAGGGTCGGAACAACGGGTGCAGCTTCGACTTCGATCGCGATGTCGACGGTTTTGCCACCATAGGAGACAGTGACTTTGTTGTCAGTCAGAGCCAACGGGCGATCATCTTCGATCGTCCATCCTTCGAGGATTGTCTCAGAGGTGGTGTCCTCATAATGGACGAGCAAGGACAAGCCATCCGCGGAGAAGGTATCGCCTTCGTAATATTTGACCCGGCTTGGCGCGGTTGCAACTTCAATCGAGGAAACGACTTTGACGGAAGACCCGTAATAGGTCTTGAGGTTATCGGCGAAGACGTTGTTATTGATCCGCTGCATGTAAACGGTCGAGGCCAGATAGCCGTATTGGGTGGCCAAGGATTCGACGAACGCGCTTTCCTTGGTCTTTCCCCAACCGAAGAAAGTATCGACCGAATTTAGCATCGACCCGAAGTAGAGGCCTTTGATCGCCTCACCCTCTTTGATCACGGTGGCGGTCTCTTTGCCTGCGGAGCTAAGCTTTGCGGTGCTATCCATGTGCTCGATGAGGGTGGTGTATAGCGTCATGGTGTCGCCTTTGATCGACCAATTGCCGCTAACGGCGGCGATCTTGACCCCGAGCGCGATGTCGATGGCGTTGAACTCGGTGTACTTGAAGGTCCCTTCGTCTTGCTTGCCGCTAGCGTAATTCAGTTCCATCGCCCCATCCATCTGCATCGTGGTGGAATCGTAAAAGGTGTAGAAGAGAAGATCGGCGTTACTGCTCTTCACGATGTCATAAGGATAGGAGAAGCGGTCCCAAGGGCTGACCGTCTCGTGATCATAGGAGACTTCGTTTGGGGTTGGGATTTCTTCGGCTTTCACGGTGATCGTGACGGCGACGGTCTTCGTCTTGCCGCCATAGACGTATTTGACGTAGAAGTTCTTGTCGTTGGCGGTCAAGGCGACCCCGTCTTTGTTGGTGGTGCATTCACCGGTGACGACTTTGGTGGAACCATCGGAGAAAGTCGCGGTGACTTCCATTCCGGTAAGGTCTAGGAATTCGCCTTCTTCGTATTCGACTTTGGTCGGCTGCTTGGTGACTTCGATCTTCAAAAGGGTCACCTCGGCTGCTGGGGTAGACGATTCGACTGCGGAAACGCTAGACGAAACGCTTTGCCCCGCCGGGGCGCTACTGGAGGAAGCGGGGCTATTCCCGCAGCTGCTTAGGAGCAGTGTCGCGGGAAGGATGGAGAGATTCAGAACTTTCAGCCATGTCTTTTTCATTGGTTACCTCCTTGCATGAATGGTTCTTTATCCTTCTTTCGGAATAGGACGATTGCCTCAATGGCGATGGTCCCCGCCGAAATAATGGCGAAGGCGATGAGCGCGAAGGTTCTGCCGGTGGCGATGGCTCCCTTCCACGCTGGAGCGACGTAACGGAAGACGGTGTCTGATCCGATTCCGTTCATCGCGTTGCTGTGAAGCGTTGCGTATAGGATGTGCTTGGCGGCGTCCCTCATTTTTTGCGCTAGGCCGCCAAAGCCATCCTTGTAGCGATCCAATATCGAGGCATCCAAATCGGAATCCGTGAGGGACATGCCCGCGTTAATGCAATGAGGAAGCTGGCTATTGAGGTAGCGTCCAGTCCACATATCGGAGACGATGAGGCCCTTCATGCCGCACTCTTCGCGCAAGAAGCCTTCTAACAGCGCTTCGCTAGCGGGGCATAGTCTTGTCCCGAGACGCGTATAGGAAGTCATCGCGTTCATCGCCCCGCCTTCTTTGACGGCGAGCTTGAATGGGCGGAGATAGATTTCGCGATACGCCTGCTCGTTGCACCAAACCGATAATCCGACGCGGTTATTCTGCTGCTCGTATCCGGCGATGTGCTTGGCGTAGGCGTTGCATCCTTTGCCCTGCAATCCTTTCGTAAGGCAAGCAGCCTGAATTCCAGCGAGGACGCCATCCTCGGAATAGTATTCGAAGGCGCGTCCATCATAGGCGGAGCGGTGGGTATTAAGCCCAACGCCATAGAATCCGGAGAATCCAGCCCACAAAGCGTCTTCTCCTAGCATTTGCCCCATCTTTTCGGCAAGCGCCTTGTTAAAGGTGGAGGCGAGGATACCTAGGCAAGGGTAATAAGGTGGCGAATAATCGCCATCGGGATCGCCCATCATCATGGCAAGCCCATTGCCTTGCCCATAAGGAAGAACCAAGCCAGTCGGGCCGTTATGGTCGACGGTAGAGGGCTTTGCGACCGATTCGATGCCAGTTGTTTTCCTAAGGCCCGTAACGAGGAGCTTTGCCGTATCTTCATAGGTGAGTTCGTCGAGAAGGTCGTCCCAGATGGGATTATCGAGCTCAATGGGATTCCCTTTGGCATCGACTCTTAAATCAATGAGGTTGAGGCCGTTTTGCTTGCCATAAGCCGGATAAGGGAGATCGTCTTGCTCAAAATCGGAATTCTGGGCCAAAAGGTCCTTCATCATCTCGTCGGTCAAGTTCAATACGACGTTAGAGGAAGGGATGGTGTCAATCCAATTCGCGCGGGAAATGTATTCGATTTTGTTCGTTCCAGCCATCTCGGAACGGTTGATGTCCATTGAGTCGAATAGGTTTTTCGCGCCGGCGGAATAAACCATTTCGGCTTGGCTTACGCGCTTCACTAGAGAAGCGTTTCCGTTCCCGTCCATGCCGTCAGAAACGGAATAGCCTTTGTCGGCTAAAGCATGATTGATCGCATCGTGACTTGACGCCCCGAAGATTAGGCGATAATCGGAAGAGGCTTCGGTGAAATAGCAGCCATGGCCATAGGCGTCATACGAGGCAAAATCCTCATCTTTGACCTCGAAATGAAGTGTTTCGGATTCGCCAGGGGCAAGCAGGCCCGTTTTCGCGTAATCGACGAGGTCGAGGGAAGATTTCTCGATGTGTTTTTCTTCATCGTAATCGGAGTAGGGCTTTTGGAGATAAAGCTGAACGGATTCCTTGCCGGAAGCTTGTCCATCGTTTTCGACATTCAGCGTCAAAGAATGCATCCCTTTTGCAGAGTCATAGACATAGGTAGGTTCCGAATACTTGAAGTGTGTATAGCTAAGCCCGTATCCGAAAGGATAGGCGATGGTGCCGGCGTAATCGAACTCGCCTGCGAGGTCGCGACCTGATACGCAATCCTCGTAGCGCGTTTCGCTGTAGCGGTAGCCGACGTAGATCCCTTCTTGATATGCGACGTAGCTAGCGTATTGCATCGAGGAATAGGATTTCCCACCGAAAGAAGGGAGTTCTGAAAGGTAATCCATGTAATTCGCGTAGGTGAAGGAACCCCAGTTGGCCATCACGGGGTTATCTTGGTGGCGGTAATAGAAGGTGTCGGAGAGTTTGCCGGAAGGGGAAACCGCTCCAGAAAGGATGCGCGCCACGCCTTTGAATCCCGTTTGTCCGACAGAGCCAATCCAAAGGCATGCGTCTATGTCATATTGCCTTAGGAAATCCATTTCCATGGGATTCGGGGAATTAAGCAAGACGATGAGCTTGCCAAATGTTGACCCCTTTTGCTCGGAAAGAGCGGAAAGGACGCTTTTCTCGTTGGCGTTAAGCGCCAAATAATTCCCATCATCCCCATCGCAAGAAGCATCGGAATATGCGACGTCGGTATTCTCACCGCGGATACGCTTGATCACGTAGATCGCGGCATCGCCATAGGATTGGAAGGATTCTGCGACTCCAGTTCCGGTACTCAAAGCGTTCCAAGGAGCATCCTTGATTTGATATCCAGTGGGGGCGTATGTGCTTTTTCGATTCAAATACCACTCGGCGAGCGTGGGGTTTGATTCGATCCCTTCTTCTTTCAGGGCTTCGATAAGACTAGTGGGGGCGGCGGGGCGAGTCGCGGCGCTAGAACCTTCTCCGCCATAAGCGGGATCAACGGAAGAAAGCGAGAATAGGCTAACGCGATCCCCTTGCGAAAGTGGGAGAGCATTGTTTTCGTTCTTGAGTAGTACGGCGCCTTCTTCCTCGATGTCGCTAACAAGTTGCTCGCCATCTTTTCTAAGCGATGCGATATCCTGGTAATCGGATTCGAAATAATCCGTCGACAAAGCGCTCTGTCCTTTTTCCTTCACGTATGGGTCGATGCCTAGCTGCGAATTAATGTAGCCTTCATTTTCCAGCGCGATCTTCTCCGCGGCCATAGATAGAGGTGCCGCGGTTCCAATTAAGCAGAACAAGGAAGTCAAAACGATTTTAAGTGGACGAAACGCCTTGCTTTCCTCTTTTTCGAACGGCAGGAACAAATTCGCGATCGGCAAGATGATCGAAAGCCCGAATAAAATCGCGGTGGCGATGAATTCTGCGGAATAACCGTGCAAGTCGATATCGGCGATGACGACGGATACGTAGTAATAGATTCCATATGCCCAGAAGGAAGTGCCAATCGCCCCACCCACCAAAAGGAAGAAGCGGGAGAATCTGCCCCATTTCGGGATGAAGCTCACCCCTATTGCAATGACAGCAGACACAATCAAAGCGACGCATGCAACGATATTCAGCTCATTCGTACCGCGATAGATAAGGAAATAGATAAGGGCGACCAGCAAGAAGAATGCCGATGTTCCAAGGGTGAAATAGAAGCCTAAGCGCTTATTTTGAAAGGGTGATTTCATGATGGCTCTCCTGATAGGAAGAAGCGATCATGGATCCATAGGCCGCGATTGCGTTTTTAGCGCGAGTGGATAGCCCTTCTTGGCCAACTAGCTCGCAATAGATTTCGCCATTATGCCTCGAGAAGCTCGTCGTAGAACTTGGATCAAAGCCATCGGTATTGGCGAAATAGCCGAAGAAGTTGCGATTTTCGGCGGAGGTTTCGAAGGAGAGGTAGTCCCCGCCTTCGCCGATTTCGCAGGAATAGGGCGCGCTGGAAGCGGCGAATCGATCCGATTTCGCTTTGTTCGTGAACGTCTTTTCCACGGTGAAGCGCATATGGCCCTCTTCTTGCGAATAGGCGCCGCGCAAAACCGCGAAGGACGCAAACGATTGCTTCCC
>JAFSVB010000111.1 GCA_017450325.1 Bacilli bacterium | reverse complement strand
CGAGACGGCGGAGCGAATCGGCGACTCCCCCTTCTCCTCGGCGGCCTCGGAGGAGACGGACAAATACCCGATCGAGCTTTTTGAAGATCCCTTTTTCGACCCAAGCGATGTCGGTGTGCTCCTAAAATGCCTCGAAAAATGGCGAAGTTCGCTGCAAGAGGAAGACAAGGGCGCCTTCCACATCGTGGAAAGCCTTCTCCTCGAGGCTAAGGAGCGTGGCGTTGGGATCTACTTCAAGTTCTGATGGAAAGCTACGGTATTCAACACGACTTCCTCTTCGCGTCGGAAGACGTCGCGAGGGACGGACCACCTCGCTTCGACTCCCCTTCGAGCAGGCGGGAGGAATCCACGTCCGTCCCGATCAAGGCATCGTCTCTAATGGGCCCCGACGGTGAGAAGATGCTCAATGCTTTCGCTCGAGCCGGGAAACCGATCGTTCTCATAGACGACCTCCCCACCACCGACAACCCAATCTTGCTCGGGTACAGATCCCTGCTCATCAAAGGCATCGTGGCCGAATTCCACAATCGCGGAAACAAGGTGTTCCGGCGCGAGAAAAAGGGGTGAGGCTTATCCGTGCCGACGATTGAAGCGTCCATTCCTTTGGGCGCCTTTTTCATAGTCAAAAGCGACCATCGCTGACTGGTCGACGTTTTTGGGAACAATGGAGCACGATGCGGGAACTTCACATGGATTTGCGACCTTCAAAGCGCTTAAAACGTTGAGGAAAAGGCTTTGCCGCTCAACTCTCGATTTTGATTTTAAGGCCCAAAGCCTCGCAGATTTTCAATAAGGTGGATAGATTTGGGGATGAAGCCCCAGATTCGATTCTGGCGATGGATGGCTGCGGCATCTTGCAGATATCGGCGAGTTCCTGCTGGGTCATCCCGATTTCGTTTCGGCGCGCCTTGATCGCCTCGGAATAGATGTTCTCCAGAGGCAATCCCTCGGGAACGTCGATCTCCCTCTCCAACTCCTCGATCGTGGGGAGGCTTCCCTTGAATTCCTCGGGGACCAAGGCGGAGAGCTCATAGGAGGAGATGCCCAAAGGCTGAGATGAGGATTCCAAGGCGTACCTCGCCGTGGTCTCGTTCTCGTCCCTGCAGATAAGGAGACCGATCGTCTTGTTGTCGGACTCGCCCCTGAGGGTGTGGTCGACCGCGACGACATAGGTCCCTAGCTGACCAAGGTCCGCGGGCTTTAGCTTCTCCACCTTCACCTCCACGACGACGTAGGCGTGGGCGACGGTATTATAGAAGAGCATGTCGCAGAACTCCTCCTCCTCGCCAAGGTCGAGCCGGTATTCCCTCCCCATGTAGGCAAAGCCCTTCCCAAGCTCGAGCAGGAAGCGCTCGATGCTCGCGATGAGGGCGCTTTTGAGTTCCTTCTCGTCGTATTCCTTTCGGAGGACGAGGAAGTCGAAGTTATAGGGGTCCTTCGTCATCTGCCTGGCGAGGTCGCCGCCGATGTTCGGGAGGGTCGATTCGAAGTTCGTCAGCGCCTTCCCCTTCCGCTCATAGAGGCCGGTCCCGAGGAAATTGAGCAGCACCGCCCTCGACCAGTTGTTCTTGATCGTCTCCCGGACGTAGAAAAGCGCTTTGGCTTGGTTGCCCCCGCATTTGTCCAGAATGTACTTTATGTGGTTCCAAGGAATCATGAATATTTGTTCCCCAACCCGAGGCATGATTTCGCCCTCAACTTGGGGGCGAATTGGAAAATCAGGAAACAATTCATAGTACCTGCGCATGTACCTTAAATTGCTCACGGCAAACCCCTTTGAATCTGGAAACGCTTCCTTCAAATCTTTGGAAAGCGCTTCATAGAAACCGCTTCCCCATTCAGCGTCGAAATGCAATTGGGCAATACCGCGCCCGAGCCTCCAATAGAAACGGAGCAGCTCCTCGTTTACTTTGACCGCCGCCTTGATTTGCGACCTGCGGTAATCATTTTTGGATTTGTTCGATGCCGTCTATGCTTTTTGGCACTTCGGTTCACAATGCGAGAATGATTTCATTAGCCCAAGCGCAGCCGTGAGGGCATTCTTTTCAGAAATATGGCTTTTCATAACCGGCAACAGATTGGGTTGCACCAAGCAAAAAAGTGGTTATAATCAGCCGTGAAATTGAAATTTCAGTTTGAACGGCTGAATTTAGAGGAATAATTATGATTGGACGCAAACGGGAAATAGAAAAGCTCATCGACGCCTACAATAGCGACGATGCCGAATTTGTAGGCGTTTATGGGCGCCGACGTGTGGGGAAAACGTATTTAGTTGGCCAAACTTTCGCTGGAAAGTTCGTCTTTCAGCACTCCGGGCTCTCCCCGCTTGACGAAGAAAGAGAAAGCGATGAGATCGACACCCACGAAGAGAGCGCGATGGAGAAGCAACTCCGCCACTTCCACATCTCTTTGCTACGCGAAGGAGAAAAGGAAAGAAAGCCACCCAAAAGCTGGGAAGAAGCTTTCTATCGACTAGACCGGCTAATCGCAAAAAAGAAAGCGCTAAAAGGGAAAAAGAAAGTCGTATTCATCGATGAACTCCCTTGGATGGATACGCCCAGATCGGGCTTCATGTCTGCGCTTGAGGGCTTTTGGAACACCTGGGGATGCTTTCAAGATGACCTTCTTTTCATCGTTGCGGGTTCCGCAACATCGTGGATGACCAATAAGCTTATTAACAATCACGGGGGATTATATGGGAGATTGACGCGCGAAATTCGCCTAAGTCCGCTAAGCCTAGGAGAATGCAAGGAGTTCTTTGCGTCAAAGGGGATTTCGATTTCCGATTATGACACCGCTCAAGCGTACATGATTTTCGGTGGAATCCCTTTCTATCTCCAAGATATGAAACGCGGCCAGAGTCTTCCCCAATATATCGATGAATGTTTCTTCGCGAAAAACGCGCGTTTCAGACGGGAATATACCAGGCTTTTTGGCTCCGTATTCAGCAATCCAGACACCATGAAAGCAATCGTCCGGGCGTTGTCCCAAAAAAGAATGGGGATGACGCGGGAGGAAATCGAAAAAACCACCGGGATCAAAGCCGGTGGGACATTGACCAAGCAACTTGATTCGCTCGTGGACAGCGACTTTGTCATAGAATACTACCCCTTTGGAATGGGGAAAAGGGAATCCTACTATCGACTAAGTGACCCGTTCTGCTGGTTTTTCCTCCGCTTCGTAGATGGCCAAGAATCATTGTCCACGGACTTTTGGAAAGAAAATCTGGAGAACCAATCCGTCGTCACCTGGCGCGGCCTTGCCTTCGAGAACCTTTGTTTTCTCCACGTAAAGCAGATCAAAACCGCCTTGGGGGTGGCCAGCATCCGAAGCGAGGAATCATCCTATATAGCAATGGACCCAAGCGGAAAGCCTTTGGGGCAAATCGATCTCATTATCTCTAGAGCCGACAACATCGTCGACATATGCGAAGCCAAGTTTTATTCAGACAGCGTCCTCGTGGATAGCGCCATGGAGCGAAAGACCGTTCGAAACGCGATTCTCGTTCAAAAGCTGATACCAAAAAAAGCAATCACCCACAAGGTTCTACTCACCACTTTCGGAGTTAGCGAAGGCGAATACATGTGGACCTTCGATAACGTCATCACACTCGATGACCTAATGAGGATCTAAGCGGGTCATTCTTTTCGGTTCCATCTCGCGGTTCCGAAGCCACAGCAGGCATCTTGCTTCAGCTTGGTGGCGGTGGCTGACTGGTTCTTGTCTACCAACTCGGTTTTCCAGCGGGAAGGGTGTATGAGAGCGGTACGGATAATAGTCATTGTCGCACGATTATTGCGATGACATCGAAACAATTTGGAAACGCAGAATCACGATGCGGGGTGCCGCCAAAAAGAGGCATTATTCGCTTAAAAGACTTTTGCTCATTCGTAGAGTTTTTTTATTGCTTGGAAGTGACCGACTTTACCGAAAAGCAGCGCTCTGGAATAGACATGGCCGCAAGAAAGCTCTTTTCACGTCTATTTATTGGCCCTCTGGAAGATTGAGGTATCCGATACGATTCGAGCCCAATGGGTTCTCGTAATCGTATTCATAGTTCGCATGCGCTTTGATGGGGGCGCCTACATTATTGACGTGCGAATCAACGAAGGACTTCATGTATTCGGCGAGGATCACGTAATCCGCGTCAATGTAATCAAGGATGCTTTCCGCGCCCGCGAACATCGATAAGCCATTCCCGGAATTGCGCAGCAAGTAATTGCTACCGCCGACGAGGTATTCCTTTTCTTCGTCAAAGTCGACATAGGAGGCGCTGCCCTTATCGTAGATCTTGAGGTTCTTCACGCGGTAAGCCCCGTCCACGGACAAGAACATGCCATTGCTATCGGTCTTTACGGAGGAAGGAATGGAGGCATCGATTTCGTATTTCATGCCCGCGATGTGGAGGAAGCCACCATTTTCAGCGGGGCAATCCCAATCCTCGTCCCACTCCCCGATCACGTTTACGCCCATCTCAATGGCGTTTTTGATGTTGATGCCTTTGGTCTTGAGCAGGCAAACCTGGTTGCCAAAAGGATGAACGGATTGGACGTTAAGGTAAGTGGCCTCCCCCGCATCGATTCCCGTCCGGATGCCCCCGCCGTTAACGAGGGTGAGGTCGCAGCTTAGCTGCTTCTTGTCGTTAATATACCAATACATGCAATCGGAGCAAAGGTCGGCGAGATTGGTTTCTCTAGCGCGGATGATGCGCTGGCTTGGCAAGGAAGCGTCATTGACATAGAGAGGCTTGTCGATGGTCGCGATGCGCTGGCCCATTTGTTCGCGAACGCGCGAGATTAAGGCGCGCTCCTTCTCTTTCACGGTTTCGTTTTCTTCTTCATAGTCATGGATGAGGCGTGAAGAGAAAACACCGTCTTTGGAAATGGTCACTTCCCCGAACGCCTCAAGATAGCAACCCGCTTGCGTGAGCAGGCAATCCTTTTTGTCTTTGTTCTTGACGAACTCTTGTTCCATGACCGTATGGGAATGCCCGTCGATGAAGGCGGATATACCCGTGGTATTCGCGATCACATCGAGGCTGCTATTGCGCGCTTTTCGCGCAGTCATGTCGACGCCTAGATGTCCCAAGGCGACGACGTAATCGACCTTGCCCTTTATTTCGTCGATGGTGCGTTGAACGGACTGAAAGAGCTTCTCGGGGTCATCATAGCCAAGGAAGGTATAGACGAATTCGCCTTTGTCGTTTTGGAAGAAGGAAGGCGTGGAAGCGGTGATGGTCTCGGGGGTAGAAATGCCGACAAAACCGATTTTCGTCCCGTTAAACTCAAAGATTTTATAAGGTGACAAAACGTTGGATTGGTCTGGAAGCGAGAGGAAATTGCAGGAAATATAAGGGAAGCAGGCGCGCGAAACGAACCTATTGAACCCCGCCATGCCAAAGTCGAAGTCGTGGTTGCCAGGCGTCGCGAGGTCATAGCCCGCTGCGTTCATGATGGGAATCATGTCTTCTCCCTTATCAATCGCGCCATAGATGCTGCCCTGGACATGGTCCCCGACATCGATGAGCAAAACGTTCTTGCCTTGCTTTTTTAACGCCTCGACATAGCCTGCGACCTTGCTGAGACGAAGCGCGTCCTTCTCGGTGCCGGATTCATCCTTTGTGGTGTTATCGATATAACCGTGAATATCGTTGGTGTAGACGATGGTGATCTCTTCTTTATCGGTTTTTGCATTATTCCCGCACGAAGCAAGGGGAAGCATCAAAGGTAGCAGAGCGAGTAAGGTAACGCGGCGCATCATGGGTCTCTCCTTAAATATCGGCATATTATAGGCGCAACGAGGAACGACGATTCAAGAGGCGGCTTAGATTATGAGAAAAATACGTCGCAGGCTCTGTTTTTCCTTATGACCTTTTCGTAATCCTGCTTCGACAGGAATTCCAGGAAACCATCATAGACGGCGGGGTTGCCGCTACATTCGCCTTCCCAAATGTTGGGGCTAACCTCGGAAAGCCAATCGACGAATTCCTCGGCGCTTGGGATGGTCGTCGCAAAAACCATCGAGGGCTAGGTAGATGGACGGGAAGGTTGAATACGGTTTGCTCATTTTTTGTCCTTTGGCCGAAATTTTCATCAAGGCTCCGCGACTGATCGATCAGCGAAGCGCATCGCGATTTAGCAAGAAGTCTTTCAGCCCAAGATAGAGGATGCCATTTTCATCTGCCCAAGGCTTAATAGAATCGCGCACCACCACGACTTTCCGGAGCCCCTTTCGCTTCAACCTGGGAAAGCCCAGCGTGTTGAAAGAATAGTCTGCCACTGAAAAGTTCGTTCACAAGATAGGTTTTCCCAACCCTTCTCCTCCCAAAGACCGTGACGAACTCCGCCTGTCCAGATCAATAGAGATCCTCGAGCTCGCCGATTTCCTTTTTCCTGCCTACTAATTTCATAATTCTTTTGACATATTATTGAGATAGGCAACAAAATCGACAGGAAGAAAGGAGCAAGACCATATGCGCATTAATGATTTCCTTGATTTGGTCACCTCCGGGTTCGACGTATCGTTCAACCACGGCGATGTCTTCTACACGATCTCCCTCATAAAAGACGACGAGGAGAACGGAAGGGTTTACGGTATCGGCGGCGACAACGGCTTCATGGCCGACTTCGCCTCTCTCAACTCCATCCCCACTTTTCAATTGGAGGGCACACCCATAAAAGACATCGTCGAAGCCCTCCCCGAAGACGAGGTATTCTACTGATCTGACTTCGCTGGTACCTCGGAAGACAAAATCTCCAAAATCGCAAGGAGGCCCAGGTTCCTGAGCCTCCTTTCGCTTGCCTAGTGAAGAACGGATATCGTACACCGTCTCAGACACCATTGTATTATCGTCAATCAAATCACGCTTCCATGATAGTGCGCCGATCAAGTTGGGTAACTTGTTCCTCACGGCCAATCAATTGCAAATCATTCATGAGCATATGATAGGAAAACTAATGTCAAAAAACAACGGATAAGTCACCGATTTTTTATCATTTTTATTTTTTCGGTGCTTTAAATAGGTTTCATCCTTAAGTTATCTTT
>JAFSVB010000110.1 GCA_017450325.1 Bacilli bacterium | reverse complement strand
TTTCCTTAATCGAAGAGATCGGGGAAGTTCGATTCGAAGTAGTCGTAGACGTCTTGATCGTGATACTTGAGGTTCGCGGCTTCAAGCACTTTCTGCCTGGCGGCCTTCACGTAGGAATCACCGGAAGCAATCATGCCAGCGATACGCCAGACGATCTGGTTCTGGGTGTCCTTTTCCGCGCGGAGCCCATGCTCTTCCAAGTAGGAGTAGGAAGCGGTGGAGTCAGCGTTGGTGGAGAGCTTCGGACCTTTGACGGCCTCATCGACGCGGACGAGCGTCCAAGCGGTGGAGGAGGAGTCATAGATCAAGTAGGGGTGCTCGGTGTTGCCGTAGGTCTCCGGGGTGAGGTAGTAGGAGCCTTGGACATACATACCGTTGTCGTAGACCTGGTTCTCAAGGACGTCGAAGGTGTCCTTGTCGTAGTTGCCGTCGACTTCGTTCGCCGTCTTGATGGAGAAGAGGCGGGTGCGGAGGTCGCTCGGCATATCGCCGATGGAGCCGACGGAGGAGACATACCAACCCTGACGGGCGGAGTTCTTCGAGAAGGCATCGCGCTCCTTCAAGGCAAGGCCGGTTTCCTTGGTGTAGGCGCCAGAGCCGGTGAAGTCCGTGGTCGAGGAGGTCTCCCAACGGACGTCGGAGAGCTTCTTGTAGTCGTCGTAGATCTTGCCGAGGGTGGTCAAGGGATAGTAGGTGAGGTCATCCACGTTATCGCCATCGCGGTCGATGGTGCTGTGGGGCCAATCCGCCTTCTCATAAAGGGCCGCGGCGAGCTGTCCTTCGGTGGAACCGGAGTCGACGTCGATGAGGCCGTCATAGAGATGGGAGAGGAACTTCAGGTCGCGAGCGGCGTCGAGTTCTTCCTCAGTGAGAGAGACGGCGAGTTCGCTTTGGATGGTCGCAACGGTGCCTTCGAGGACGAACTCAGCGTACTTGAAGACGAGGTTACGGGTCGCGTCAGCGGCCTCGGAGATGTTCTTCAGGCTGATGGTCTGGACCTTGCGGGCTTGCGAACGGCCAAGGGCGGTGTAGTTGTTCTCAATGAGGTACTTCTCGACGAGGACCTTGCGGTAGATGTCGGGAAGGATGGAACGCTCGACGTAATCCTGGTAGACGTCAAGGTAATTCTTGGCGTCGGAGCCGAGGTATTCGCCGATGGAGTCTTTATCGAGCACGCCGTCGATCTGGGTGAGATGATCGTCGTCCTCAAGGCTCTCACCGTATTCGGCATCGAGGTTATAGAGGGCGGCTTTCTGGGTGTCGTAGAACTTCTTTTCAGAGAAGAAGCTGCGGACTTGGTAGGTGGTGTTGGAGACGTTGCTCCAAAGGGATTCCTTGACGGCTTCGAAGATGTGCTCGTAGAAATCCTTGACGCCTTCGACTTCGGCCTCGCTGTCGCGGGTACCGTCGTCTTTGGTGACCTGGAAGCGGGCGTACTTGTCGACGAAGGCCTTTATTTCGCTGTCGCCGCCGGCGACGACGGAACGAAGTCCCTTCACGCCTTCCGCGTCATAGAATTCGCCATAGTAGGACTTGGCGAGGCGTAGGAGCAACGAGTCGAGCACCTTGGAGGCGCTGGTGGAGTTGTTCGGGACGACTTTCTCAAAGAGGTCCTGGATGTCGTTGTGGGGGATGTCCTCGCTGACGTTGATGATCTTTTCGTTCTGGATGGATTCCTTCAACGCGAAGTTGATGGTGTCGCAGGACGCGAGGCCCATGGCTCCAAGAATCAAGCCAAGGGAGAGGATTTTGAGGTTATTTCGCATAGCAGGCTCCTCCTACTTTCCACATTTCGTCCCAGCTTCCGCCGTCCTTGTTGGAGCTGGTCTTGTTATAGCCAATGGCGCAGGTCTCGGAGATGAGGCGCTGCGAGCCGTCGTCATTGAGTGCACGAGCCTCGTCCATCGCGGTGAGGTACTCGATGTAGGTGCTCCAGGTCTTGTCGAAGGACTCGGCGGCGTCGATGACGCTCTTGTTACGCTTGGAGCGGATCCAGCTTTCGATGAGTTCCTGGGCCCTCTTGGCGACCGGGTTGTCCATGAAGGCGACTTGGTCGTCCTCGATGAGCTGCTGGAACATGAAGGTGTCCTTGTTGGAGTTGTAGCCTTTGATCTTGTCGCGCAAGGTCTTGGCGTTGGCACTATAGGTGCTCTCCGGGGCATGGAGCTGGTTGACGTAGGTGGTCTTGTTGGACTTGACATCGCCAGCCGTGTAGGTCGGGAATTCGGTGTCCTTCGGGGTGTGGATCGTGTAGAACTCGGAGAGCGAGTTGACGTTCGCGCTATCCTTCTGGGCGCTATATTCGTCGGCGGTGATCATCTTGGAGCTCAAGGTGTCGTCGTCGATCTTGACGTATTCTTCCAAGGCAGAGCGGTCGATGACCATGAGGTGGATTCCCTCGTAGGAGCCGGAGGATCCGCCGCGGACGGCGAGGATGATCTGCCCCTTCTCGGTGGTCAAGGCATTGCAGCCAAGGCCAGGGAGGACGTCCGAGGTGTCATACTGGAAGCCAGGGAGAGCCGCGTATTGGGCGTTGGCGACGCCGGCGAAGTTCTCAGTGGTGTAGTCACCGCCTGTGACATTCTCAATAGAAGGATCGTTATAGGGGATCTCGTTCGGGACGATGACGGCGACCTTATGGTTGTTGAAATACTTATTAAAGAGGATATTGCGCGGGAAGAAGGTGGCGGAATTGCCGTTGACGTCCCAGTTCATCTTGCTGTCGGTGCCGTCGATCTTGAAGTCGTTCTTCGCGACATCTTCGCGAGCGAGGGCCACGGCGGCGCCATAGGGGATGGTGCGAATTACGCTGCCTTCGCCGCCCTTTGTGGCGTCGAAGTAGTTCTTGACGTAGTGTTCGCCTTCCGCGAGACCATCGGCGACCTCATCCGCGGTCTGGGCGAAGGAACGGTCGGTGTAGGTGGCGGAATCGGTGAACTTGATCTTGCTGGTCAAAGCGTAGGTCTTGCCTGAGTTGGCGTGGGCGGTTTCCGCGGCGGCATAGGCGTTCTTGGCGGGGTCGGTGTTGACCCGGTTGTAGATCGCCTCATAGGTGTAGATGCCGAACTTGAACTCGTTGATGAAGGAGTCCGCTTGGTCGCGGTCCATGACATCGAGCTGGCCATACTTGGCGGCGGAGCCGGTGTCCTCGGAGTTTTCCTGAGCGATGTTGCCAAAGGGCGAGCGGGTAACCGAGGCGGTCTTGGGATCGTCGAGCTTCGCGCCGGCGAGCAATTCGATGACCTGACCGAGCTTGCGGGATTCGGCCTCGCTGATGGTGGCTTGGGCGTGCTCGCCGTTGGTGGCGCTGCCGAGTTTCACCAAGATGTGGGAGATGGTGTAGGGCATCTGTTCGACGAGGTAGCCGTCGGAGCCGGCGCCGTAGACATCGGATTTCTTGAACTGCGAAACCGTGCCGTCGCGCATCTTCTCGACCATCTCATCGGTCTGGAAGTCATCCTCGAAGCGCTTTTTCTCGCGCTCAAAGAGTTTGGCATCATAGAGCTCTTGGACGTTCTCGACCGAATTGCTTTCGAGCAACTTGGAGAACTCTTCCTGGTAGCTGGTGCCGTTGTTGTCGGCGTTCTTCTTAGCCTGATCCTTGACGTCCTGAACATCCTTCTGGGCCAAAGCCTTCAGGGATTCCAGGGCGGACTTTCCACTACCGGACTGGTAGTACTTGCGAATCAAGACCTCGTAAACGCTGTCGAAATCGGTGCTGGCGATGCCGCTCGAATATTGTTCACCAAAGAGTTCCTCCGCGGTGAAGGGGATGGTTTTGCCCTGAGCGTCCGTATATTCCAGCACGACGCCATCGGAGTAGGTGACCTCGTTGCAGCCGGCGAGAGCGCCGATGCTCAGAAGCGAGGTTACTAGGCCGAGGGTGAGTTTACTTTTTTTCATACGTGACTCGTTCCTCCTTAACGTAACTGAAACGTAGCGCGTAAATCATATACTTTAACAATTATTGTTACAACAGGATTTTATGGGCTTTTTTCGGGCAAATCCGAGAAATCGGCATTTCCGGACCAAAAAACGATACAAAGATTTATCTTTGGGCACGAATTTATCATATTGTTTGGCAACCTTTACGCGGAGTGTTTAGAATTATGGCCGCACTAGGAGGGGATATTATGGCAACCTTGCACATCAAAAACCTGCACGTATCCGTCGCGGGCAAAGAAATCCTCAAGGGCGTCACCTTAGACGTTTTTGAGGGGAGAACCACCGCCTTGGTGGGGCCGAATGGCCATGGCAAGTCCACCCTTTTGCTCGCCTTGATGGGGCATCCGAACTACGTTGTCACCGAAGGCGAGGTCTTCTTGGACGACCAAGACGTGCTCACCCTTTCTGTCGATCAGCGCTCCAAACTCGGCCTGTTCCTCGCGATGCAATATCCCTCTGAGATCCCAGGCGTCAATTCCGCGGACTTCCTCAAGGCCGCTTTGAACGCCAGGCGGGAGAAACCCATGTCCCTCTTCCAGTTCTATTCCAAGATGCAGACCGCCTATAAGGAAATGGGCATCCCCTTTGAAATGTCCACCCGCAATCTTAACGAAGGCTTTTCCGGCGGCGAGAAGAAGCGCAACGAGATTCTTCAGCTCAAGTTGCTCGAACCGCGCATCGCCTTGCTCGATGAAATCGATTCCGGCTTGGACGTGGATGCGATTCAGGTCGTTTCCGCCGCGATTCGCGAAGAGCAGCAGAAGGGCAGGGGGTTCCTCGTCGTCTCCCATTATGCCCGTCTTTATGATTTGATCTCCCCCGACGATGTCGCCGTGATGATCAACGGCCGCATCGCCGTCACCGGCGGCCCGGAGCTCGTCAAGAAAATCGATACCCAAGGCTACGAATGGATCAAGACCGAGCTCGGCATTGCCATTGAGAAAGAAGAGTCGGTCGGCTCCATCGGCGTCTGCGCGACCAGGGAGGCCCTTGGCAAGTGAGCAACCTCACGTTGATCGAACAGGAAATCCAAGACCTGAACTTGGTCGTGGAAGAAGGCGAAACCCTCGTCTTGAGGCTTGCGGCCTTCGATGCTTTTCCCAATGCGAAAATCCATGTTCAAATCAAAAATAGAGGGGTTTTTGACGGCGCTTTTGCCGATTTTTCCAAAGGGAAAGGCCGCATGGAAGTCAAGGTGGAACTCCTTGGTGAGAACGCAAAAGCCTCTTGGCATTATGCGGGCACTTCCACATTGAATTCCAATAAATCCCTCGATGCTTCCATCGAGCATTTAGCCCCGAATACCTTTGCTGCCGTGGAACAATACGGCATCGCGATGGATGAAAGCCGCCTCGCCTTCGTCGGCACGAGCCATATTCATCAGGGAATGGTTCGATCCGAGACGTCGCAAAAAGCGAAGATCATCGTTTTCGACAAGGGCGCAGTGGGAAAATGCTCCCCGATTCTTCGCATCGATGAAAACGACGTCGTCGCTTCCCACTCCGCGATTGTGGGCAAACTTTCCGATGAACACCTGTTCTACCTGCTTTCTCGCGGAATCGACCTCGTTACCGCGAAGCGCCTGTTGACGCTAGGCTATTTGAAACCCGTGCTCGCCTATTACGAAGGAGAGCTCTCCGATAAAATCCAATCCCGCATCGAGGAGGGCTTCTGATGTTCGACCCCATCCAGGTTCGTCAGGATTTCCCCATGCTGCGGCAGGGCAAGACCATGCAGGGCCATCCTTTGGTCTACCTCGATAACGCTTCTACGACATTCAAACCCGACTGCGTTATCGAAGCGATGAACCGTTATTACATGGACGAAACGTCCAATTCCCATCGCGGGGATTATGACCTTTGCTATAACGCGGACCGCCGCATCGAAAGCGCGCGCCACGCCGTCGCGGAATTCCTCGGCGCAGAAGACAAGGAAATCGTCTTTACCGCCGGCACGACCGAATCCATCAACCTCGTCGCCTATGGCTATGGACTCAAGTTCTTAAAGCCGGGGGATGAGATTCTTCTCTCCGTCGCGGAGCATGCGTCGAATATGATGCCGTGGTTCCGCATCGCCGAACTCACGGGCGCGAGAATCGCGTATATCCCGTTAGAGGATGGAAAGATCACCGTCGAGGGGTTGCGCAAGAGCCTAAACGAAAAGACGAAGATTGTCGCCATCGCTTATGTCGGCAACGTCCTTGGCTATGTGGCCCCCGTGAAGGAAATGGCCAAAATTATTCACGAATCCGGCGCGCTCTTCCTCGTCGATGGGGCGCAGGCCGTCCCGCATCTTGCGATCGACGCGAAGGACTTGGATTGCGATTTCCTGGCCTTCTCCGGCCACAAGATGTGCGGTCCTACCGGCATTGGCGTTCTTTACGGAAAGTACGAAAATCTCTGCAAAATGGACCCCTTTTTGACGGGAGGAGGCATGAACGTCAAATTCAGCAAAGACGCGACCTCCGTCTGCTTGCCCCCGCCGATGAAGTACGAAGCGGGCACGCTGAACATCGCTGGCATCTATGGCCTAGAAGCGGCGGTGAAGTATCTCGCCTCGATTGGGATGGACAATATCCGTGCCCACGAAGAGTCCTTGAAGCGCTATGCGATAGAGGAACTGAAGAAGACCAACATGGTCACGATTTATAACGAGGACGCTCCCTCGGGCATCGTGACGTTCAATATCCACGGGGTGTTTGCCCAAGACGCGGCCACGCTGCTCAATTCAAAGGGCATCGCCTGCCGCTCGGGTCAGCACTGCGCGAAGGTGCTTCCCGAGGAACTCGGAACCGTTGCGACGGTCCGCGCGTCGTTCTATCTTTACACCACGAAGGGTGAGATTGATGCCTTGGTGGAAGCCGTGAAAAAAGGAGGGGACTTTCTCGATGCCTACTTTTGAGTTAACGCCCGCGATGATGCGGGAAATCATCATGGATCATTATTCCGCGCCGCGGCATAAGGTCTCCCCCGATGGCGAAGGCTATGCCTCCATCCATTCCTCCTCGGTGAACTGCATTGACGATATCGACGTCTTTTTGAAATTCGATGGCCAGGGCAGAGTGGAAGATGCTTGCTGGAACGGCACCGCCTGCGCCATCTCGACCGCCTCGAGCGATATCCTTTGCGACTTGCTTGTTGGCAAAACCGCGGACGAAGCAGACTACTTGATCGACCAATACCGCAAGATGATTCACGAAGAGCCTTATGACTCCTCGGTCTTAGAGGAGGCTCTGGCCTTCATGAATACGGGCAAACAAGCCGCGCGCATCCATTGCGCGACCATCGGCTGGGATGCCATCGAGGAACTACTGAAGGAGCACCGCCATGTCGGATAAGACGTTCGAGGAAGAATACGCCTACGGGTTTAAGGACGAGGACGTCTCGATTTTCAACACCGGCATCGGCCTTAACGAGGATGTCGTTCGCGAGATCTCCAAAAGCAAGGGCGAACCGGAATGGATGCTCGAATTCCGCCTGAAGGCCTACCGCGCTTTCACGAAAATGCCCGACCCGAACTTCGGGCCAAAGCTCGACATGGACTTCTCCACCTATACATACTTCACCCGCGTCTCCGACAAAGAGTCCAATAAATGGGAAGACGTTCCCGAGACCGTCAAGGAGACGTTCCAGAAGCTCGGCATCCCCGAGGCGGAACAGAAATTCCTTTCGGGCGCTTCCACCCAATACGAATCCGAAGTCGTTTACCATAACATGCTCGAGGAAGTGAAGGAGAAAGGCGTCATCTTCCTTTCGACGGATATGGGCCTCAAGATGTTCCCAGAGATTTTCAAGAAGTACTTCGGAACGGTCATTCCCATCGCCGATTCCAAGTTCTCCGCATTAAACGGAGCCTGCTGGAGCGGGGGCTCTTTCATCTATGTCCCCAAGGGCGTAAAACTTGAAAAACCCCTGCAAAGCTACTTCCGAATCAATAATGAGAAGACGGGACAATTCGAGCGCACCCTCATCATCGCGGACGAAGGAGCGGACATCCATTACGTCGAAGGATGCACCGCGCCGACCTATTCTAAAGACTCGCTGCACGTCGGCGTGGTCGAGATCGTCGTCTGCAAAGGCGCCCATGTCCGTTACACGACCATCCAGAACTGGTCCACCAACATTTTGAATCTCGTGACCCAGCGCGCCACCGTGGACGAGGATGGCTTTATGGAATGGGTCGATGGCAACATCGGTTCCATGACGACCATGAAATATCCCGCCTGCATTCTTAAGGGTGACCGCGCTCGCGGCGCCACGGTGACGATTGCCGTCGCCAACAAAGGCCAATACCAGGATTCGGGCGCCCGCATGATTCACCTTGGAAAGGACACGTCCTCTTCCATCATCTCGAAATCGGTCGTCCATAATGGCGGCGTCGCCAATTTCCGCGGCACGGTCCGCATGGGCAAGGATGCGCAGGGGGCCCGCAGCCACGTCGAATGCGACACCCTTCTTCTGGACAACATTTCCCGCAGCGATACCATCCCCAAGAACGAAATCTTCAACGAAGACTCCTATATCGAGCACGAGGCGACCGTCTCCAAAATCAACGAGGAGCAGCTTTTCTACCTCATGTCGCGCGGCCTCACGGAAAAAGAGGCGACCCAGATGATCGTTATGGGCTTTATCGAGCCCTTCGCCAAGGAACTCCCCATGGAATATGCCGTCGAGCTGAACCAGCTCATTAAGATGGACATGACGGGGTCGGTCGGATAATGCGGCAGGAATATGACATCATCGTCGTCGGCGGCGGACACGCAGGCGTCGAGGCGGGGCACGCTGCCTCGCGGCTGGGGCTTCGCACGCTTTTGGTGACCCTGAGCCTCGATAAAATCGCCAACATGCCATGCAATCCCCATATCGGCGGGTCGGCCAAAGGCGTGGTTGTGCGCGAAATCGACGCTCTTGGAGGCATCATGGGCATCGCGGCCGACGCCCATCCGCTGCAGATCAAGATGCTCAATACCGGCAAAGGGCCGGCGGTGCAGTGCTTACGCTCGCAACAGGACAAAAAGCTCTACCCCGCAAAAATCCTTGAGCTGCTAGGCATGGACGAGAACTTGGATATCCTCGAGGATGAGGTTCTCGACCTTATGACGGAAGAAGGCCACATTTCGGGCGTTGTTTTGAAAAAGAACGGCGTTTTGCGAGCGAAATCTGTTATTTTGACGACTGGAACTTACCTGAATGCACGCGTTTATACGGGCTCGGAGGGCAAAGACCAAGGACCCGACGGGGAGCCTGCCTCCCTTTCTCTTACCGACGCGCTTCATCGTTTGGGAGTCTCCACTTGGAGATTAAAGACCGGCACGCCTCCCCGATTGAAGAAATCCACCATCGATTTCTCCAAAGCCTCGGTCGAGCCGGGGATGGATGGCGAACTTGCCTTTTCGTACGAAACGGAATCGTTCACACCGTTATCGAAACAGCTACCCTGTTACCTAATCTATACCAGCGACGAAACATTGCGCATCATCAAGGACAACCTCGATGACTCGGCATTGTTCAACGGCACGATCAATTCGACGGGTCCCCGTTATTGCCCGAGCATCGAATCCAAGGTCGTCCGTTTTTCGGACAAACCGCGTCATCAGCTCTTCTTAGAACCGGAATACCTCGAAGGAGAGTCCTTTTATCTGCAGGGTTTCTCGACCGCGATGCCAAAAGAAATCCAGGAGAAGATGGTTCATTCGCTTCCGGGCCTCGAGCATGCTGAGATTTTGAAATACGCATACCAGATCGAATACGATGCCGTCCGACCCGAGGAATATGACTCGACGTTGATGATCAAGAAAGTCCCTGGCCTTTATGTGGCGGGCCAGCTTTGTGGGACCTCTGGCTACGAAGAAGCGGGAGGGCTTGGCCTCGTCGCCGCGATCAACGCCGCCAACCGCCTCTTAGGGAGGGAGAAATTCATCCTCTCGCGCAGCCAATCCTACATCGGCGTCATGATCGATGACTTGGTAACGAAGGGAACGAATGAGCCATATCGCCTCCTTTCCTCCCGCGCCGAATACCGCTTATTGCTCCGCCATGACAACGCGGACGAGCGCCTTAGCGAGATTGGGCACAACCTTGGTTTGCTCAGCGACGAACGATACGACCGTTACCTGAATAAGCAACGGAGAATCCAAGAAGCATTAGCTTATTTAGAGAAGACCATCGTCCCCAACAAAGAAGGTCTGAAGGAGCTCTTCAAGTCGCGCGGAATGGCCTATGATGGGCGCGGATATAAAGGCTTAGAACTCTTAAAGCGCCCGGAATTCCATTACGTGGACTTGCTGCCTTTGATGGATGGGCTTCCTGGGTTTGGGCTAAACGATGACGCCATCTTGTCCTTGGAGACGAAAGTGAAGTTCGAGGGCTATATCGCCAAGCAGAAAAAAGAAGCGGCGGACCTTGCCAAACAAGAGAACATCCATCTGCCAGAAGACCTCGATTATCTTCATATGGATGGACTTCGGCTTGAAGCACGCCAGAAACTCGACGCCGTCCGCCCAATCTCCATCGGGCAGGCTAGCCGCATCAGCGGTGTGAATCCGGCCGATATTTCCGTATTATTGTTGACGTTAAGAAAAAGGAATCTCCTATGACCTACGAAGAACTTGCGAATTTGACGAAATCGTTTGGGCTGACGCTCGATGAGCGGGTGTTTTCGGGTCTACGTCGCTATGCGGAGCTGCTTCGCGAGTGGAACCAGAAGATGAATCTTACCTCCATCGTCGAAGAAGAAGAGGTTATCGAGAAGCATTTCCTCGATTCCTTGCTCGTCGCCAGAACATACGATTTTAAAGGCAGAAAAGTCGCCGATGTTGGCAGCGGGGCTGGTTTTCCTGGCGCCGTGATCGCCCTTGCCTTCCCTTCCGCGAAGGTCTCTCTTATCGACGCGACGAAAAAGAAATTCGCCTTTCTTGAGACGGTGAAGCAAGAACTGCACTTGGGCAACCTTTCCTTTATCTGCGGACGCGTGGAGGATCTTTCCGCGTACCGCGAATCGTTCGACGCCGTGATCAGCCGTGGCTTTGCCGCGCTTCGCGTCTATGCCGAAGTCGGTGCGCCGTTACTTTACGTGAGCGGTACGCTCATCGCCATGAAGGGCCGAAACGCGGAAGAAGAGCTTTTGGATGCGAAAGACATCCTCGGGAAACTGCATCTGCGCTTGCGCTCCACGCAATCCGACGTCCTTCCTTCCGGCGACCAGCGCATCGATTATTTCTTCGCCAAAGACGAACGCACCCCCAAAAGATTTCCGCGCCGTTGGGACGAGATTCAGCGCGACCGCAAATAATCGTGAAACACAAAACGTTCCACGAGGAGTATTATTAGCCTATGCCACGCATCATCGCCATCGCCAACCAAAAAGGAGGAGTGGGAAAGACCACCACGGCCATCAACCTTTCCTCAGCGCTCGCCCATTTTAACCGTACCGTCCTACTCGTCGACATGGACCCACAAGGGAATGCCGGGCGCGGGCTTGGCATCGACATTACCTTATTGAAATCCACCGTTTTCGAATGCCTGACCCAGGCGTGTTCGCCGAAAGATTGCATCGTGACGACCGCGGTGAAGGGACTTGACGTCCTGCCTGCGAATCTACGCCTCGCCTCTTTGGAAGCCTCTCTTTATAAGACGCCGGTCGAAGAGCCTTTCGCGCTTCTAGGGAAAGCGCTTGGTTCCGAATGCGACCATTACGACTATATCGTCTTGGACTGCCCACCTTCATTGGGCCTGCTTTCCATCAATGCGCTTGCTTGCGCGGATTCGGTGCTGATCCCCGTACAGTGCGAGTACTTCGCGATGGAAGCCCTCGCGGCGATTCTCTCCTCGATTTCCAATGTCCAAAATGATTTGAACCCCAAACTGAAGATCGAGGGATTCCTGCTTACGATGTACGATGCCCGCACGCAGTTAGGCACCGAAATCGCCAGTGAAGTCCGCCGCCTTTTCAAGGAGAACACATTCCTCGTATCCATTCCGCGCAACCAATCCGTCTCCGAATCGCAGGCAAAGCAAATGCCCGTGACGTCATTCCGTCCTTCTTCGCAGGGCTCCATCGCCTATTTTGGCTTAGCGCGCGAAGTCATCGACCATGAAGAAAAATAGCAAAAAGAAAATCCTCTCCTCCTCTTTGAGTGACCTCGTCACGAAATTTTCGCAGCAGAACATCATCGCCGAGATTGAAAAGCGATATCAAAATGCCCCTGCGAAGCTTTTGTCCATTTCCTCTATCGACGATTGCGCTTATATCTCCCGCGTAAAGCTGCCGGAGGAAACGCAGGACTACTTCGCCTCAAGATTGAAAGAAAAAGGGTTCTATAATCCCTTGGTCGTGCGAACGAAAGAGGATGGGCGTTACGAAATCATCCTTGGCCGTAAGCGCTTCTTCGGGGCAAAAAGGGCAGGGATTCTTTCGCTTCCTTGCACCTTCGCGGAAGTGGAGGACGAAGAAATGCTCCTGATGCTTCTTGCGGATACGCGCGATCAACGCGAAGCCAATGTCATTGAAATGGCTCTGGTTTGCCAAGCGCTGCAGAAAGAATTCGGATACAACCAGCAGACCCTCGCGGACCTCTCGCATCAATCCCGTTGCCAGATATCCAATATCTCCCGCGTCTTAAAGCTGCCCGATGAGCTCCTTGAGGCGATCTGCCTTGGGAAGATGAGCTATGGCCATGGTCGCGCGCTTGCTTGCCTCGACAAGGAGTCCGCGGCAAGTCTCGGAAGGCGGGTGCTTGAAGAGAACCTGTCCGTGCGCGAGACCGAGCGCCTCGCCCAGACGCTCCGCGGCCAATCCACAAAGAAGAAACCTTATGCCGTTGAGACAAAAGGAACGCGTTTGATCCTCACGTTTGACTCCGAGGAGGAAATGCTCGCGTTCCAAAAGAGCCATAAAATCTAAATTGGTGCCCCTTTTGCGAAGTTTTTTGGTTAAAAGCAAAACGCTTTACCATCGGATGAAAGCGACTATAATAGTTGCGTATTCAGGGCGACGTGCAATTCGTCGACTGGCGGTATAGCCCGCGAGCTCTCACGAGCAGGATCTGGTGTGATTCCAGGGCCAACGGTAAAGTCCGGAGGAAAGAAGTTTCTCGCTTTGTACTCGCCCCTGAAGAATAGGGGTGTTTTTTATGGAGCCATTAACGATTATCACCTTCCTCTTCTTCCTTCTGCTGGTCGTGGTCACCTTCAAGGTCTATGCCAGGTTCTACCCATCGAAAGAGCGTTCACCCGTCCGCATGATCGCTCGAGTCGCCATCTTCGGCGCGATGTCCTCCATCCTATATCTCGTGCCGATCTTCAAGCTGAAACTTCCGTTTTTCCCGAGTTTCTTAGAGCTCCACTTTGATGAGGTACCGGCATTTATCGCCGGCTTTGCCTATGGTCCTTTGACTGGCGTCTTGGTCATCGTCATCCGCACCGCGATGAAATTCGTCTTCTATGGTGTGCCTGAAACCCTTGGGGTAGGGGAACTCACCGATTTGATCCTCTCGAGCATCTATGTCTTCATCGCCTGCTTCATCTATCAAAAGAAACGCAATCTCAAGGGCGTCGCGATCGGCTTCACCATCGCGACGATCGTCCAAGTCTTCGTGGCGATGGTCCTCAATGTTTACGTCATGATCCCGTTCTATGCGACGGTCATGGGCTTCCCGATCCCCTCGTTGCTCAAAATGATGCAGGCGGCCGTTCCAGCGATTACCGATGCGGAATGGAGCTATGCGTTCCTCGCCGTCCTCCCATTCAACTTGCTCAAAGACGCAATCGTCATCATCTTGACGTTCATCTTGTATCGGTCGCTACACGTATTGCTGCGGTTTGAAAACAAGAAGAAAAAGAGACTTTAAACCGATTTTCCATGCAAAAATGGCATGAATTGCAAAAAGAAAAGGGCTGGCGTTTGCCAGCCCAATTTCATTTTGGGTTATTCCGCGCTGATGGCGCCGGCGGGGCAGTTGGCGACCGCGTCTTCGATGGACGCTTCGTCTCCGTCCGCAATGACCTCGGCCATTCCGTCATCGCCGAAAGCGAAGATTTCGGGATGGGTTCCGATGCAGAGACCGCAACCGATGCAGGCGTCCTTGTCGACTTTGCAATTGGGCATAGTATGTTCCTCCGTTAACGGCAACATTATAGGAAGGCGGCGAATTATTTACAACTCCGCAAGAATATTGCTTTAGCAATTCCGAATAGACGAACTTTGGCATACAATTAGGAGCATGGAAACCCGCATGGAACGCTTTGCCAAATACCGCGAGTCCATCCGCCGCATGGCGCCGGAGGAATTCGCGGCCCACAAAGTTGGGAGCAAGGAAGCGGAGGCCGTTAACGAGGCCGTGCTTCCTGATTTTTCCACGAATTTCGATGGGGGCATCCAGTCCGACGAGGGAACGACGACCTCGGGCCCTTATTCGCTATATCTGAAACGCCGCAAGCGCTGGCTCGTGGTGAAGCTCGTCTGCTTTGCCGTCGTGGCCGCTATATTCGTCGTGTGGTGGTTTCTGATGCAGGGGAGGAAATAACATGGACAAGAACATCTCCATTGCCATCGATGGTCCCGCCGCAGCGGGAAAATCCACCGTGGCCAAAAAGGTCGCCGCCATCTTGAATTTCACTTATATCGACACGGGAGCGATGTATCGCGCCTTTACGTGGGCGGTCCTAGAACGCGGCCTCGACCCGCAGGACGAGAAGGCTTCTTGTTCCATCATCCCCGACGTCACGATGGATTTGCTCGAAGACGGGCGCGTTTTCTGCAATGGCCAGGACGTTACCCGCGCCATCCGCGAACCTCGCGTATCGGGAAACGTAAGCTATATCGCTTCCTATAAGGACATCCGTCTCGCTCTGGTGGACTTGCAACGCGCCATGGCGGCTTCGAAGTCCGTCGTCATGGATGGCCGTGATATTGGCACCTATGTTCTTCCTAACGCCGAAGTGAAGATCTTTCAGATCGCTTCGGTGGAATGCCGCGCGAAACGCCGCTATGACGAGAATGTCCTCAAGGGCATCCCCACCTCCTATGAGGATGTCGTCGAGGACGTGAAGAAGCGCGACTATATCGATTCTCATCGCGCTTTTGCCCCGCTTAAGCCCGCGGAGGATTCCGTGGAACTCGCTACTTCTCCCTTAGGCATCGACGAAGTGGTGGATGCCATCTTGAAGATCGTCCACGAGAAGACCGGATTGGAGATTCCATGCCACTAGGCCTCGTCGCTTTGGTGGGAGCGCCTAACGTTGGCAAATCCACCATTTTCAACCGCATGGTTGGCAAGCGCCTTTCCATCGTCGAGGATAGTCCGGGCATCACGCGTGATCGTCTCTATGGGACGGCGGAATGGCTCACCCGTAAATTCCGTCTCGTCGATACCGGCGGCATCGAGATCAAAAAGGCTCCCTTTCAAGAGGAAATCCGCGCTCAGGCCTCCATCGCTATCGAGGAGGCGGACGTCATCGTTTTCGTCGTCGACGGGAAGCTTGGCGTCACCAGCGACGACATGGAAGTGGCGAAGATTCTATACCGTTCGAAGAAACCCGTCTTATTGGCCGTCAATAAAATCGATAACGCGGATTTGCTCGCCGAGGCGAGTCAGTTCTATGCCCTTGGGCTTGGCGATCCGATCGCTTGCTCGGGGTCGCATGGCATCGGCGTGGGCGACTTGCTCGACAAGATCGTCGCGCTTTTGCCTGAAACCAAGGAAGACGAATTCGGCGACGCCATCGCTTTCAGCATCATCGGTAGGCCGAATGTCGGAAAGTCCTCGCTCACCAATCGATTGCTTGGCGAGTCGCGCGTCATCGTCAAGAACCTCGCCGGAACCACAAGGGACGCGATCGATACCCCCTTTGAGCAAGATGGGCAGAAGTACGTCGCCATCGATACGGCGGGTCTCGTGAAGAAAGGCCGCATCTACGAAGCCGTGGACAAGTACGCCGCGCTCCGTGCCCTTGCCGCGATCGATCGCAGCCAAGTCGCCGTCTTAGTCATCGATGCTTCTATGGGCGTCATCGATCAAGACCGTCATGTCTGCGGATATGCGGTGGAAGCCCATAAAGGCGTCGTGGTCGTCGTCAATAAATGGGACCTCGCCCCTAAGGGACTGCAGCAGCAGGACTTCGAGGCGGACCTGCGCAAAAGATTCAAGTTTTTGGACTACGCTACCGTCGTTTTCGTCTCCGCCGAGACGGGGCGCGGCCTCGAGAAGATCCTGCCCGCGATTCGGCAATCCTACGAATCCTGCTCGCGCCGCGTGAGTACCTCGATCCTCAACCAGATCATCCAGGATGCCCAAGCCATGAACCCCACTCCCGAGTTTAACCATGGCCGGCTCAAGATCATGTTCGCGTCGCAGGTCGCGTCTTTCCCGCCGACGTTCGTTATGTTCTGCAACGACCCGAACTTCGCGCATTTCTCGTACACGCGCTACTTGGAAAATCGCCTGCGCGAGAGTTTTGATTTTAGCGGTGCGCCGATACACATTATTTATAGACAACGCCAATAGGCGTCTGAAGTTATCGGCATAATTCGAGCATTTTTATACACGTTTATAAGAAAGTTAGTATTCTTTCGATTAGAATCGAATAGCTTTTTTGCACTTTTTTGTCGATTTATTGCAAATGGTATTGAAAAAGTGCCGATGCCATGCTAATTTTTAGATAAATTCCAGCACATAGGAGGTTCGACCATGAACAAAGCTGAATTAATTAAGGCCGTCGCCGATAAAGCGGAAGTCACCACTCGTGATGCCGAGGCCGTCCTCGACGGTGTCCTCGACCTCATCGCCGCTGCCCTCGTGAAGGGTGAGTCCGTCAAGCTCTCCGGCTTTGGCACCTTTGAGAAGAAGGAAAGGGCCGCCCGCGTTGGCACCAACCCCTCCACTCGTGAGAAGATTGAGATTCCTTCCTCTAAGTCCGCTGTCTTCAAACCCTCGAAGACCCTTAAAGAAAAGCTTCAGTAATCACCTTGCTTAAGCTTGGGGCCACCGGCCCCTTTTTCAATGAAATGAACGCTCTGCCCAAAGAATTCCTCCATCTCGCGAAGCTCTATAAAGAGCATGGGTTTTCCCTTTACCTAATCGGTGGAACTAGCCGCGACTACCTTCTGAACCTCCCATGCGCGGACCTCGATTTCGTCACCGATGCCACTCCGGAAGAGGAAAGAGCATTCCTGCCGGATGCGAATTACCGTTTTGCGTGCTTTGGCTCCATTAAGGTGAATTCGCTTGGCGTCTCCTGCGATGTGACGACTTTAAGAAAAGAGTGGGGCTACGAGGACCATCGCCATCCCGTTCACGTGGAATTCATCAAGGATTTGCGGGAAGATTCGCTGCGTAGGGACTTCACCATCAACGCGATCTACATCGATGAAAATGGCGCCATATTCGACTTCCATAATGGGCGGAAGGACCTCGCCGAGAAGACGATCCGCTTCATCGGCGATCCTTACACCCGCATAAAGGAAGACCCGTTACGCATATTGCGGGCAGAGCGATTTGCTTCGCGCCTTGGGTTTCATCTTGAACTCGAGACGGCGAAAGCGATGGAGGCTCTCCGCGACGAGCTTTCCAAACTCAATCCCGAGAAGGTGTTGATGGAAAAGAAGAAAGCATAGATAATTCACTCATGTCCAACATCGACCTCCACGGCGAAGGCGTCGACCTTCGCTACATATTGCTCGACGAATACCACGCATTCGGGCTCAACGAAAACGAACTTGCGGTCATCTTGATGGTCGACCATCTTTTACGCAAAGGCGACCGTCTCATCACCTCGGATTTACTAAGCCTCAAGATGAGCCTGAAGACGCACGAAATCGATAAGATCCTTTCGGATTTGGTGCGGGATGGCTACGTCGCCTACGACACGGGCGAGGAAGGCATGCGCACTTCGCTTTCCCCGCTTCGCGAGAAACTCTACAAAGCCTTTGAGCGAACCATGGCCAAAGACCGGCAGAACCTTTTGTCCGAGCAGCGCGCAAGCGCTCTATCGCGTCTATACACCCACTTTGAAAAGCGCCTGAACCGCGTTCTTTCTCCTTTGGAAAGCGATTTGCTCGGGAACTGGCTGGACTCAGGATATACGGAAAAGGAAATCCGCGACGCCCTCGAGGATGCCCTTTCGCAGCGTAAGCGTTCATTGAAGTCCGTCGACAAGATCCTGCGTTCCGGACGCATCCGCACGGATATCGCCAAAGACGGTTATTCCGGCGTTACCGATACGTGGAACGAGGATATTGAGCGCACCATTGAAATCGCCAAGGCCAAATGGATCGACGATGAAGAAGAATGACATCGAACTCCTCGAATATCTAGACCGCCTCTTTCCCGAACCGGGCTGCGCGCTGAATTTTCGCAATCCGTTCGAGTGCCTTTGCGCGGTGATGCTCAGCGCTCAGACGACCGATGCGTCCGTCAATCGCGTCACGCCTGCGCTTTTTGAAGCCTATCCCGATGCGTTCGCGCTTTCGGAAGCCAATATCCAAGACGTGGAGAATATCATTCGTTCTATCGGCCTTTACCACGCAAAGGCGAAGAACCTCCTCGGCTTATCCAAGGCTCTGGTTGAGGAATATGGCGGTGAGGTCCCCATGGACAAAGAGAAGATGCGGAAGCTGCCTGGCGTTGGGGTGAAGACATCCAATGTCGTGGGAGCCATTTGCTTTGGCATCCCCGCGATCGCCGTCGACACGCACGTCGCCCGCGTCTCAAAGAGGCTCGGCTATGCCAAAGAGGAAGATGAACCGGAGACGATTGAGGCCAAACTAGAAAAAACGTTCCCCAAGGAAACGCATATCCGCCTGCATTATCAAATCATTCTTTTCGGACGAAATGTCTGCCATGCCCGTGGCCCCGAGTGTGCCCAGTGCGCATTGACCGAGCGCTGCCGCTATTTCAAGAAAAGCTCATCGAGAATCGGCAAGAAGTCATAACGGGGCCGATATCCGGCCGTGATTTCCTTGCCGTGGGCTTCGATTTCTTCTAAGGGAATGGATGCGCGTTCCCTTTTTTCATAGAAGTCGATGACAAAAGAGGCGGGGAGGAAGAAGACGCGATTGAGCGTCGCAAAGCGGATGAGGAAGAAACCGATGCCATCATGGCGGAGGACGGCTTTGAGGTGCGCGATTTGCTGCGGTGGGATGTTGCTTAGTGGAAAAGAGGTTTTGCCGCGGATCGATTTCGCCTCGAAGTCGACGTAATGGCCTTGGTAGATTCCGTTGTAGTCGGTCGTGGATTGCGTCTCAAAATAGGCTTCGGTGATTTTGGCCCCGCGCGAATAATCGACTTTTACGATGCTGATGGGCGTCGGCCTTTTATGGAAGACGGCGAGGTCTTTCTCGCGATAGTAATCGTTGGTCTGATTGATTTCCGTTTCGAAATCCATACCGCGGTTTCCAGCGGCAATCGTGAGGTTCTTTTTCTTTTTCGTGGGGGTTTTGCGGGCGATTTCGCCCTTTGGACGCACGCCGCCGGGGTAGTGGATTTCGCTCATTGCATATCCTCGATGGTCAAGGCGTTCCACATCTCGGGCGTGACGGTTTCCCCTGCGTTGAGCCTTTCGATCAAACGACGGACGGGCTTAGGAACGCGCGGGTTGCGGGATAATGCGTATTTGTAGTACTTCAGAATAAGGTCTGGTTTCTCCAAGAATGCCTTGTGGAGCTGCAACAAGTTGAAGGCATCGTCTTGGGCGGAATGGGCCTCGCCGGCGAATTGGACGCCCATCGCGTTGAGGGCGCGGGTCAAGGACATGATGTTGCCATCGGCGCCGCGGACATATTGGCCAAAGAACTCCGCATAGTCGAAGAAGCGGCGCGCAAAGGCGCGGGCCTCATCCATGGATGCGTCCATGTTGTTCTCGGCGGAGCAAAGGAAGATGTGAGCGTCCTCGTTTCCATAGGCGATGGGGACGCAATGCTCATAGTCCTTGCCCAAATAGCCTTTTAGTTGCTTTTGCACTTGGCGGAAGGAAATGCCTTCGCGGCGGATCTTCAAGTCGGAAAGGCCGGTGAGCTTGCTGACGAAAGGGCCTACGTGGTGCTTGGCCAAGACATAGGCGTGGTAGGGCGGAAAGACTTTCTTGATGGAGCCGTCTTCCTTCGTGACGACCTTATAGGCGCCGATCTCGATCATCTCATGGCTGTATTGTGTGCCTTCCAAATCGAGGAAGAGCAGGCATTTTTTGCCCCGCAGGGCGGCAGGTAGGGTTTTCATGTAACGTGGGGATTATAAACTAAACGGAGGCAATTCGGGTAATCGCGCGTGCAAAAAGCGCATGAAGGTTCCAAAAAGAGCCAAATGGTTGTTGTGACGGTTCGTTCTCTTCAATATAATTGAAGGCAGGACCATGGAAGATAAAACGATTTCGCTAAACGCAGAGAAGATTCTCAAGCAAGTATTCACCCCGGACGTCAAAGGATACGACGCCGATGAGGTGGACCAGTTCCTCGACCTCATCGCCAAGGACTATCTCGCTTTTGAGGAATACTACAACGATTCGCGAAAATACATCATCGACCTGGAAACCCAGCTGCGGAAATCGCGGAACGAAGCCGCGGAACTCGAGGTTGAACGCGCGAAATACGCCAAAAGGTTGGAGGGCATCAAGGACTCCGACTCGGTGAATTCGAGCAATATCGACCTCCTGCAGCGAATCAGTCGTCTCGAGAAGGAGCTCTTCCGCGTCGGGATCGACCCAAGGAAGATTTGAAATCCGGCCCGGATGACAGCTGCCGTAAGGTAGAGGAAAGTCCATGCTCGCACTTCCTGCGATGGGAGTAGTGATTGCGCTAAGGGAATCAATAACCTTAGGTAGGGAGGAGTCCCTAACGGCGGAGGAAGGTCTCACGCAGATCGGAATCCCCAAGGTGCCACAGAGACGAGCTTGGCGGCGACGCCAAGATGAAACGCGGTAAACCCCACAAGCGAGAAACCCAAAATTGGTAGGGGAAGCCACCAGACCGAACTGAAGGTATGGTGACCGGCTACGGCCGAGATAAATTGTCATCCTCGACAAAACATGGCTTACAGGGCCGGATACTCAAATTTAGGAAACAACTATGAAAATCAACATTCCAACCAAAATCACCCTTGCTCGCATCGCCGCGGTTGCGGTATTGATCTTGTTCTTAATCGTCTGCACCTTCTTGCCGGCGGATACCTTCGTCTCCACCTATCTTGGTGACTCTGGCATCTCGGTCGTCAATCTGATCGTCTGCATCGTCTTCATCCTCGCTTCGGCGACGGATTATCTCGACGGACACCTCGCTCGTAAGTGGAACCAAGTGACGACCCTTGGCAAGTTCCTCGACCCGATCGCGGACAAAATGCTCGTCAACGTCACGCTGGTCTATCTATGCGTTCCCTTCTTGTTCAACCCCGCGCCGATCCCTTGGTTCTGCGTGGCGTTTATGATCCTACGCGACCTCGTCGTCGACACGATGCGCTTCCTCGCGGCGAGCAAAGGCAAAGTCGTGGCGGCCAATATTTTTGGCAAACTCAAGACCGTCTTCCAGATGGTGGCCATTCCTTTTGCACTCCTTGGCGGTTGGCCCTTCACCTATTTCGATGCGGGATGGGGATATGGCCGCATTTGCTATATTCTTATCTATATCGCTACGGCGATGTCCATTATTTCCGGCGTGATTTATTTAAAGGATAATTTCCACATCTTG
>JAFSVB010000109.1 GCA_017450325.1 Bacilli bacterium | reverse complement strand
GCTTTGGAGGGCATCCACGCCGACATTGTGAACAACTACCCATCCGAACGGATTGGCGATTTCCTCGACCCGACGTTTTACGAGGTCGCGGATATCTATGGACACGTTACTTTGGATACCCTCCGCATCAGCGCCTATCGCGGACACCTGGATATGAATTACCGCTACCCAGACGTCCAATTCGACTTCTATTCCCACGAAGGTTCCCTCTATTTGGACTTCAGCAAGCTCGATCTCTCCGATGTTGGGATAAAGGCAGCGAAATATAGCGTCGCGAATGCGTATTCGTCTCTAAAAGACGACAACATCATGACCTTCGGAGAGCTTCTTTCTTCCGTCTCCTTCGATATGAACTTGTTGCTTGGGGCGGCGGAAGATAGCCCCGTTTTGGATGAGGCCATCACGATGAACCGCGTTGACGACACGTCCATGCGCATCGACTTCGGGCTAAATAACGCGACCCTCGCCGCCTTCGTTCGTTATTTCGTCGGCGTCGGCTCAACCGAAGAAATCGAGACGACCATCGGCGAAGCCGTCACAATCGACGACAAATCCACGCTTTCCATCTTCTTCAATGCGGAAAGCGAATCCATGGAATCCTTCAGTTTTGACATCACGGTGTCCCCAATTTTAAAACCAGCTCAACTTGGCGACATTGTCTTTGCGGAGAATAACAGCCTCCTCATCGATGTCTGTGGGGACATGAAGACCGTGCCGTGCACGGCCTTTGAGTTGCCCTCTTTTGAGGACTATTCCCCCCTTGAGATCAACTTGCCTTCGGAAGAGCAAACATCGCAGGAGTCCTCATAAATGGAATTCTCAGGATTGGAAAAGCTTTCGCTCGTCGACTTCGACGACAATTTAACCGCGACCCTTTTTATGGCGGGCTGCCCCTTCCGCTGCCCTTTTTGCCATAACGCGGACCTCGTTCTTCATCCTGGCCTCGCCCCGAAGATTCCCTTTGAGGAAATCCTCGATTATCTCCAAAAGCGCAAAGGCGTCCTCGATGCCGTCTGCATCACGGGAGGCGAGCCGACATTGATGCCAGACCTCGAAGAGAAAATTCGCGCTATTCGCGCGCTTGGGTATGCGATTAAGCTGGACTCCAACGGCTATAATCCCGACATTCTTCGTGACCTTATCCACAAGGGCCTTTTGGATTACGTAGCCATGGATATAAAAAACTCCAAGCTGCGCTATTCCGAAACGGCGGGGACTCCCATCGACATTCACCGCATCGAGGAGTCTGTGGAGTTATTGAAGACGTGCGGCGTGCGTTACGAATTCCGCACGACCATCATGGAGGAATTCCATGACTATGGCGATATCCAGAAAATCGGCGAATGGATTCAAGGAGCGCCCCGTTATTATTTGCAGAAATACACGGACGGAGAGCACTGCATTCAGCATTATTTTCACGAAATATCGCCGCAGAAAGCCCTTGAATTTAAAGAAATAATAAAAGCCTACGTCGGGAACGTAGGCTTCCGTGGATACGAGTTTTAGCGGTTGAGGTAATTGACCGCTTCAAGCGCCGCAATGGCGCCATCGGAGGTCGCCGTGATGACTTGGCGAATCTTTTTCGCCGTGCAGTCCCCCGCGGCGAATAGGCCAGGGGTGCGGGTGTGCATCGCGCTGTCTACGACGATGAATCCCTTGCTATCGAGCTCCACGACGTTGGCGAAGGCTTCGTTATGGGGCTGCTGGCCGATCGCGATGAAGACGCCTTTGGCGGGGATGATGACTTCTTCTCCGGTCTTGGTGTCCTCGAAGCGGACGGCTTCGATTTCTTTTTCGCCGAGGTATTCCTTGGCGGAGAGGTTATGACGGTACTGAATGTTCGGGATCTTCTTCATGCGCTCAACGAGGATATCGTCTGCGAAGAATTTGTCGAACAAGGTGGCGATGAAGACGCTTTTGGAGGTATCCGCGAGCGAAATGGCATATTGAAGGGCGGTGTTCGCATCGCCGATGAGAAGGACGTCCTCCCCGGCAAAGAACGAGCCGTCGCAGACCGCGCAATAGGAGATGCCATGACCGACAAGCTGCTCTTCGCGGTCGAGCCCCAGGGCACGGTGGTTGCATCCCGCCGCGATGATGATGGTCTTCGCGTCATAGCGGTTAAAGTCAGTCTTAACGCGGAATGCATCGACGTCCTTGGTGATTTCCTCGACGGTTTCTAACTCAAATTCCGCGCCGAGCTCCGTGACTTGGTCGAAGAGCTGATCGCTCCAATCGGAGCCGGAGATGGATTTGACGGAGGGATAGTTCTCAAGGCGCGGTGAGCGGGCGATCTGTCCGCCGATGGCCTCTTTTTCGAGCAATAGGACCGTCTTACCGGCGCGCAAGAGATAGAGGGCGGCCGTCATGCCCGAAGGGCCACAGCCGATGATGATGCAATCGTACATGGGATTCTCCTTAGTTGAAGAAGGCCCCTTTTGGAAGGAGCCTTTGGGATTTTATTGGTTGACCTTCGTCGCTTCGATGAAGCCTTTGATGAGGGAGGCGTTCTCGAAGGCGTGGTAGCCGGTCTCATCCGGAACGATGAGGGTCGGGGCTTGCTTGATGCCGAACTTATCGACGAGGTCGCGGTTGGTCGCGGCATCGATCTGCGTGTAGTGGATGCCCGCCTTGTCGAGGAGCATCTTGGCCATCTTGCAGTTCGGGCAGGTCGGGGAGGTGAAGAGCAGGAGCCCGGTCACCTTTTCGCCTTCGTGCTCGTGGTAGTCATTGCCACACTCGCAGGACGCGTTTTCCTGAACATGCGGCTCTTGGTTCTCGTCGATGACGTATTCCTTGCGCATGTTGAATTCCTGAACCTTACCGGCGTTCCAGTTCTTGACGGGACGGTAGTAGCCGGTGATGCGGGAATAGACTTCCGTTTCTTTGCCGCAGGTCGGGCAGCGGTATTGCTCGCCCGTGATATAGCCGTGGTCCGCGCAGACGGAGTAGGTCGGGGACATCGTGTAGTAGGGGAGCTTGTAGTTGTAGGCGATCTTGCGGACGAGCTTCATGCAGGATTCCCAGTTCGGCAAGCGCTGTCCAAGGAAGGTATGGAAGACGGTGCCGGAGGTGTAAAGGGTCTGGAAGCGATCCTCGATGTCTAGGGCCGCGAAGATGTCTTCGGTGTAGCCGACCGGGAGGTGGCTGGAGTTAGTGTAATAGGGTGTCTCGCCAGCCTTGGAAGCGGTGATGATGTCGGGGTAGCGTTGCTTGTCATGCTTGGCAAGACGGTAGGAGGTGGATTCCGCCGGGGTGGCCTCGAGGTTGTAGAGGTCGCCGTATTGCTCCTGGTAATCGGAGAGGCGGGTACGCATATGGTTGAGGACTTCCTCGGTGAAATCCTGAGCTTCTTTGTTGGTGAGGTCCTTCGCGATCCAACGGGCATTGAGGCAGGCTTCGTTCATGCCGACCAAGCCGATGGTGGAGAAGTGGTTGTTGAAGGATCCGAGGTAATGCTTGGTGTAGGGGTAGAGGCCAGCGTCGAGGAGTTTCGAGACGGTCTGGCGCTTCACTTTGAGGGAGCGGGCGGAGATGTCCATCAGTCGATCAAGACGGGCATAGAAGTCCGCTTTATCGGTGGAGAGGTAGGCGATGCGCGGCATGTTGATGGTGACGACGCCGATGGAACCGGTGGATTCGCCGGAGCCGAAGAAGCCGCCGCCCTTGCGGCGCAGCTCGCGCAGGTCCAGACGCAGCCGGCAGCACATGGAACGCACGTCGCTGGGCTCCATGTCGGAGTTGATGTAGTTGGAGAAATACGGCGTGCCGTACTTCGCGGTCATTTCGAACAGGAGCTTGTTGTTTTCGGTCTCGGACCAGTC
>JAFSVB010000108.1 GCA_017450325.1 Bacilli bacterium | reverse complement strand
CCGAGCTCGCGGCGGATAAGATGAGTAATGGGTTCATAGTAATTCCTCGTGATATAAATGGATGATTCCTTATCGGAACATCGATAGTTTAATACCTCGGGCCTTTCTTTAAAAGCGTATGCGCGCGTTATCAAGATGAACATGCGGGCGCTTAAAGCGTGGAATTTGCTTTCTTGGATCCAGATAGGCCGTATTCTCTATTCGTGCCTGCAAACAATGTGAAGAATTAATTTACAGAAAACAAGTCCCAGAAAAAAGTCGAATTTTCGTAGGCTGAGTATAAGCCAAGAAAACGAAAAGGGGCTGTAACAAAACCTCATCGGAAACGCGCCCAGGAATCAACCCCGGGCGCGTTTTCGATTTCATTATACATCGCCCTCGCGATCCCCCTTCGCCATGTATCTGAAGGAGGTCGAAGGAGAAACTATCGATAGAGGAAAAAGCGAATGAAAAATGGCTATAACTCTAACCTTTCGGCCAATCGCTGGCTTGAGTTTTTGTTACAGCCCCTTTTTACGTTTTGGTTCACGATGCGGGGAGCGATCCACGTTATGGCTTTTAATCCGTGTTATTTGGATTGCCATTGATGCTTGGGATTCAGGACCTGAGTAGTCCAGAGTAGCTCAAAAACGCGACTTATCTCACCGAATATTTTATTTTTCCATTTTTTTAGTAAGGAAAGTTGCTTAAAACAAAGCATCTAATGTCAGGACTTTGTTCACCCTCGAGGCGTATCCCGTTTTAGTCATCCCTTCCGCAGAGAGAATCGTCAGGAAAACGGTTTTCTTCTTTTTCGCGCTCGCCAGGTATCGGTCGATTTTCGCTTCGAGCTTCCACCATTCCTCTTTATCGATTTCGAACGGATCGGTCGTGTACTTGATTTCACAAAGGTTTACAATCCGGTCGTCTCGGTCGATCACCAAATCGATCTGTGCGCCCGCCAATCTTTTCTCCTCGTCCGCCGATGCGGACCAAGTGAAAACAGAAGATCTTACGCCTGCAATCCCCAATGCAGCCTTCACCTTCTCGATGTGGTCAAAACAAAGCCACTCATAGGTGAACCCCTCCCAAGCGTGCCTCTCGGGGCTATGGATTAAGGAAGACCAATAATGGGGCTCCAAATGCCGATGCTCACGGACGAAGCGGAAATAGAAGAACGTAAAGTAGTCGGCGCATCGGTAAAGCGTCTTTTTCTTGCCGTCGCGCAAGGCATTGTATGCGCAAAGGAAGCCACAATCGGAAAGGGCCTTCAGTTTCTGGCTGATCGATCCGTCCGCGGTTTTGCGACCCAGGCTTTTGGCGACCTCTTCTCGAGTCAGCCCGTATCTCGTCTGGCAAACGGCCTCCATGATTCGAATGTAGGCCTGGCTCCTGCGGAATAGGTTCTGGTAGAGCATGTCGAACTCATCCCACAGCGGGCCCTTCTTTCGGAATAGCATATCATCGATGTTCTCCGAAACCGTCAAATCGCTCCTTAGGTTTTGCAAATAGTAAGGAATGCCACCCAAAGCCATATAACAGTCGGCGATGTCTCGCCTCGTCCAATGGACATCGATGGACTCGAGAAAGGATTCCGTTTCGCTTAAAGTGAACGGCTCAAGACAAATCTGGGTGGACTTCCGATTATAGAAGCCCCCCTTCCCTCGAATCAGTTTATTCAGGAGGTATGATGTGTTGGAACCGCAAGCGATGAAGACAAGATTCTTTTTCGCGTTTCCGTATTGGTTCCAAAAGTATTCGAGGGCTTCTAAGAATTCGCCAGACCCATCGTCGAGCCAAGGCAACTCGTCAATGAAAACGACTTTCTTTTGATCGCCGAGGGTATCCAAGTAAGCGCGAAGGGCGAAAAAGGCATCGTCCCAATCCTCGAAGGCCGGCAATTGTCTCCCGGACCTCAAAGAAAGTTCTTTGTTGAAATTCGAGAGTTGTTTCTCGCGGCGACGCCGATATACACCGGTGAACTTGAACGCAAAGCGATTATCGAAATAAGTGTCAATCAAGTATGTTTTGCCAACCCTGCGGCGTCCGTAGACGACGATTAGTTGGGGCTTTGTCATGCCAAGGCAACGGTCAAGTTGGGTAACTTGCTCCTCACGGCCAATCAATTGCAAATCATTCATGAGCATATGATAGGAAAACTAATGTCAAAAAACAACGGATAAGTCACCGATTTTTTATCATTTTTATTTTTTCGGTGCTTTAAATAGGTTTCATCCTTAAGTTATCTTT
>JAFSVB010000107.1 GCA_017450325.1 Bacilli bacterium | reverse complement strand
GAGGAAGTGCTCAAGACCGTCTCCTTATCGGGAAGACAATCCTATGAAGGGTCCTTCTTCTTAGAAACCTATGGCGAATACGCCGTCTATTTTGATGCGACCAACAAGGTTGATTATTACATCCATCAATTAAAATACACCGTCACATTCACGGAGGAATAAAACATGGCAACAGAAAGAAAAACGCGCCCTGCATCCTGGTGGGCATCCCAAACGAGGTTCCAAAAGATCGCATTCATCATCTCAGCGATCATATCGGTGACTGTTTTGCTTTTCGCGGCATTGATTCTTTCTCTCCGCGAGCTCGGGCTTACGAACCTGTCCGATGCGTTCTTTGGTCCTGGGGTTTCCGGATGGCAATGGCTTGGCACGATGTTGCGCATCGGCGGGCTGAACTGGCTCTCTACCTTGATGGTCGTCGGCTTGATGATCATGGCCATTTTCTTCGTCAACCTCATCATCGGCCTTATCACTTGGAGAGGGAAGCGCAGCAAAACCATCGGTTCGTTGATCAAAAGCCTTTTCCGCTACCTCGTTTTCATCATCGGCGCCGGCTTTATCCTGTCCGTTTGGGGCGTCGATATCGGCTCAATCGTTGCGGGATTAGGCATCGTCACGTTGATTATTGGCTTGGGTTGCCAATCTTTGATCGCCGATATCGTCGCGGGGCTATTCCTCGTGTTTGACGACTTCTTCGACGTCGGCGATATCGTCATCATTGACTCTTTTCGCGGCACCATCACCGAGCTAGGCCTTCGTGCCACGAAGCTAACCGATTGGGCTGGCAACATCAAATCGATTAACAACTCGTCCATTACGACCGTCGTGAACCTGTCCCGCGAGAAAACGACATTTATGTTCGACTTCACCATCGATGGTCAGGAAGACATCGAACGCGCGGAGGCCATCTTCTATAAAGAATTGCCAAACATCGCCCACGCCCTCCCGATGGTCATCGGCGATATTGAATACCGCGGCGTCTCTGGACTCGATGAGAATGGCGTCCAGCTCGCATTCCTAGCCGCCAGCGAAGAGGCCAACCGTTTCCAAGTTATCCGCGACATCCGCCGCGAGCTTTACCTCCTCATGCGCCGCAACGGCATCAAGGTCCCCTTCCGCCGCGTCTATGTCAGAGAGGAAGGGGAGCGCGAAACGACTCCTGCGACCGAGGAACAAAAAGCGGACGCCGCCCACATGAACGAAGGGAACCGTCGCAGTTTCCCAAGCGAAGCGCATCGAAAGGCTTTCTTAGCAAAACAGGAAATGCCGAAGGAAGAAGAAACGTCTTCGCGCCACAAAAAGCGCGGAAAGAAGAAAGAATAACGCGAGGCGTCTAAAACTTCTTTCCGAAAAACAATGCAAAAACGGGCTATTTCACCCGTTTTTTCTGCAAAACCCCTTTAAAAGGGATAAGCCGTAGAAGGTGGGGGGTCCTTCCACGGCATTATCGGTAAAAGAATTAAGTGGGCCTTAGCCGATGTTCACGCGGCTAAGAGTTTCGTTGACGCCAGCGAGCGTCTTGCTCCAACCAGAGGTCTGGTCCGTGAGGCAGAAATAGACGCGGTATTCGTACTGGTTTTTCGCGAAGTTGCCAAGGTACTTCTTCGCCTCTTCTGCGACTTTGTCGGCGGCAGTGTTCGGGGAAGTCGGCGTGGCAACGAAGTCGCCGGAATCCACGATGACATAGAAGTTGACCGGTTTCGCGAAGGTTCCCTTAATGTCGTACTCGAAGTTCTGGCCCATCTTGGCTTTGCCAGAAGCGCTAAGCTCGGTCTCACCAACTTTGATGGAAAGGCCCTCAGGCGCAGTCTCAAAGTTAAAGTCGACGTAGATTTCGCCGTTCTCGAGGAAGGAGAGGGTGCTTTTCGCGGGCTCGGAGGTGGTGTCGCCCTTCCCCTCGGTGGAGAGTCCAGTCGGTTTGCTCTCGGCGGATGTGCCGCCGCAGGAAGCGAGCAACAGCATCGCGGATAGAATCGGAAGCAATCTCTTCATAGTTGGTATCCTTTCTTTTTTATTCTGACTTGAGCTCATTGGATCTCATGCCAAATTTCTCAAGATTCAGCCATATGCGTCGGAGGCTCCAAATCCGTGCTGCTTTCCACTCCTGAAAAGCTCAAGGAACCTCCTATGGTGAGAATTATATGCACCGCGCGTCACGTTTGTGCCACACATCAGAAGAGTTTCGTTATTCCTTGTTCAAGGGCATCTCGTAGCCTTTCTCATCACCATAGAAACAAAAAGACGGGACGTTGGCAGCGAACGTCGTATGAGTTTAAAAACAGGGGTGCCAAGCATGACGAAAAATCGCATGAAATTGCTTCTCTGCCTCGCGCCGCTGCTCTTAGCCTGTGGGCAGCAAGCCCCTACTTCCTCCAGCGTTCAGGCGTCGGCAGCGGAGTCTAGCTCGGATGCGAAACAAAGCAGCCGAACAACCTCTTCTGATTCTATTCAACCATCCGATTTCCGTCTTCCGCGTTAACGGCGTCATAAACCAATTCGAGAAGTTCTACGAAACTTACGCCATCACCGCGAACGACAAAATGTACGTCGCCCCGGCAGACCGTCTCAATATCTGGGGATAACAAAAACACTGCAAACGGGAGAAATTCGCCGCAAAAGCGGCCTATCTTCTCCCGTTTTTATTTTCTCCGGAAATCGGGGATATTTTGTTTATTCCGCGAGGAATTGGAGGATTTCTTTCAAAATTTCGGGGTCCTGTGTGACCATGCGCGCGGCTGGTTTATCCGCAAAATACTCTTTGCGTTTTTCTAACGTATCGAGTTGCCCTTCGCGGACCTTCCGTTCGTATTCCCCCATCCATGCACGCATCGTGTTTAATGCCTCCATGGTATATTGAGGGTTATGTTTCTTTCCTTCCACGGTAATTAAGCGGATGGCGGGGTTATGGACCTTCGCAATCTGCCCGGCATTGTACTTATAGCTCACCATGGGATCATCCGAAGAATGAATCCATAGAATTCTGTCGGACGTTGAAGAAAGATACTTCCGGTTGTCCAACGAGCCATAACGGGCGTCGAGCTTCCTCTCGAACCGTTTTACCCCATTGGCAAGGAAGCGTAGCTTCACCATGGGCATCATCATGTCGGAAATACCGATGAAGCCCGAAAGGATGACCGCGCGCTTTACGTCTTGGCGTAGGTTCGCGACGTTTAAGGCCGTATACCCGCCGAGAGAATGCCCAACAGGAACGATTTCTCCTTGGGGGCTCAATGCGCTTAGAAGCTCGATGACATCTCGCGTCGGTCCGTTCACGCTCGGAAGACACTCGCCGCCTGAAGAGCCAGTCCCTGCATAATCGAGCGTCAAAACGCGGTATCCTGCCTTGCAGATCGCCTCGATTTCCGCGAAATAGGCCGTATGTCCTGGTCCAAGGCCCGGCAGGAACAGTATGAGTTTGTCGGAGCGAGGTCCATCATAGGAATAGGTAAAGTAACGTACGACGACGTCCGAGGAATTCTTAAAGGACCCTTTCTCGCAACGCAAGCCCGGAAAGTCCTCCAGGCTAAGATAAGGGATCGCTCCATCTTTGTCGTACCGTATCAGGAAGTTCTTCTTGTATTGGTTCGCAATATAGCCCATACGTATCCTCCATTGCTTTTGGCCTCGTTCGATTATAGGGCCAAGAGAAATATTGAGTAGCGTCAATTTCGCCCTATTTTTATGTAATTAAAAACAGCGAATTCCGCTCAACGGGTCCGCTGTTTTTCTTATTAGGCCTTATATTCTTTCAGTTTGTTGTCCAGCTTGGTGAGGTTATAGGCATCGTTCACGTCCATGGCAATCATCGGCGTCGTGCCCGCTTCAGAGTTGACGAAGCTTCCGTCTTCTTTCCTCTCAGGGAAGCCAAGGTAGCCATTATATTGGAAGAAGAATCCAGTGATGTCGCAGCGTCGACTTACCCCGCATCCTCCGCCAGCCGTTGGCTCACCGATTGTCTTGGCATAACCGCCGTTTTTCGCCGAGGTCGGGAAAATGTTGCCCGCGGAGAAACTTCCGCCTGCCTGAAGGATGTAGTAGTTATATTGGCCCTTCCAGGTATCTCCTGCTCCGCCATGGACGCCATCCGCGTTCAAATCCGCGCGATAATGGGCTTCGATGCGGGAGCCGGAAATGGAATTCTCAACGATGATGCTCGGATCATCGGTCATGATAGCGGAGATGAACGGGATGAACATGGTATAGCCGCCGATGTTATAGCCGACATCAAAGACGACGTTCTTTATCGCCTCGTTCTTCTTAATCTCGTTCATCGCATAGCAAATGCCCTCGACGAAATGCGCGGTCATCTTGGACGTCAGGAACGCGTCGACATTCTCAGTTCCATCTGGAACCTTGTAATAGTCGATGCCCTTGAACTCTTTTTTATAATCGCAAGTGAATGAAGTAAACGTGATCATCGCGGTCTCACCTTGGACATTCAACGTGAGGTTCTTTAAATCATTTGAAGACTTTGCTTGACTCACCTTCGCGGCGCCTTCCTGATGGCGGATAATGCGCTCTCCCGCATCGTCTTTATGCCTCAAGGCGACTGGGACGCCCGGGTGAATGGAGGAGAACCCTTCCGAGATTGCCGTATAGTGGCTATCGCCCATCTTCCCCGCGACCAAGAACTTGGAAAGGGCGTCCTGATAGGCGTCAATATCTTTGCCAAGAAGCGCTTCCTTATAGCCAAGGCGCTGGAATTCCGCGTCGAAAGAGGATATTTGGAGCATGTCTTTGAGGCCGTATTGATAATCGAAGTCCATGCAGAGCTGGTAATAAGTGGCTTCGGCCATCGACGCCGTGCGCTGAGTCGTATGGTAATACCCGCCTTCGGAGAGGTCGATGTATTGAGTTTGCTTCCTGCCAATCCCCTGAGGGTTGAACTCCGCGATAAGCATTTGCCCGTCTTGTTTCCAGGTGCCGTTATAATCGACCGTCTCAAGCAAGTCTTCGCTTTTAATCGTCAACGTGCCGTTGGTGAGGAAGACCGCGCTGCATTTCATGTCTTGTTTTCTCATGTCCTTCAAGGTTGCCTCGAAGCGATAGGCTTCCCCTTCTTTCGCCGCGACTTTGGCGAAGTGGGCGGCGGTATCGGCGGTATCTTGGTAGGCCCAAAGGAACCCAGAATCGTTGGAATAGGCGCGAATGACGTTGGCTCCCTGTCCGATTAATGCCGAGTTATAGAAATCCTTGCCGTTATAGGCGAGAGCACCATACATCGTATTAACCAAAACATGGGAAGCCAAGGAAAAGGGGACGTAGAGATGGCCATCTTGCTCCACGATTTCCATATGGTATTTGCTCAAGGGGTACGTTGTTTTTTCACCTTTCGTAAGGAATTTGGTCTTATCGGAGCCAACGAGGTATTTGTAACCGAAGCACGGGTCTGCGAATAACCCTGTCTTTCCTTCGCTGAACTCGGTGCAAAAAACGTCCGCATCGGCAATCTCAACGATCTGCTTTTCCGCGTCAAAGAAGCAATGGGCGCCATAAGAGGAGGAAAGGTCGTAGCGGCCGTTTCCTAAGGAAACAAGATTATGAAAGCCAAGGGATGGGTCCACGAGACGACGGACATGGCGGAATTCATCGAGGTCCACATAGGGAACGTCTTCGCGCTCTTTGTGCCGATACGTTTTTAGAAACGGATTCGTTCGGTCGTTCGCGTCGTTCACGAACAGGTGCGAGTTCGCATTGTAAAGAAAGATCTTGTTTTCCGCTGCGGGGTCGACCGAGCTTTCCGAAGATAGCGGAGCGGAGGAAGGCACTGCCGAAGACTCTGACGTAACGGAAGACGATGCGGGCGAGTCGCTCGAGATGGGCGAATCTGAAGAGGAAGCCACCGGAGCAGCTGAGGAATTAGGGCCAAGCGTCGGCGTGTCGCAGCTTGCAAGAAGCAAGGCTATGGCAAAGGGCAAAAAGCGTTTCATATGTAATTAGAATTATCGCGCCTAGGCGCGGAATGTCCTATTAATTTTGCTTGAAAAATAGCGCAAGAATAATGCCGATAACAAATAATCCTCGCAAAGCGCTGAAGAAAAAACCGCGCAATTTGCCTTGAAATCAAAACAACTAGGGCGGTTTTGAGGAATTTTATGGTTTTTTGCGTAGATTAATTTAGGTCCTCAGACTCTTTTGTGATGCGGTGTGTTTTACCATCTTCGCCGAGGTAAGTATTATCCACGGAATAGGGTTTGAGTTTTCCGCTTTGAATCATTTCAATCACGACTTCCGCGATCTTGGGATCGAACTGCGTACCCGAGCAGCGCTTGAATTCGTTCGTGATCGTCTCGAGCGAGAACGGCTCTTTGTAGACCCTCTTTGAGGCCATCGCATCAAAGCAGTCCGCGCAGCAGATGATGCGTGCGACGAAAGGAATCTCCTCGCCCTTCAGCCCCTCTGGATAACCTGTGCCATCGTATCTCTCGTGGTGGTATTTTGCGCCCTCGACGATGTGCGGAATCGTCGAGATACCCTTGAGGATCTTCGCGCCGCGGGTGGTATGGCTCTTCATGACCGCGAACTCCTCGTCCGTCAAGCGACCCGGCTTATTCAAGATCTTATCCGGGATAGCGATCTTACCAATATCGTGGAGCAAGGCGATGTAATAGATGTTATCGACCTCGTCTTGGCTCATGCCGAGGTTCTCCGCGATGAGCTTGGAATAGTAGCCCACTCGGGTCGAGTGACCGTTGGTGTATTCGTCTTTCGCGTCAATCGTGCGCGCAATGGCCTGAATCGACTCAACGGTGATGTTCTTGTATTCGAGCTGCTTCTTTATCGCCTGTTTGGTCTTCGTGCGGACTACGAGGAACGCCACCCCCACAATCAGAGAAAGCGCGAGGACGCCCACGAGAATCCAGAACCAAACGTGTTCATAAATCTTCAGCTCTTTGATCAGCTGAATCTCTATGTGGTTGGATGCTTGCCCGTATTCGTCGACGGCATAGGCATGGAACGTATAGTTCCCTCCAGGCAAGTTCGTGTAGTTCACGCTGTGATCGTTATTGTCGGAGATTGTGTGGTAACTGTTGTCAATGCCATCCATTTTGTAATAAATGGTGTGCCCTTTATTCGGCCTGAAGCCAAAGACGGAAAGATTGATTGTTATACGATACACATCTTTGCCGACGTTGATGGTGTTGCCATAAGACGTCGCGCCATCGAGCTCAATGGAAGATAGCCCCATCTTGACGGGAACGGAAGTGCCCCTAGTCTCACTAAAGTCATAGACAAAGACGCCGTCCATAGATTGGAAGTAGTACTTCTGCCTTTCGCGGTCATAGTAGCCCGATGAATTCGCGACAAGGTCTTTTAAGCCGTTGGTGGAGTCGTAAAATTCATAGTTCTCAAGGCGCTCGCCCTCAAGAGAATCCGCAATGTACACCTGCCTCTGACTCGCGATGACGTATTTGTATGCATTTTCGCCATTTAGACCGGTGTACTCAACCTTTGCAAGCTCTACTAAAGACCCTTTTACATAGGGGATGAAAACCTCTTTGGAAACGTACGTTCCGTTGTTCTTCTCGAGCCGGAAAAGGCGGCTGTTCAAAGTGTAGTAGATGTAGTCGCCATCCACGAGGAACTTAAGACGGTTGCCGCTGATATTTTGAACGGTCGGGATCTCGGTGGCCTTAGAAAAATCATCATCGACTTCAAAAATGCCGCTCGAGCGATTGAACAGAAGCTTCCCGTCTTTGGATTTATTGATATAGAGGACATTCGAGGCGCTGGCCATCACCGAGAAGGTCGTCCCATCGAACTTCATAAGCCCGTGGCTGTAGCCGATGGCCAAATATCCATCAAAGGCCCTAAGCGACCTCATCGTGTTGGCCACCGAGAGGTTCGGGTCCCCAATTTGTTTTCCGATATGGGTGGAGACATAGGCGGTATCGTAAATCTGTACGTCTTCTGTAAGAGGATCATATTCAACCAAGCCGATGCCCGTTACGGCGAAGAACAATTTGCCATCATAGGCTTCGATATCCTTAGGCTTCGTGATGGTGTGGTATTCCTCGGTGTAGGCATCGATAGCCTGCATGAGGGTGTTGTCTGGCAAGATGATGCCTTTGGAAAGGTCGTAACGGTAAATGCGCTGCGCCGCAACGACATAAAGAATGTCGCCGTAGCGCTCGACCGCATACACATTACGAGCGTTTGAAGAGCTGCTTTTGTCGTTCACTTCGAGCGCTTGCCACACGGGGTCATCATAGAAGAGCGCATAGAGGGCGTTCCTAGCGATGATGGAAACGCCCGAACGACCGATAAAGTGCGAGGCGACCCACAGGTTCCCTTCATAGTCGATCATCAAGTCGACCAACTGGCTCACGTTCTCAAGATTGCCCGCCCAAGCAATTACCGGTTCGGCGCCGGCGAGATTCACACAGCAAAGCCCCTTGTTCTCGCAGGCGACATATAACACCTTATCCGTTGGAGAATAGAGCATTTTGTTCATTTGGTCCGAGACGGAAATATCGTCCAAGAACGAGTGCGTTCCCATATGGTATCGATGAATGGTGCCTTCGAGTTCGCCAATGTAAAGAATGTCGCCCGACGTATAAATGTCCGTGATTTTGGGATAGAGGAGGATTTCGTTGCCCGCCTTATCATAGACGCCGTTATCAAGGTGGTAATAATAGTTATCCCGCGAGACATCGAGGGCGATGTCGTTAACGGTCTTACCTGCGGTGCCCGGCACTTGTTTGGACGTTTTGTTTTGAGTGTCATAAATGAACGCGCCGTTAGCCAAAGTGGAGATATAGAGCAGGTCGTGGGCTTCGTCGAGCGTAATGTCCATAACCATTTCCGCGTCCACATTAATGCTAGAAAACTTATAGTCTTCGTACACAAAAACGCTATCAGAGGTGGCGATATATAGCGTGTTCTCTTTTGAAACAAGCTCGCGAACATTGATTACGGAGCGCTCCACGCCATTTTCGGTAAAGGCCTTGTACACCGTAGATTCTTTGGAGTCATAACGAGTCAAGCCAGAATACTGGCCGATCCAAACAGCGCCGTCATCGGTCTGACAAAGAGCCTCAGCGCCCGATACTTCGAGGTTGACGACGACCTCCGTTTTATCGCTCATGAAAGACTTCGGTGAGGAGGCGTTTTCAGAAACACCTCCAAACAGAGAAGTCACCATCGTCAGAAGAAGCAAAAGGGTTTTCATTTCCGTTTGATTTTACAAGGAGACGCGATGTTTTCCAACATATACCCGCGCAGGTAGAGCGCAAAGCGCGCATAAAAGAAAAAAACCAGAACGTTGGATGAAGGTCCCGGTTTACGTTCAATTTTGAAAAAAAGAATGGCGTTTTAAAAGAAAATCTCCGCAGAAGTCGCTTAAATAACTGTTTTATTTTTCCCGCTTTCCTTGCCGCGATACATTTTTTCATCGGCGAGCGACACCCATTTTTCAAGCGACGCATCTTTAGGATATTTAGCGGCCCCGATGGTGACGGTAATGTGGACTTCCCCGCCTTCGATTTCAAATGTTTCAGCCGCGATGGCTTCGCGGAGGGCCTCAAGCCTTGCAAAAGCCGCGCCCCGTCCGTCGTCATCCAGAACGACAACGAATTCCTCGCCGCCATAACGGCAGACAAAGCAATCGCTTAATGTATTCGCCGTTAACTCCGCCACCTTCTTCAAGATTAGGTCGCCCGTTACGTGCCCATAGGTATCGTTGATGTGCTTGAAGTCGTCGATATCAAATAACGCAAGAACCATCGCGGACTTGTTTTCTTCGCCGTCGAAGAAATCGTAGAGGCTATAACGATTGTTGATCTGCGTCAGCTCATCCGTGCGGGACTCATTGATGATGCGCCTTTCCAGGGATAACGCATATTTGAGGAACACCGTCATATAGGCGGCCACAAAGGTGAACACCGCGATGGCATGAATCGTAAACAAGGTGATTTCCATCCATTCGGGAACCGCATAATACGGTTGATTAAAGCGGGTGACGAAATAGAGGACGAGGTAGATGGCGACGGAGAGCCCAACCCAAATCAGGGAACGTCCGACATGCTTTTCTTTTGAGAAATATGAAGTGAAGTAAGAGACGACGCAGAGGCCAATGAGATAAAAATGGAATCCAGAGCCGAAGCCCATCATCACGGTTGTTACCGAGATGAAAGCGAAGAACGTGTTCCCACAAACGAGGGCATAGAGGTAATATTTGCGCTTGTGTAACAGCCAGAAGCACAGCCCATAAAGAGCGATGACCGCGGCGTCGACATAAGCGAGGATATCGAGATGGGCGATAACGAAAAGCACTAGGTAGAAGGCGTGGACGATCATGTAGACGATATTCGCGGTTAAGCACGTCTTATGAATCGTCTTATAGTGTTGCGTTTTGTCGCTGATGGCCGTCATAAATAATGCCTTGTATAAGTATATTCGTAATTCATATTCTTGAAAGCGTATTAATAAAGATCGTGCCATAAAATAAGCCGAGACGTCGTCTTGTGCGGTTTTCGTTCACGACTTACACGAAAAAACCTTTGAATCAAAAGCATTATCTCCGCAAAAGGGCCATATTTTGTTTCGCCGTGTCGTGACGCTCTATCACTTCATCGATTCAATCAAGTATAGATAGCTTTTGTACACGATTTCTTTCACGTAGGGGAGATAACTATCAAACGAGAGCTCCTTCATGCCATAAAAGGAACCCGACGCCTTCCTTATTTCGAGGCAGGTTCTTTTCTCATACAAGCCGTTCATCAGCGCATCGACGGGGAGATAAATCGCGGCGCGAAGCCCCGCTTTATAAAGCAAGGTTTCCATAAGAAGAGCGGACATTCGCCCATTGCAGTCTAGAAATGGGTGGATGCAGATAAAGTGGAGGATAAACTTAAAGATCTCGTCGAATTCCTCGCCCTTTGGCGCGTTTAGGAAGGCGTACTTCCTACACAGTTCGCGCATGACTTCGGGTGTTTTCTCCGCGGACGCTGTTATGTAGAAGCTGCCATCGTCTCGCTCGAAATAAGTGTTTCGGCTTTTCCACGCGCCGCCTCGCCCGTTCGTCAGGGCCTTGTGAAGCCCGAGTATAAAATCCTCATTAAAGGGCTCATCCTTATGGCTTTGCAAGAAAAGAAACGCCTGCTTCGGACTCGTTGGATAGACGACTTGGTGCTTAGGCCCCATCGTTAGGGCGGAGTGCGTCAAAACGGACAGTAGGCGAAGGTGGGCGCCGCTTTTTTCGTATTCTCCTAGAAGGGGATGAAGACGTTGATCGAGTGAAAGAAAATCTTTAAACGTCCAATCTGCGATTTCCTTTGCCATTACGTAGAGGCTAAGGACTACCGAAAAGAGGGAGATGAGACCATTTATCATGATGGCCCTGCCCAATGGACGGGCATGCCTCTAGCCGGCGTCTTAGAGAACGTCTATCTAAACGACTTCGATAACGCCATAGAGTCCGCGTGCCACTTTTATGTGCGTTGTGGGGACGACATTCTTATCGGTG
>JAFSVB010000106.1 GCA_017450325.1 Bacilli bacterium | reverse complement strand
GTACTCGGCGATGCTATGGGACAAAGGCGTATGGGCGCGGACGGAAAGGCGCGCATTATAAAGAAGAACCCCTTGTTTCGCCCAAGGCGTCAAGTCGCCTGAGCCATAATCCATCTGGATGCCGAGGTCGGTTTCGATCTCGCGGTAGATATTCCGCAAACTCGGGGGTAAGTCCATGCCTTTCGGAACTGAAAAGGATAATCCCATCGCTTGTCCATCATTATGATATGGGTCTTGGCCGATGATCACGGCCTTTAAGGTTTTGGGATCAGTTAAGTTAAAAGCATTGAACATCAGGCTGCGTGGCGGGAAGCAAAGATGATGGCCATATTCATCATCCAGAAACGCCTTCAGTCGTTTGGAGTAGTCTTTGTCTTTCACGGATTCAAAAAATCCGGACCAGGAAGAAATCATGTCCCCATTATACGCGCGAGAGTGGAATAATAATAACGATGCGTATTTTCTGGCTTTTCAACCATCCCGCCCCCTACAAGGTGGAATTCTTTAACCGCCTTGGCAAAGACAATGAGCTAACCGTTTACTTTGAACGTACCTCCGAAGGCGGGAGGAACCACACTTTCTACTCGAAAAAAGCGTTGACCTTCCATGCCTTATTCGGCCATCCGATGAAGTTCGGGGGCATCAACAATTACACCCGCGAACCAATCAAATATCTGAAGAAACGCCAAGATTACGACATCATCGTCCTCAACGGCTGGCGGACGTTCACGGAATGGCGCTGCATCTCCTATTGCAAGAAGCGCCATATACCCTACGTCTTCTACATCAACGGAGGCATCGTCCGTCCCAAAGAGAACAACATCGCCTTTGCCATCAAGTCGCACTATATTTCGGGCGCGCCCTATTACATGGCCCCAGAAGCTTCTTCAAAGGAATACCTCATCCATTATGGGGCGAAACAAGATCGCATCATCCTTTATCCTTATGGCTCCATCGCGGAAGAAGAACGCCTCCAAAAACCCTATCCGCCTGAAGGAATCGCGAGACTAAGAAAGAAGCTAGGCATCAAGGGGGAGCGGGTTTACGTATCCGCGGGATTCTTCATCGAGCGCAAGAACTTCGAAGCCCTCATCCAAGTCTTCGTCCATATGCCTAAAAACCATCACCTCTACCTCATCGGGGAAGGGCCGTTAAAGAAAGAATATGAACGGCTCATCCAGCGACTAGGCCTAACGAATGTCCACCTCTTGCCCTATATGGCCCACGAGGGCCTCTTCCGTTTCTATCGCGCTTGCGATGTCTTCGTATTCCCTTCGCACGAAGACATCTATGGTCATGTCGTCATCGAGGCGCTTTCGCAGGGCCTCCCCGTCTTCTCCTCTAAGTACGTCAACGCCGCCAAAGCACTCGCGGGGTTATCGCCAAGCAACGCCTTGCTCGACTTCTCTAGTCCAAAAGAAGCCGCTGAGATTCTTTGCAAACCCCTGCCAGAAGGCGTCAAAGAAGAAGCTATCCGCGTCGCGGAACGCTACACCTTTGAATCCAGCGCAAAAGCCCATAACGAAATCTTCGACAAGATCGTCAAGGAGTGGCAAAAATGAGCGTCCTCTATTTAACAACGCATGTCCAAGAGGATGACTTCGCCTCGAAATATGGCAAAGTCGCCTCGATGCCGAATCCAGCGGGCGAGAATTTCCATGGCAAGGTTTTGCGCGCTTTGGCGCTCGTCGAAGACGTCCATTGCTATAGCCTCGTCCCGCCGACATTAGGCAAATTGCCACGGGACAATTTCGAATCGGACGACATCCACTACACCTACGTCTATGGTCCGAAGAACCGCTATGCCCGCGCTTTATTGACACATCGCCAACTCGTCAAAAAAATCGAGAAAGAAGCGCCAAAAGGAGAACGCTTCGTCATTCTTTATGATGCTTTGAACTTGAATCTCTCGCGCGCGGCCAAGTGTTTGTCTAAGTCTCTGCACGCCCCGCGGATTCCCGTCTTAACCGACGAGATTCGTAACATCACCGGGGTTCCAGGATACTACGCAGACCGCATCCATACGTTAAACATAGACGCAGATGCTGCCATAGCCTTGACGGAAGGACTCGTCGAAAGCTACGGGCTAAAAGAGAAGCCCCACTACGTCCAACCCGTCTTCGTCGAAGAGCAAAACGTCGCGCCTAAAAAACGCGAACGTCCTTATATATATTATGGAGGGGCGCTCTTCGTCAAAGACGGCACCAAGGACCTCATCGATTGCTATCGATCCCTGCATATGGACTATGACCTCGTCATCTCGGGGCATGGAGCATACGAGGCCGAGGTCGAAAAAGCCGTGAAGGAAACCCCTGGCATCGTCTACCTTGGACAGATTTCCAAGCAAGAGCACTATTCCTATATCGCTGGGGCGAGCCTAGCCATCAACCCACGTCACTATAACCGTGACCTCGACGCTTTGGCCGTGCCGAGCAAAGTCATGGAATATCTATGCTTTGCCCCCGTCATCGCTTCCACCCATAGCACGCCACTACAAGAAGAATTCGGCGAGGCGATCAACTGGATTAGTGGCGACCTCGAATCCTTCTTAAAGGCACATCTTGACGAAGGAGGAAAACTCGTCAAACTCTGCGAAAACGATGCGAAAAACCTGATATTAGAGAAATTCGGTAAGCAAAAAACCGCCTTTAATTTGCAGAGATTTTTGAAGAATTTGCCTTAATGATTCGCTTTTGGATCAAGGTGCTTCATCAGCTCGTCCATCAACGAGCCGATTTCATAATGCTCATTGAAATATCGCTTGGCGTTGCTTCCATATTCCTGAAGAGCCTTTTCGTCTAATTGCCCAAGGCGGACCATAGCCTCCGCGATGGACTTCGGGTCTTCCCCCGAGGATAAGATGCCCGAATGAGATTCCTCGATCAGGCGCGCGCCATCTCCGCCAATCACGCCAAGGATAGGGCGTCCGTAATATAAAGCGGAATTCAGTTTACTTGGAATGGTTTCCCCCACGGTTCCTTGATGGGTGAGCGAGACGAGGATCGCGGTCGCGTTTTCGTAGTATCCCGCGGTGACGCTGCGCGGCTTCACGCCATAGAACTTCACGCGGTCCTCAAGATGATGTTCCTTGACGATCGCCAAAACGGCATCGCTTCGTTGCCCCATCCCGATGAGATGGAGGCAGACATCGATGGAATCTTTCGCGATATCGGTCGCTAAGACGAGGTTCTCGACGAGCTGGAGGATGCCGATGTTGCCCGCATAAACGTAATTGACCTTATGGGTATAAGCGACTTTTTCGCTCGCTTCGGCGACTTGGGGAGGCTGTGGCACATAGGAAATCGGAACGTGGTTCACGCGCAAAACATCGCGGAAATAACGCTCGAAGGACGGCGATGAGATCATGATTTCGTCGATGTTGGAATAAATCTTGCGGCACCAATGATAGAGGCCTTTATAAAGAAGCGAATCTTTCTTCACCGCTCCCGTAACGACCGTGGATTCCGGCCATAAGTCGAGGCAATGCAAGACATGGCGGACATGGTGCTTCTTCGCGTATATGGTCGCCCCAACGATGGAAATAAGCGGGGAAAGCGACATGGAATAGACTACGTCAAACTCCTCCTTGAGGCACCGGAGATACCGCTTGGAACTCCGCCAAAAAGATAAGTAGTTACGAATAATCGATAAACGGCCATCCTTTCTTGGACGAAGCGGGCAATGATGGACGCGGGCGCCATAGACAACCTCGTCCACCACGTTTTCGTAGCCGTCCATGATCTTCTTATAGCCGTAGTTTGGCTGTCCTGTGACGACCAAAACGTCATGTCCGAGTTCCACCATGCGCTTGACGACATCATTAATGGAAAACCCTTCTGGGTAGAAGAACTGGCATACGACGAGGATTTTCATGTCCCACACATTATGGGACTTTTCTAGGCCGAATCAATGGAAAACGCAGCGCGTGGAAACCGTCGGTCCCAAGGAATCCAAAGTTGGAGGTTGGGCTGTCATAATATTTATATTTTCAAATATTTTTGATAAAATGTTTGTAGAGACAAATATTATGACTATTTCTTATTCTCGATTGTTTGACTTATTAAAAAAGCGGGGCTTGAACAAAACGGCGCTCCGCATCGGCGCGTCGATTTCCACGGTTACTTTAGCCAGGCTTTCTTCCAATAAAGAAGTCTCTTTGAATGTCCTCGGCCGTATCTGCGATTTTCTTAATTGCCAAATCGAAGATGTCTGTGAATTCATCCCGGATAAACAGATTGCCCCGTTGCTTTTACGGCTCGTTCAGGAAATGGAAGCAGGAACCAAGGGTGGGATTTATCATCAGTTCCAGATTGTCATGACCTATAATTCGAATCACATCGAAGGAAGCAAACTAACCGAGGATGAAACCCGATACATTTTCGAAACGTTTTCTTTGCTCGGAGAAGAGGGAAAACTCGTCCCGCTGAATGATGCGATAGAGACCATACACCACTTCGCTTGTATCAAATACGTCCTCGCCCATGCGCTTGAGCCATTAAACGAGGCCCATATCAAAGAACTCCACAGAATACTCAAGGAAGGCACGAAGGACGCTGCGTTATCTTATTTCCGCGTCGGTGAATATAAAGCCCTACCAAACGCCGTTGGAAACCGCCGCGTCGCCACCCCTTCCGAAACGCCGGCGAGGATGAAGTCCCTCCTGTCCTCTTATGCAAAACTCGAAGCCCCCACTTTTGCGGACATCGTTGATTTCCACGCGAAATTCGAATCGATTCATCCCTTTCAAGACGGCAACGGCCGGGTAGGCCGCCTCATCATGTTGAAGGAATGCCTGAAAAACGGCTTTCTCCCCGTGATCATCGATGAGGAGCTAAAACTTTTCTATTATCGTGGTCTAAGCGAATACGATGAAAAACCCGGCTACCTCATTTCAACCTGTGAGGCGGGCCAAGATAAAACGCAAATCCTCTGCCAATATTTCCAAGTCGAATAAGCAATATCGGCTCGTTAGGCAAAGAAAACACAAGTAGCCATAGTACCGAAAGGAACTTTACGCGCGCAAAATTCGCACGCGTTGTATAATGCATGCCATGTCCGCGCCCACGTTCCGACATAACGACCTTCGCGTGAACGTCGTCATTAACTTAATCCGTACCTTGACGATGACGGTGCTTTCTTTCATCACGTTTCCTTATGTGACGAGGGCGCTTGGCGATGAGGTGTTCGGCTTATACACTTGGGCGAATACGTTTGTTTACTATTTCCTCGTCCTCGCTCGCATCTCCATCCCGAACATCGCCATCCGTGAATGTAGCAAAGTCAAAGATGACCGCGAGGCCTTGTCCCATAAAGCGCAGGAATTCTTCTTGATCCAAGCGGTGACGACGTTACTAAGCTTCGCCTTGGAATGCGCCTTATGCTTCAGCGTGCCCGCCTTAAAAGAGAACAACGCCTTGATTTTCTTGCTCAGCATCAACTTCCTCGTCGGCGTTTTCTCCTTCGAATGGATTTATATCGCTTTGGAAAAACACCTCTATATCACCATCCGCAGCATCATGCTCATCGCCATCTCGGCCTTGATGATCTACACCTTCATCCGACCGACCGCCAGTGCGGCCTCCGCGATGAACGAGGTCTATATCTACGCGCTTTTGACGATCTCCTCGACCGTGATGACCGTCATCGTGAACTTGCTCGTCCTTCCAAAATACATCTCCTTTAAGAAGACGAGGCCCTATCGCTTTTTGCCGTTAATCAAACCTTTGACGACGTTGCTTTTCATTTCCATGTTCGTCACGGCCTATAACCAGACGGACTCTTTTATCCTGGGCTTCATCGGGCCATCGAAAGCCGCGGTTGGCTCTTATTCCGTCGGCGTCAAGGGCATCGACATCATCATCACGTTGACCACCTCGCTTTACGCCGTCTTCATGCCACGGGCGACGTATTACTATGGCAAGGAGGACAAGCGCTTCTACCGCAACCTCCTGCGCTTTAGCTTCAATATCACCATCTTCATCGCCATACCCGCCATCGCGACCATGGCGACGATGTCGGGCCCCATAGTCTCCTTAATCGCAGGCTCAAATAACGCTTCCTACGTCGGGTCGAACTTGGTGCTGACCGTCCTAGCCACGATGATGCTCACCTTCTCGATCGCGGATAACATCTATACGCAGATCCTCTTGCCCCAAAAGAGGGAGAAAGTGTATCTATTCGCGATGCTTTTCGGAGTGATCCTCAACATTGGATTATCGCTTCTTTTCGGGCTTGTCGTCTTTAAGGAGAACCCCGTGTTTGGGGTCGCCATCGCCACAATGGCCGCCGATGCGCTCATCCTCATCTTCTTGCTCGTTATGACCCGCGAATACTCGCTTCCTGCGACCTTCAACCTCAACACCTTGAAAATCGTCCTCGTCGGGGTGCTTGTTGGGGTCACGAGTTACTTCTTAACCCCTTTGTTCATCAAGATTCTGCCCTTTGATGGAGACCGCCTTTGGGTCGCGGAATTGCTCGCTTTGCTCATCGTCATCTCCATCGATGCGGTGATTTATATCGGCGGGTTGCTCGTTTGCAAAGAGAATCTCGTCACGTCCTTCTTGCCCGCGTCAAGAAGGCGGAGGGAGCAGGAAAATGGCTAATCCAAACCTCAAGGAAAATAAATTCAAGCGCTTCTTCGCCGTGCTTAGCCGCGGCATCATCAAGAAGGTTTCCCCCGTGACCTACGTAAAGATGCAATATCGCTACATCACCCATCACCCCTTGGATTTGAAGAGCCCAACCCGCTACACCGAGAAACTCCAATACCTTCGTCTATTTGTCTACCCCAAAGACCCATTGGTCAGCAAGTGTGCAGGCCGCGTTGGGGTGCGCGAGTACTTAAAATCCCTCGGCCATGAGGATTTGCTCGTCCCTGTTCTAGGCATCTATGACCGTTTCGAAGACATCGACTTCGACGCGCTTCCAAACGCCTTTGTCCTAAAGACCACCCATAGCTCGCAATGGAACATGCTCGTCCGCGACAAGTCCAAACTCGACATAGAAGAAGCGAGGAAGAACTTCCATAAATGGCTCTCCAAAGACTATGGGAAGTGGACCATGGAACGCCACTACTCCCCCATCAAGCCGCAGATCATCATCGAGGAATTCCTCGGCGACACCGTGACCTTGCCTACCGAATATAAAATCCACGTCTATAACGGCAAGGCCAAAAACCTCTACGTCGTCACCGGCAGAGGCACGGATATCCGTTATACCCAGCTCTATATCGACTGGACGCCTTTTGATGGGTCGCAGTTCAACGGCTGGAAGAAAGCAGACGTCACCCCACCCTGTCCGCCCGATTGGGATAAGATGGTCGCCCTTGCGGAAGAGCTCTGCAAGCCCTTTCCCTTCGTCCGCGCCGACTTCTATGAGGTGGATGGCAAAATCTATTTCTCGGAGATGACCTTCACCCCCGCAAAAGGGACCTTAATCTTGGATGATGACCGCTGCGACTATGAAATGGGCGCGTGGCTCGACATCTCAAAATATCTGAAAAAGTAGAAAACCAGCGTAAAACCCGCTTGGATTTAATACCAAGTGGAATCGGGGAAGAGAACTTCGTATACGGCTAAGCCATCGTGGTAGACTTTTTTGGAGAAGTCATTGCTCGCCTCGGGGACTTTCGTGTCCAAGACGATATCATAGGTTAAGGACATCCCGACGATGCCGCGAGGAGAAATGCCCGCATCGGCAAAGGTGAAGCCCACCAAAGATGTACGGGCCGCCGCGGCATTGCAGCTTAAGTCGACGTCGCGAAGGCTCACTTGATATCCTTCTAGTCCGACCGAAGCGTACTTATAGAAGGTGACATGG
>JAFSVB010000105.1 GCA_017450325.1 Bacilli bacterium | reverse complement strand
CTTGTAGCCGAGGTAGTTCTTAGCGGCAATGCTGCAGAATTGGATGAAGAACTTAAGCACACCGTATAGGTCGGCGATGAAATGGGCGAAGTTGTCGTTGCTGTCCTTTTCCTTGGTGGTTAACACATTGAGTCCCTTCGCGGGGTTCGTTTTAATAAAGATTCCATCAGCGTTTTTATCCTTGCCGTCGATGACAGTGGCGGTTGTGTAGTCGTGGAAAATGAAGAGACGTTCCTGCACCTCGTCCTCAAGCTTGAATTGGTACATCAGATGGTGTTCTTGGTAGGCATCTTCGAAGACCGTCTTCAGCTTTTCAAAACTCGCTTTGGTGGTTTTGTTTGGGTCATCCGACTCAACTTGAAGGAACACGTCCTGGTTGATTTCATCGTGTACGATCGAATGGTGGATGGTCTTGACGAGCCTTAGCAAATCGAGCTTGTAGTCGGTGCAGTTCTGGATCATCGCCGAGAGGAGGGATTGCTTCGCGGCGTCGCTTTCGTCCAGGAAGACCAACGCGCCTTTGGTGATGCTGTTGAGGTAGAAGCGGTACGGGCGGGCGATGATAGGGTTGTTCCCGTGAAAGAACTTGTCGACCGTCGTGAGGATGACCTTGCGTTCTGAGGTGAGCATGGCGGGATACAAATCCAAAAGCCATTTATGCTCCCTTCTTATCTTCGCGAGTCTTTTCGCTGGGGTTTTGCAATCATCCCAGCGCTTGATCACCCTTTCAACCTCTCGCCTAAAGGCGGGCTCGAAGTCGCTCCTGATAGATTCCAGAAGATCCGCGGCCAAACCGCTGCTCGGGCTTTGAATGTCGTCTTCATTGGTGATGGATCGATAGGAATCGACTTTGGAGCGTAGGATACGGTAGGTCTCTAGCCTCGTGAAATCATCCTCGGGATGGCTGTCCAAAATGTGGTTGACGACTTCCTCATAGTTCGCGCGGATTATCAGGGCGTTTGACTTGAAAAGGTCCTCTTTGCCAGCCGTTTTGAATTTATCAAGGATGTCGTTGAAGACGCTGTCGACGTTCTTTCGGAGCGGGGTTAGATAGAAAATCCGGCTTGGTTTGTTCTTCGCCGCCCCCGTTAGGAAATCGAATATGAAATCGGACGCATTGTAGGTTTTGCCGAATCCGGTCGGCAGCTCCAAAAAGAGAAGGCCGTGGCCTTCATTGCTTGCAAGAAATTTGTTCAGAGATTCTTTCATCTCAGCTCCTTTCGCCATCACAAACAATAAAACGATGGCTTTGTATGGATTAATTATAGGAAATGTCGCCCGGCAAAACCATAAGAAAAGGAGGGTCAATTGACCCTCCGTGTGTTTTTCTTCGTCGTCTTTGTTGCCGTTGAGGAAGTCGGCTATCTGGTCCTTTTCGTCAGGCAATAGGTGCGATTACGTCTGGAGGACGACCGCCTCGGTGCCGCCGACCCATCTCGCGACGGTTCGGTAGCTCATGCCTTTAGATAATAAATAGGATACGCACGAGTGACGGAAGCCGTGCACCTTGATGTGGGGCAACTCTGTTTTCTTGACGTATTTGTCTATGCGACGTCTGACTTCGCTGTGGCCGATGGTGGTGGCCCCATTCCAGTCGTTGTGGCAGGGGAAGCACCATTCGCTTTCGCGGGGCAGGGAATCAAGATAGGGTTTGATGGCATTGAGGATTGGGTAGTCGCGGATCGAATTCTTCGTCTTGGGCATCGTTACCGCATATTATTTCTGATTTTGCATAAAACTATCGTTCAACAACGGCTCTGACTGCGTAGTGCCGTCTAGTTTCCGTTCACTCAGAAAAGCAAGTTTTTAAAAAATGACATCCATTGCCGTGCTTTACAATCATGGCGGTTTTACTCATAAACGATTTGGCTATGCTGATTAGGACAATTATGTGTCCAATTGCTTATTTTCTTGCTCCAAATCCCTAAATGATGGGGGGTAGTACTTTGACAAAATGCGGTGTTTCCTATAAAGTATTGCCGACGGTAAGGAATGCGGCGCAAGCTGCTAGCCTGCAATAAGTTAGTCGAGTCTGTCTTGCGGTATATCCGAGCAAAGCAGGCTGCTACATCCTCGACTAAACGCTCTCACAACTCGTTTCCTGCCTCGCATTAAAAAGGAGATAAAAACATGACAAGATTACAAGTCAAGGATCTTACCCCCGAAATGCTTGCCGAAGTTTGCAAGCTCAATGCCGCCGACGATGTCGTCAAATACTTCGCCGACAAGGGATTCGAGGTCAGCCCCGCATTGCCGAGCGCATTCTCGAGCAGAGCAAGAAGGGCGGAGCCGAGCTTAGCGAAGAAGCCCTAGCCGAAGTTGCTGGTGGCTGCGGCGATAACAGACGAAGCACCGCTTCCTGATTCCAATACCAAAGCTTAGGGGGAGTTGATCTCAGACAAACGCATCGCGTTTTGGGGAGGGGCTCCCCCTTAATTGCATATGGAGATCATCAAAGGCAGATATTGCGATGTTTTCAATTTTGCCCCTGACCTATCGCAGATAGCTAGGGACAATCTTTTTTCTATCGCCTCCTCCCCGGTGGTGAGGGGAAGGAAGATCGCCATCATGCCCGATGGCCATCCGAATGGGGATGGCACAATCACCGGTTTCACCATGTCTTCCGGCGAGGAGGTCATCCTCGGCTTGGAAAGCGATGCCGGATGTGGGGTGAGCTATGTCAAAATTGACGCCAGGAAAGAAGAAGTGGATTTTGACCAGCTCGACCGGATCTGTCACCGTATCCCCGCGGGCAAAGACCATTATATCGAACCCGCCTTCGATTTCGATTTCACTCGACTTAGGTGCTATGAAGGCATCAAATCGCGCCTGTCCTGGCCCTATTATTTGGGCTGCCTAGGCGGAGGGAACCATTTCATCGAACTCGATGAGGACGAAGAGAGCGGCCTCTACTTGCTTATCCATAATGGATTGGGCGTCTACTCCGGGCCAGGGGTTGAT
>JAFSVB010000104.1 GCA_017450325.1 Bacilli bacterium | reverse complement strand
TTTTAGATAAAATCTTGAAAATCAAGGAGCATTGCGTCCGCAAATCCAATGAGCTGAGAAGGGAGATCCTCGTTCAATTTGTCTGCAATGGGACGTTGCTTTCCCTCCCAGTGGCCGAGACGCTTCAGCGGCACGGAATACTGTTTGGCGTTAGCCTTGACGGCTGCAGGGCAGTCCATGACAAGCATCGAAGAAAGAAGACCGGGGAGCCCACCTTCGACGAGATTATCGCCAACGTCAAGGCGATTCCGCATCACGAATACGTCGGCGCCGCCTGCACGTTGACGAGCGACGTCTTTAGCCTAAAGAATTCCCTCATTGAGCTATCGGAGACGTTCAACACGGTTGGGTACAAACCGGCTAGGGCGTGCGAGTTTGCCTTTTCTTCCGAAGGCGTTAAAGCCTGGTGCGAGAGCTACGATGAGCTTGTTTCCTATCTAACCGAATCCGCAATTGCGGGCGACATCGCTCCAATTAAGATTCTTCACAATGGCGATGACTACTTCGGCAAATTCGTGAAACGGATATTTTTGGGGCAAAGATGCCTCATCCGTTGCGACGGGTCGCTCTCGCGTTTCACTCTTGATGGCGACGGAAAGGTGTATCCATGCCCCGCGGCCTTTGGGATGGGGGAGTTTGCCATCGGCGAGGCCGAGCATCTCGACGAATCAGCCATGGAAAGGATGTTCGTTTTCCAAATTCGTCGTCCCGAATGCGCGGGATGTGATTTTCGTTATCTTTGCGGTGGGGAGTGTGCAATAGAGAGGAAACTCTCCGGTGGCTTGAATGCGGCGATGTGTGAATACAAGAGACACATTATCCTGCTTGCTGCCTATTTCGCATTCTCGGTGATTGAAGGAAACAGATGTGCGGCGACGGGAATAAGGGCTTTTTGCGAGGAGGTTGAATCAAGAAAAAGAATGGACCCCAGGCTCTACGAATATCTTAACAGTCGCCCGGACATGAATTTTACGGAAGGGAAGGAGGCTTTTGACAAGATAGAAAAGAGATATTAAGGGCTTTGCGTTTTGGTTTAAAAGAAAACGAATAAAACTTATGAATTTATCAATTAATGCTTTGCTTGCTTTGGCCTTTTTTGGGTAATCAAGCCTTTAATCTTCCCGTTTTTGCATATGCAGATAGCGATGGTCATGATGGCTTAAGCTCCAAATTTCATGGCAAGTGGTCGGAACGCAACGTCGACATCGAGCCTCATGATTTGGAAAATCGCGTGTTTTTGCTTCGACGTCTTGGCGACCAGGGATACGAAATCATTCACGTGGAGAGCGGAACTGTTATTGAACGTTCGCTCAAGAATATACCTCCGTTCGATTTCACAAAGGCATAAAACGTGAGCCATATCGTCAGCAAACGTTATAATCAATGCTGCGTATGAAGAAAGTTCTCCTCGCATTTTGCTCAACATTGTTGGTATTTGTCACGCTCGTGTTCTCCCTAAGCGCCCTATCCCAGAGCAATGCCGATGCTTTTAAAGTAGCGATGATCACCGACTTCGCCGATGTCAATGACGCTTCCTTCAACCAAGCCTGTTTTGAAGGCGGTAAAGAATGGGCGGCCAAAAACAATATTGAGTTCAACTACTATAAGCCGAGCGATGCTTCGTTTGCAGAGCGCGTAAAGTCCTTGAACCTCGCCGTCGATAGAGGCTATAAAGTCGTACTTTGCCCTGGCTAAGCTTTAGGCGAGGTCTTGGCCGAAGTCGCGCCCAAGCATCCCGATGTGAAATTCATCGGCTTAGACATATCGCCCGACGACTTTCCGAGCGGTTTTTCTTTGACCGATAACATCGCCGTCTACAACTATCACGAAGAAATAGCGGGCTATCTCGCGGGCTATGGAGTCGTGAAAGAAGGCTTCCGAAGGCTCGGCTTTTTAGGAGGCATACCTAGCTCCCCGGTGATCCGCTTTGGCTACGGTTATGTCCAAGGGGCCGATGCCGCGGCAAAAGAACTTGAGGAAAACATCGACGTTCAATACGTATACGGCGGCCAATTCTTCGGAGATAGCGACATATTCAAATACATTGACAACTGGTACAAGGTCAACAAAACCGAAATCGTTTTTTCTTGTGGTGGTAGCATCTACACTTCGGTTGCGCTATCGGCAAAAGAAAACAACGGTTACCTCGTCGGCGTCGACAGCGACCAGTCCTTCGTCATCGATCGGGACTATGGGGAAGGGATATGCATCACCAGCGCGATGAAAGGCATCAAGCAAACCGTCATCGCCAAGCTTGACGAACTATACTATGAACACATTTGGCAAAACGGGATCTCCTTCTTGGGCTTGGTCTCCAGCGAGCATCCGGAATTGAATTATGTCCAGCTTCCCACGGAAACCTGGAGGATGAAGAACTTCACCATCGAGGACTACAAAGTTCTCGTAGGCGACATTATGTCGGGCAAAAAGACCATCTTAGACGATACTCAAGAGGTCCCGCCCGTCAGCGAATTCACGAAAGTCTCCTATCGAGGGTCGATTAAGTAATATGAAGGACAACTACGCCATTGAGATGCTCGGCATAACCAAAAGGTTCGGAAGCATCCTCGCGAACGATCATATCGACATTCGCCTGAAGAAAGGCCATATTCTCGCGATATGCGGCGAGAATGGAGCGGGCAAATCGACCCTCATGTCGATCCTTTTCGGTCTTTATGAGGCCGATTCTGGCATCGTCAAGAAGGATGGGGTCGAAATCAAGGTCGCAAGTCCCCACGACGCGACGAAGTATCACATCGGCATGGTCCATCAGCACTTTAAACTTGTAGACACCTTTTCCGTTTTGCAAAACATCATCCTTGGAGAGGAGGTCCTTAAGGAATACGAAGAGAACCCCAACTTCTTGCAGAAATGCTTCAACTGGCTGAATAAGAACGTTTTGAAGATCATCGACTACGACAAAGCCCGTAAAGAGGTTGAACAAATCGTCGAACGCTACGGCTTGCATGTCGATCTAGACAAAAAAGTGAAGGACATTTCCGTGGAGATGCAGCAAAAGACGGAAATCATCAAGATGCTCTATCGGAAGAACGATATCCTGATCTTCGATGAGCCGACGGCCGTTTTGACCGAGCAGGAAATCCATGAGTTTCTCTTGATTCTGAACAACCTGAAAAAAGAAGGCAAATCGATTATTTTCATTTCCCATAAATTGAACGAAATATTTGAGGTTTGCGACGAAATCACCGTAATTCGCAACGGAAAATGCATCGATACTTTAAACACGAAAGAAACGACCAAAGAAGCCGTCTCGGCTTTAATGGTCGGACGGAAGGTGGAACTCCTTAGTAAGCCAAGCCGCTTAGGGTACTCCGAAGAAGTGCTAAGGGTGGAACATTTAACGATGGTCGACCCACGCTCCAAAAAGGCCGTCGTCAATGACGTTTCCTTCAACGTGCGCAAAGGCGAAATCGTCACGTTGGCAGGCGTCGATGGAAATGGCCAGCAGGAGGTCATCTACGGCATCACCGGAATCAAGAAAACGCAAAGGGGAACCGTCTTGCTTAACGATAAAGACATCTCCGCTTTCTCGACGAGGGAGAAAACCAAAGCGGGACTATCGCATATTCCAGAAGACCGCCAAAGGCATGGCTTGGTTTTGGATTATTCCATTTCGGAAAACGCCATTTTGGATCGGTATTACGAGAAACGCTTCTCGAAATGTCTATTCCTGAACCAGAAAGCCATTAAGAAATACGCCGCGGACTTAACCGAAAAATACGACATCCGTTCTAACGGCGATGAAAACACGGCCGTCCGAAGCATGTCCGGAGGGAATCAGCAGAAGATCATCGTCGGCAGGGAGATAGAGCGCAACGCCGACTTGCTTATCGCCGTGCAGCCAACCAGAGGCCTTGATATCGGCTCCATCGAAACGATCCACAACATCTTATTGAAGCAAAGGGAGGAAGGAAAAGCCATCCTGCTCGTTTCTCTTGAGCTGGATCAAGTTTTTGCACTCTCGGATCGAATCCTCGTCATGTACGAAGGCGAAATCGTCGGAGAATTCTCGCCAGAGGAAGTCAGCAGAGACCTTCTGGGTTTGTATATGTCCGGCGCGAAGAGGGACCGCGTAAACGCGATTAAGTAGGAAGCCATGAATAAGACAAAATCGTTCTTCTCGTCCATATTGAAAAAGAACGCGACCAAAACGGTCATAACGTCCTTGTGGTGTGCGTTGCTCGGATTGGTTCTCGGGTTCGTCGTTTTGCTTTGCATCAACGCTACAGAAGCAGGATACGGCATGAGTTCCATCCTAGGAAACTTCCTCATATTCAAAAGCCCCGATGACCGGTGGAATTATTTTGGCCAGACGCTTGCAAAGACCGCCCCACTCATCGCGATGAGCCTATCGATCCTTGTTTCCTATAAGGCGGGGCTTTTTAACCTAGGCGCATCCGGGCAGTATTCAGTCGCCGCGATGGTCATCACGTTCATGGGCATAGGCGCGAATCTTCCTTGGTGGCTCGTGATGATGGCCGCGATGGTTGCCGGGGCGCTATGGTCATTGATCACCGGCGCCTTAAAAGCGTTCTTCAATGTTAATGAAGTTCTTTCTGGCATCATGCTGAACTGGGTTGCCTTGTACTTAGTGAACGGGATTCTTACATCGAGCCCCGCGGTTTGGGATTCATCCCATTCTGAGGCTTCCAAAATATCAAGCGCATCCAACGCATTCATCCCCTCCATCGGCCTTGATAAGCTCTTCGCCGGGAACCCCATCGTCGGCTTAGGGATGGTCTTGGTCCTTGTTGCCTCCGTAATCATCTATGTCCTTTTTAAGAAGACGACGATCGGTTACGAACTGAAGGCGACAGGCCTTAATAGCGACGCCGCTGACTATGCTGGCATGAGCAAGGTAAAGAACATTCTGGTGGCGACGGCCATCTCTGGCGCTTTGGCTGGTCTTTCGGCATCGCTTAGCCTGCAAAATGGGTTCACTTCATGGAGACTTTCATCCACACCTCCTGTCATTGGGTTCCAAGGCATATCGGCTGCCTTCTTGGGTGGGCTTCATCCCGTTGGAGTGATTTTCTCCTCGTACTTCATCGAGCACATCACGGAAGGCGGCTCGATGATTACCGACTTAGGATTCGCGCCGGAAGTCGCTTCCTTAATAACGTCGATGATCATCTATTTCTCCGGCTTCGTCGCGTTCTTTAAGGAGATGATGCGCAAGTACGAAATCAAAGACGAGTTCCGAAGAATCTCGAGAAATAAGGGGGAATTGCGATGATAATAGCCTTATCGACCCTTTTCTTCCTTTTGGCCTTTGTATGCGTTCTAACGGTCACGGCGCTCGGCGGCATGTTCTCCGAGAAGAGCGGAACGATCGCCTTATCACTAGAAGGATGCATGACCATTGGCGCATTATGCGCAGGCATCGCGATGCACTTGCTACCCGCCTCGATACCCGACAGCCTATGCGCCTTACTCATTTTGATCATCGCCATCGTAAGCGCTGGAGCGTATTCACTTCTTTTAGCAATCGCCTCTATCACGTTTAAGGCGGACCAAACCCTTGTGGGCACCGCCTTGAACATCCTCAGCACCAGCATAGCGGTCGTTCTCGTTAAGCTGATTACGAAAACCGACGCCCTGCCCGTTGGACAGTCCAGACTCAACTTCACCCGGTTCTACGAAATATTCAACGTCGAATTCTTTGGCATGCAAGGGGTGCGGTTCAATTGGATCACACTCATTGTCTTGGCCTTGATTCCGATTGTTTCCTTTATTAAAACTTTCCCTACCTGATTAACTATACATATTATTGCTAATTCAGCCTTTCGCACCGTTTTGCCGTTTTCCCCGGGCTTTCGTCCCGGGTTTTTGCTTCCTTGGCGCTTGCCACGACGGAAAAAAGCCTCAATTTTCCTTCAAATAATGCTTTTGTATAGTGTAATTATATGATAGAATATTACTATACAAAAGGAGAAGGAAAATGGCTATCCCGAAAGAGATATTGGAAGTCAAGCGCCCAAAGAACACCGTCGTGTTCGCCTATGGGAAGAACAAGGACAAATACGGCGTGAGGGAAAGGCTCGGCTGCAGCAGGGAAGAGGGGAAGAAAAACCCGATACCCATCGAAGGCAAGACGATCGGGCACATAGTCGGCATGCGATTCGTCCCAAAGGAAGCGGCAGACAAGGCCGCCCAACCGATATCCGCCTCGCCTTATGACGTGAAGGATTTCGCGAACATCGTTTTCCTGGACGGCCTCTTCAAGGGCGTCCTCGCGGATCTGGGGAAGCACTACAACGAAGCCGATTCCAGGAAGCTTTACTGCATCTCGCTGCTCAGGGTCGCCTATCCCGGCATCAAGGACTATGAGCTCAAGGACGCCTACGACTCCTCCTATCTCTCTAATTTATACCCCGGCGTCGGATTGTCCAAAAACGCCGTTTCGGCCTTCGTCTACAACGTCGGCAAGACCTATTCCCGCGTCATTTCGTTCATGAAAGACAGGGTATCCGGGACGGCGAGCGATTCGAGGCTCCTCATCGACGGCACCCTCAAAAGCAACCATTCCAAGGTCAATACCCTTTCGGAGTTCTCGAGGAAGGCCAAGCTCAAGGGGAGGAAGGACATATCCGTGCTGTTCTGCTTCGACCTAACGAGGATGGAGCCGGTGTGCTCCAAATGCTATCCGGGGAACATGATAGATTCGACGGCATACGAGTCGTTCCTCGAGGAAAACGGGATCACGACCGGGCTAATTATCGGAGATAAGGCCTTCACCGAAGAGGCGGCGAAGAAGCATTTCGAAGGCAACGACTCGCTTCATCACCTGAACCCATTGAGAAGGAACAGCAAATACATCGGCAAATACAAGATGCTCGAATACCAAGGCGCCCTCGATAGCGATGACTCCGTTCTCTACAAAAAGGCAAAGGTGGAAGACGAGGGCAAATGGCTGTACTCGTTCAGGGATTCCGATCAGGCCGTTTTGGAGGAAAAGGACTTCCTTAAAAGAATGAAGGGGAACGAGGCCGGATACACGGGCGAGGAATACAAGAAGAGGAGGGATTCGTTCGGAACAATCGTCTTCGAATGCGATCTGGATTGGACGCCCGAGGAAATATATTTCGCCTACTCGCAAAGATGGACTATCGAAGTTGTCATGAGATACTATAAGCACGCATTGGACATCAACGACACAAGGGTCCACGAGGACCTATCGGTATACGGGAGCGAGTTCATTGATTTCCTGGCCTGTTTGCTGACGTTCAAAGCCCTGAACAGATTCGACAGGGAAAAGCTGCTCAGCAAAATGACATACAAGCAATTGATGAGACAACTCGAGAAGGGGAAGAAGGTCGGGATCGACGGGAATTGGGAGTTCGTGAAGCTCAATCCCAAAACCGTCAAAATCTATTCGACCCTCGGCATCATCGAAGGCCAAGGTAAGAAAAGCAAGGAGCA
>JAFSVB010000103.1 GCA_017450325.1 Bacilli bacterium | reverse complement strand
CGGGCGAGTCCTTCGTCCTTGAAGGTGAGTTGCCCGTCGAGCCGCAATTCCTCGGCATGGAATTCGATCACACCGCCGATTTCACGAACCGTACTTTTGACATCGCGCTTCTTTATGAAGACCCCGAAGACGTCCTGCATGACTTCTCTTTGACGCTCATACCCGTCGAAGGGACTTCGGCCACGTTCTCCCTAGATAAGACGGCCGATGTTCAGACGGTTCACTTCCAAGAAGGTCAGCTCACGCCGATGATGACCTATGACTATGAAATCCATTATTTCCACGATGACCAAGAGGTGACGTTCACCGGCGAGGAGTTCGTCCTGCAAGGCGAGCTACCCGTGACGGCTTCTATCCGCGATGTGACCTGGAACTGGGAGGCCGACTACCTTACGGGCGCGGCGAGCATCACCATTGATTATGAGGATCCGAATGAAGAATTGGCGGATTTCTCTCTCCTCATTAAGGAAGAGGGCAAGTCCGACACAACCATATCCTTAACGAAGACGACCGACGCTCAGACGATTGACCTAAGCCCCTTGTCTCTTGAAAATCCAGCGCGTGTCTTCACCTTCTCCTTATCCTATTTAAGAAGCGGATCGAGCGAAGCCTATGATATCGGCACGGGTTCCATCAGCGATACCGCTGCGCCTTACGCGTCCATCGAAATCGGCGCGACTTTCGACTTCCGTGCGCGCACCTTCACGGCCACCCTCGATTATCACGATACGAACGGGCTCTTCCGCGATTTCGCGCTTTCTTTGACCCCTGTGACGGGCGGCTCTTTCGACATCGACTTGGCGAAGACGAAGGAACCCCAGACGCTCTCCTTCCCCGAGGATGTGACGCTTTCTCCCGATGGCGTGACGTTCCAATATGCCCTTTCCTATTATGATGAGACCATCCAGGACCGCACCAGTACCCCGGGCGAAATATGGATGAACGATCCGGATTATGAGCCGATTGAAGGCGTCATAAACAGCATTGGCTTCCAGCAGAAGATCAATTTCCGCACGGGCGTGTTCTCCCTCGCTTTGGATTATGAAGACCCCGATAACCGCATCACGGACTTGTCCTTCGTTCTGGAAGGGCAGGATTTCCCAGGTCCCTACGTTTTCCCATTAGAAAAAACGACCGAGTCGCAGTCGTGCACCTTCCATGACTTCGTGGCCAAAAATATGTCCTATGACTTATTCCATTACACGTTGAAATATTCTTATGACGGTGAAGGGAAAACGATGGCCGGCCCCGCCGACGGGTTCACGTTCACGAATAACGCCGAGTCTTCCTTCACCGGCGTCGTATCGCCCTTCTACTTAACAAGCGATGGATATTTCTATCTCAAGCTCAATTGCTATGACGGCGCGGGGATCTACTCGGGCGCTCAAATCGTCATCGCGGACGAAGATGGCGGAACGATTCTAGAACAATACCTTGGCCAAAGCGGCGAGACCGTCGAAGAGTGGAACTATGTCTATGCGGGCGACGCGGCCATCGAACTTGGCAAGGCCTATTACCTCACCGTCAACATGGCGGTGGACGATGGCACGGGCGCCACGGGGCCGACGATGCAGACGATGGTCAACGCGCAGCCGATTACGTTTGTTGATGGCACGCTATATCCATCCATCTCCGGTATCCGCGTTAATGGCTTCGAAACCAATTCCGAGAATCCTTCGCTCTTCTTCACCCCGATGTACAGCATGCTTGATGGGCTTTCGAACTTCAAACTCTTGATGCGGTTTGGCGAGGACGATGTGTACGAGTTCCCCATCGATCTCGCGGACTTCCCGTCCCACGGCAATGGTTTGAGCGTCGACTTCCGTGAGCTTTTGGCCGACGAGGATGAGGCGGACTTCATTCAAAAACTCAGTACCCTTCCAGTGGATGTGGGCTTTAGCTATATCGACACCACCGCGAAGGAAACGATTTTCTACGATTACGTTGGGGCGATTTTCGCCGTTTCATAAAAGCAAGGAGGCAAATACATGAAACCGACAACGAAAATGAAATGGATCCCATGGGTCCTCTATGCGGCCTTAGTGGTCGCGACCGTTCTCGCCTTTGTATTCGCGCCGCAGATCTATGGCGTGAAGCAGGGGATCGATGCGGAGGGGAAGATTATCTGGAACCCGCCTTCCGTCTTCAATGCGAAGGTATCCGAGAACCCGATTCTTCAATACCTATATTCTCAGGCGATTCCGAACCTGATCCACACGGTGCAAATCATCGGTGTGGCCGTCACGCTTGGCGTCTTGCTCCACCTCCTCGCGAAGATCACCTTCCATACCAAGAAGGGCATCACGATCTCTAAGTTAATCGCGAACTTCCTGAAATGGGTCATCGCTATCGCCGCCGTCTTCTTCGTGATGGATGCCTGGGGCGCGGACACGACCACGATGATCGCCTCCGCCGGCGTTGTCACCCTGATCATCGGCTTAGGTTCGCAATCCCTCGTCGCCGATATCCTCGCGGGTATCTTCATCGTTTTTGAGGGGGACTTCCAAGTCGGCGACATCGTCATCATCGACGGTTGGCGCGGCGAAGTGATCTCCATCGGCATTCGCACCACCAAACTCATTGATGCCGGCGGCAACGTCAAGATCGTCAATAACTCCGAGATCAAGACCCTCGTCAACCAGACCAAGGAGCTCTCCGTCGCCAAGGCGTACGTCTCCATTTCCTATGACACCCGCATCGAGCGCGTCGAGGCCGTCATCGCCGATAATATCGGAAAGATGCGTGAGGCGATTCCCGCCATCGTGGATGGCCCCTATTACAAGGGCGTCTCCGAGCTTGGCGATTCGGGCGTGCAGCTCCTCTTCGTCGCCAAGTGCAAGGAAGACGATATCTACCAGGTTCAGCGGGACCTCAACCGCGTCATCAAGATCATCTTCGACGATAACTCCATCGAGATTCCGTTCAACCAGATTGTCGTCCACGATGCGGAGAAGGAAGCCCAAGCCGCTTTGACGAAGAAAGAGCAGAAGAAAGCGGAAACCTTCCTCGACGAGCAGCAAGAGCTGTCCAAGGACATCGTCGTCACCGATAAGTAAATTGCCTCCAAAGAAGCGTCGCCTCGCGCGGCGCTTTTTCCGACCTTCAGAGGCAATACGACGACTTCGCCAACGCCGAGCTGCAGAGGCTCCACCTTTGCCGCTGCCCGTACGGATGTGGGCTGAACTGTCTCCGGATCCACGACTACTACGCCCGCGGCGTCGAGGCGCTGGGCTGCGTGCCGCGCGTCCGCGTAATGCGCCTCGGGCAGATCCGGGAGTGGCTGGAGAAGCCAACCATGTAGAAGTCGCCGCACTTCGGGCATTCGTAGCAGAGGTAGCCGTTGGCGAAGTCGTGGCAGCCGATGAACTTCTCGACGCAGGCGACGAGCCCCGGCCGCCCGTGCCTTCCCTTTCGTTGGCGTCTTTGGGCGATCATTGGCTTGCAGACCGAAAATAACGGACTGTAACTTGTTCTTACATGGCTCCGAATCCATTTATATAATGTTTCCAAGGGAATACGTATGAAAAAGGAATTACTAGAAGGCCTAAGCGAAGAGCAAATCGCCAAGATCAATGACTGCAAAAGCAATGAAGAATTGATGGAACTTGCAAAAGAGGAGGGCGTTGAACTGAACTCCGACCAATTGGAAGCTGTATCTGGCGGCGCTTGCAGCGGTCCTGCGAAATGCCCGAATTGCGGTTCGGATGATACCTCGCGGCGAATCGAAGGTGGCTATTCAAACTATTATTGCTATAAATGCCATCACAGGTGGGAAGTCCAGCTGTACTAATCGCGATTAAGAAAGGCGGGATTCTAAAACCGCGTTTTTCTATTATTCGGCGAATATCCGCGCAAAACGGGGGTATTTTTGATTTCATTTTCATGTAAGTCACATCGCAATCGAAGCCTATGCTTATACGCATAACGCGCTTGCCTTTAGGCGTTTTCCCAAGGAGGTCGAAAAAGGCGAATAATTCGAGAGCGTATTCGTTGCAATTGTTTTGTCCCTTGTTAATATTGCGGCATGGAAAGCATGCTTTTAAACAATGGCTTGTCGATGCCAAAAATCGGCATTGGTACGTTTTTATTAAAACCGGAGGAGGCGGAGCAAGCCGTTTTATGGGCCCTAGAGAACGGTTATCGCAGCGTTGATACCGCGAATGTCTACTTCAATGAGAAAGCGGTCGGGCGCGCGATTAAGAAGTCGGGCGTGCCTAGAGAAGAGATCTTCCTCACTTCAAAGATTTGGCCGAGCACCTTCAAATACGAGAAGGCGAAGAAGGCCATCGACGATACACTCGCCCGTTTGGGCGTCGATTATCTCGATTGCTTGATTCTTCATCAAGCGGCTGGCAAGTACCTAGAAGCCTATCGCGCGATCGAAGAAGCGGTGGAGGAAGGGAAAGTACGCTCCATCGGCCTTTCGAATTTCTATGGCAAGGCTTTTGAAAAAGTGCTCGCCAATGCGAAAATCAAACCAGTTCTAGACACTCTTGAATGCAACCCGATTTGCCAACAGGACAAAATGCGCGAACGCCTTGCGAAAGAAAACATGATCCTCGAGTCCTGGTATCCGCTTGGCGGGAAGGGGAATAAGTCCATCGCGGAGAACCCCATCTTCGTTGAGTTAGCTAAGAAATATGGCAAGACGCCGTACCAGGTCATTCTCCGCTGGCATCTCGATATGGGCTATGTGATCATCCCGGGCTCGAAGTCCGAAAGCCACATTAAGCAAAACCTCGATATCCTCGATTTCAGTCTGGCTAAGGAAGAGATGGCTCAGATTGCGACGCTCAACAAAGAAAAGCAGCGGCTTGGCCTCAATGGATTCATCCGCGCGCTTATTCCTTTAGCGAAATTCAATTACGATAAGCAAGCCTAGGCCTGCGGGCGGCTTTTGACCGCGATGGCGATGCCGTATTGAAGCCCGTAGACGAGCAGGCTTCCGATGGAGTTCCCGATCATCGCGACGAGGACGGACAGGGTGGCGTTAAGCCCATCGAATCCCGCGACCCGAACTTGTGCGTAGGCGAAATAGAAGACGTTTGCGATGCTGTGGTTGCATCCTAAAAGAACCATGGTCGCGATGGAAAGGCAGATCATGACGAGCTTCCCAGGGAAACTCGGCACCTTTTTGAAGCACTCGACCGCGAGGTAGACGAATACGCCGGCTAACATGGCGCGAAGCAGGCAGCCATACCACGTCGCCCCTTCGCCATAAAGGAACTTGGTATCCGTCGTGACGACCCAGTTCGGGAAGAGAAGCCCGGCGAGGTATCCGACAATCAAGGCACCGACGATGTTGCCCATGGCCATGATCAAGACGTCCAAGGCATAGTTCTTGTCGTTTTCGAGCACATAGCCAACCTTGCCGGTGAATAAGTTTGCCCCAAGCAGGCACACGCACATCAACCCAAAGGAGAAGAACACCCCTCCCCAAATCGGTTGGCCCATGGAAGAAAGCTGCAGGTTGACGGCACCACCGATACCGATGAGCGCCCCGGCGAGAATGCCAAGGCGGAAGACGCGAAAGATTCTTAATAGCATGGGAAAATTATGCGCGCGTTTCTTGAAATTGGAAGAAGCAGCGACCCCATGGAGCGGAATTTAACGTTTTTCTCCATCGACGTTCAGACGTATCAGTGGCGTTTTGCACCCATACGCGTTAACATACCGGCACTAGGGAGGAACTGCCATGCAACAGAAAAAACGGCACATCGTGTTTTGGATTTTGTTCCCGATTGCGTTCTTGATCATTGCCGCCTTACTCATATTCCTTTTCGACCTGACCAACGGGCCGCTTTATCTATTCATCCTGGAACTCGTGGTCCTTGTGGCGTTCTTCGTCACGAGCGTCTTGCTCATCAACAAGAAATGGCCGTTCCGCTTGATCCCCTGGGGGGCGATGGCGGTACTAAGCGCTACCCTTGTCACGATGTCCAAGCCTATCGCCGCGCCGCGTCCCGCCGTCAGTCACGCAAACCCCGAGAAGACGCAGGTCCTCGATACACCTTTAGGCAAAGTCCAAGGCGTTTATACGCTTGATAAAGAAGTGGAAGTCTATGCGGGTATTCCATACGCCAAGCCTCCAGTAGGGGAGTATCGTTGGAAAGAACCGCAGCCCATTACGGCTTGGGATGGCATTCGCGATTGCTCTTATTTCGCCGCCAAATCCATGCAACCCGGCAGCAATCCCATCATGAATACCCTCGTGGATATGTATGCGGAGAAGGGATGGCATCCTGACTACACCATGTATCCGAACCAAAATGTGTCCGAGGATTCCCTGTACTTGAATGTTTGGAAGCCTGCGGGCAATAAGACCAACCTCCCTGTTCTCGTCTTCATCCATGGCGGCTCGCTAACCAGCGGCTCGACGGCGTTTGAGGACTATAATGGCGAATCGATGGCCCATCAGGATATCGTCGTCGTCAACGTGGCTTACCGCCTCGGCGTCTTTGGCTATTTCGCCCATCCTGATCTTGCGGCTGAGTCCCCGAACCACACCACGGGCAACTATGGCTTGCTCGACCAAATAGAATCGCTGCGCTGGGTCCAAAACAATATCGCGGCCTTTGGCGGCGACAAAAACAACGTCACCATCGCAGGCGAATCGGCCGGTAGTTCCAGCGTCTCCGCGATATGCTCGTCCCCGCTTGCCAAAGGGCTTTTCAAAAACGCGATTGGAGAATCGAGCTCCGTCGTCATGCCGCTTGCCCCGCATACTTTCCGCAGCCAAGAGGCCGCCTTTAAGACGGGCGCGGCCATCCTAAAAGAATATGGTTGCTCCTCCATCGAGGAACTCCGTCAAATCCCCGCGGAGCTTTTAGTCCAGACGGCCCATTCCAATTCCTCCATGATGGTTGATGGCTACGCCTTGCCAAAGCTTCCCTATGAGGTTTACCGCGATGGCGAGAACAATGAGTTGGCTCTGCTGAATGGCTATAACGTCATGGAAGCCGATGCCTTCGTCGTCCCAAGATTCCTCCTTTCCCCCACGAACAAAGGCAATATCCAAGCCCGTCTTACCGAGGAGTTCGGGGAGAGCATCGCCGCGAAAATGATGGAGATTTACAAGGAAAAAATCGAAAAAGACGCTTTCGCTGCCTTCAACGAAATCATCTCCGTCTATTGGTTTATCCATCCGCATCACGTATGGAGCAACGCCGCTATCGCCAACTCGATTCCCGTCTATCGTTACCAGTTCACGAAAGAAAACGGCTACTATGGAACGTACCATTCGGGCGAGATGATCTATTGCTATGGCAATGTCGAAAAAGCGCGTCGCAGCTTCGCCTATAATGAATCGGATTACGCTTTGTCCAAGACGATGGTCGGCTATTGGGCGAACTTCATCAAGACCGGCAACCCCAATGGCGAAGGCTTGCCCACATGGCCCTTATATGGCGGAACCGGCGATCAGGTCATGGAGTTAGGCGCCCATGTCGGAACGTTTGATGACGCATATCTAAAGCTTTATCCTCTCCTAGAGGAATTCGCGGCGAACCAACTTGCCAAGCAGGCTTAATCCTTGGGTGATAAAACGATCTCTCGCGCGTACTCGAGCTGCTTTTCGGTTACCTTGCCACCCGAGATGAGATAGGCGACTTCCCGAATCTTTTCCTCCAAGCTCAGCTCCTGGACCTTCGTGGACGTGCGCCCAGCATGGACTTCTTTACGGATGAGGATGTGGTGGTCGGAAAGCGCGGCTACCTGAGGCATATGCGTAATCGCGATGACCTGACTCGAAAGCGATACTTCGCGGATTTTCTTCGCGACGGCGGATGCCGCCTCTCCAGAAAGACCGGTGTCGATTTCGTCAAAAATGACGGTCTCGACTTTGTTGGCCTTTACGAAGATGACCTTGAAGGCGAGCATGATGCGGCTCGCTTCGCCGCCGGAGACGACTTTGGAAAGGCTCTTAAGCCCCTCGCCGACGTTGGTTTCGATGAGGAAGTCGACCGCGTCGATGCCAAGGGGCCCGAACATGGAATCCCCATTTTCCTCGGATACGTCTTCAAAGACGACCTTAAAGTCAGCACTCAGCAAAAGGTCGTCTAGACTGCGCTTGATTTCCTTCTCGATCGTCTTGGCGAGGTTCTTCCTTATCGCGGTCAATTCGGTCGCCTTGACGTAGCAATGGTGGCGGAGCTCTTTCATGGCCGCTGAGGCTTCCTCGATGCGGCCGTCGATGCTGGAGTCCTTGCCAAGGAGAGATTGCAGCTCCTGGCGATAGGCGATAAGCTCCGGGACGCTTTTACGGTATTTCCGTTTCAACGAGCCGATATCGCTGCTACGCTGCTGGAGGTAGTTGAGGCGCTCAGGGTCGTAATCAAGGTTCTTGAAGTCCTTTTTTAGCGTGTTGAAAAGGTCATCGAGTTCATAATAACGCTCGTCTACTTTTTCCTGTACTTCCTGGTATTTCGGTTGATACGTGGATAGCTTGACGAGGACTTTGTTCAACTCGTATAAGCGGTCGAGAAAGTCTTCGCGGATGATGCTGTCCGCGCTTTGGAAGAGATTATAGATGTGGTCGTAATTCTGAAGAAGGGCGATTTCTGCGGAGATTTCCGCTTCTTCGTTCTCTTGAAGATCAAATTGGTCGAGTTCCTTCAATTGGAATTCGTAGAAGTCACGGCTCGCTTCGATTTTGGCCTTTTGGGCAAGGAGGCCTTCGTATTCGGCGCGCTTGCCTTTGTAGGCCTCGAGTAAGCCCGCGTACTCGTCTTTATAATGGGAGGTCGTCTCATAGGAAAACCCATCGAGGATATCGAGGTAGTTCTCGGGGTTCAGGATCTTCGCGAAGTCAAACTGGTTATGGATGTCCGCAAGGAGCTTGGCGATTTGGCTAAGCTGCGTCAACGTCAGGGGGACGCCATTGGCCTTGATGGTGTTCTTCGTATGCGTTAGAACGCGCTCAATCACGATGTTCTCATCCGTAAAGGGAATCTCCCATCTCAATAGCAGGGCCGATAAGCGCGAGGACGTAACGTGAAAAGTGCCGCGAATAACCGCCTTCTCTTCCCCCGCTCGGATGAGCTCGCTGGAAGCGCGCGAGCCTAAAAGCAGCGAGAGTGAATCGATGACGAGGCTCTTGCCAGCGCCTGTGCCGCCGGTGAGGACGGTAAAACCGTCGTGGAACGTGACGTCGACGTTCTCAAGGATTGCGAGGTTGTTGATAACAAGGCGTGTCAGCATGACGGCAACATTATAGTTTTCCTTGCCCGCGCTTAAAAGCGTGCGCGTAAGTTTTTGCTTCATTGTGAGGCTAAGAAGAAACCAGTAAACTTGTGCCATCATGAAAATCATCTTCGTTTGCCATGGCAGTATCTGCCGTTCGCCTGCCGCTGAATGGATCGCAAAACAACTGGCCCCCATTTATCTTCCGAATGTCCCGATGGAAATCTGCTCCCGCGCTTTATCCCACGAAGAAATCGGCAATGATATCTATCCGCCGATGAAGCGCGCCCTATTTGCCGCGGGAGTGCCTTTTGAGCCGCATCACGCCGCCTATCTTTCTACTGCGGACGCCGCCTCGGCCGACATCATTTTCTACATGGACCATAGCAACGAGATGCTTCTTAAGAGGCATTATCCTGGCGTCGAGGCGAAGTGTGCGCCCATCACCCTTTTGGAAAAGAAGTTCGACGAAGTCGAGGACCCTTGGTACACGGGGCGTTATGACCTCGTCGTATCGCAAATCCGTTCCTGCGTCTTTGGACTTTTCCACCATTACGGCAAAACAGGCAGTTTCCGCTGAGGGCTTGTTTTTGAAATTTAAGAGGGGTTTACGGGGGATTTTTGCATTTTTGCGGTGATTCTCGCATATGCGCGAATGTGAACGCGTTGTTTTCTTTTCCCGCGACAAAGGCTAAGATAGCCTTGTCGCCATGGCAAACGAGACCTCTTCTTCCCTCGATACCGGTAAAAAGAAAAAATCCGGGCTAAAGTACGTCATCTACATCTTGATCGTCCTCGTCGCGACCGGCGTCTCTTTAGTGACCTCTCTTTGGGGCGATAACTTCAACCAAGTCATCAACGCTTTTCGAGGCGCGGACTGGCGCTGGTTCTTGCTGATGCTCGGGCTCGTCGCGCTTTCCTATGTCCTAGAAGCCCTCGTCATTTTGGTCTTCTGCCGTCTATACACGCGACAATACAAGTTCCACCAAGGTCTCGCCACCTCGCTTATTGGACAGTTCTATAGCAACGTCACCCCAGGCGCATCCGGCGGACAAGCCATGCAGGTCTACACCTTGAAGTCGCAGGGCATTCAGGTCTCCAACGCCGCCTCCATCATGGTGATGTCGTTTATCCTTTATCAATCGTCGCTGATTCTTTTTGACATCGTCGCCTTCATCTTCGAGTGGAACACGGTTCTTTCCATCAACGTCAACATCGACCAATTGAATTGGCATTTGCCGCTGTGGCCGTTGATCGTCATCGGTTTTTTGCTGAACCTATCCGTCATTTTCCTGCTCATCACCATGAGCTATAGCCATCGCTTCCATAACTTCATCCTCCATCACGTCATCGGATTCCTCGGTAAGATCCGCATTCTTAAGAACCCCGATGGCGTGCGAGAATCCCTCCGCGTTCAGGTCGAAAATTTTAAGATCGAGCTCAAGCGCCTTGCATCCAATATTCCGGTGCTGATTGTCCAGGTGGTCTTCTATTTGATGATTCTCTTCGTACGTTTCTCCGTGCCTTATTTCAGCGCCTATGCCGTTCACGCTACCGGCCCGATCTTCGACGAGGGCTATTCTTTCGTCAACATGCTGCACGTCTGCTTCCGCACCTCGTTCCACCAGATGGTGACCGGACTGATCCCACTTCCTGGTTCGGCGGGCGTCTCCGAGCTTTTCTATTCGTACCTATTCGCCGACTGGTTCGGCGGAATCGGCGTCCTCAACTCCTCACAGATTCTTTGGAGGACCGCGACGTTCCATGTCGTCTTGCTCGTGACGGGATTCGTTTCCGCGTTCTACCGTTCCCGCCCAAAGGAATCCATCCATTACGCCAACCGCAAGACGTTCGTCACCTTGCAGCTAGAAACCTTCGACGAACGTAAGCGCTCCGCCGATACCCTTTTTGAGACCCGTCAGCTTAGCCGCAAGGACATCCAACGGCGCATGATGGAACCCAACCGGTTTAACAGCAACCCCTATGGCGAGGATTCGACCGAGCCGATGCGCGTCGAACGCGTCAAGCCGTCCAAACCCGTTAAGCCGCCTAAGCCGAAGAAGCCTAAGAAGGGCAAGAAGGAGAAAGAAGCCTCGTGGGAGGTTTGGGACATATGAACATCGTCCTTTTCTCCGACACGTACCCCCTGAGATCAATGGCGTCGCCACCTCCACGGCAAATCTACGCGCGACGCTTTTGGCCCATGGTCACAATGTTCTGGTCGTGACGACGAATCCCTATGGCGACGAAATCACCTATGAGGATGGCGTCATCCGTATCCCAGGACGCGCGATGAAGCATTTTTATGGCTATCTGTTCTCGCGCCCTTATTCGCCGAAAGTCATGAAATACATCGCCGAATTCCGCCCCGAGGTGGTCCATTGCCAAACCGATTTTTCCGTCGGTGTCTTCGGTACCATCGCCGCGCGCCAATTAAAGGTCGGCTTAGTCTATACGTTTCACACGATGCTTGAGGATTATGCCTATTACGTGACGAAAGGGCATTTTGACCGTTTCGCCCGTCACGCTGTACGCGCCTTCTTCCGCGTGCGTTCCTACGCCTTCGCGGAATTCATCGCCCCCTCGGAGAAGATTAAGGACTATCTGCGGTCCATCGGCATCGACATGACGATTCCCGTCATACCGACCGGCATCGAGTTTTCCCGCTTCTCGCCCGAGAAGGAAGATCCAAAAAAGACCGCGGATTTAAAGAGAAAATTCGGTATTTCCCCTTCGGATACCGTCATCATTTCCCTCGGTCGCGTCGCGAAGGAAAAATCCATCGACGTGCTGCTGAGGGGCTATGCGCGCTTCCTGAAAAAGGGAGAGCCCTTCCCCACGAAGTTCGTCATCACGGGCTGGGGTCCCGCCGAAGAGGAGCTAAAGGCGCTTACGAAGGAACTTGGACTTGAGGACAAAGTCATCTTCACGGGTAAATGCGACCCGTCGGAGACGCAGGATTATTATCGGCTTGGCGACTATTTCGTCAGCGCCTCCATCACGGAGACGCAGGGCCTGACCTTCATGGAGGCGATGGCCTCCCATCTCCCTGTGCTAGCGCGCTACGACGATAACCTCGTCGGCGTCATCCAAGACGGCAAGACGGGCTTCTTCTTCTATGACGAAGATGATTTCGATGGAAAACTTCGTCGCTTGCTCACGCTTGACCCCGCGGCGAAACGTCGCATCGTCGACGCTGCTTTGCAGGCCATCGATGTTTACTCGATGGAGCGTTTCTATCAGAATATTATCGAGGTATATACACGTGTCCGAAAAAAGAACTGGTGAACCATTGACCGTCGAATCCGTCAAGGCGCGGGCCCACGGCGTCCTCGTCGTCCTTTCAAACGGCGAGAAACTGACTTTGAGCCCGGATTCCTTCACGGAGTTCCATATTTACGCAGGCAAAGAGCTTAGCCCCGAGGAGCTCGACGGCATTTTTTCCTATGCGGAGCAAGACGAAGCCTATGACCTCGCTCTTCGCTACCTCGGCCACGATGCCTATAGTTCCAAGGGCATCTACCGCAAGCTCATCGGGAAAGGGTACGAGAAAAAAGTTGTCGTCGCGGTGGTGGAGCGTTTGCTAAAAGCGGGGTTGCTCGACGACGAGCAATTCGCGCTTAGCTATGCCATGGACGTCGCCGACCTTCGGCAAATCGGGCATAACCGCGTCCTATATGACCTACGCGTCAAAGGCGTCTCCGAGAGCATCCTCAAGCGACTGGAATTCCCCCGCGAAGAGGAATTGCGGAAGGCCAAGTCCTATGCGGAATCGCTCGATAAGCGTTACTATCGCACGCCAAGTGCGCGCCGCGTCCTCAAGATCTACGCCGCCCTCATCGCCCGCGGCTTCGACGAAGACGTCTCCCACGAGGCCGCCGCCTCATCCGTGACCGCCTCCGACCCCAAGGTCGAGCGCGCGGAGCTCGATAAGACCTATAACCTAGCTAAGGCCAAGTATTCCCGTAAGTATTCGGGATACGAATTGCGCACCCACATCTATGCGTATTTGGTGCGCAAAGGCTTCCCTTACGATGAAATTCAGACCATGATGGAGGACGAAATATGAACATTGCCGATTTCAATGCCGGTGACCGCATCGTCGGTCAATTCCTGCTCGCGGATGCCAAAAAAGGCGTCAAGGATAACGGAGCCACTTATTGGAGCATGATCCTGCAGGATTGCTCGGGCACCCTCGACGCGAAGAAATGGGATTATCTGCCTACCGATGATGCCATCCTCGTCAAGGGCAACGTCGTCCAGTTGGATGGCGAGGTTTTGAAATACCGCAACGCCTTGCAGGTGAAAGTCCGTTCGGTGGAAGCGGTGGACCAAGACCATGTGGAGTGGGCGCGCTTCATCGTATGCGCCCCGATGGCCACCTCGGTGATGAAGGCCAAGATGGAACTTTGCCTGAACTCCATCAAGGACCCGGATATCGGCGAGGTCACCCGCGCTTATATCCAGGACTTCCTCGACGATTTCCTGACTTATCCGGCTGCGGTGCGCAACCACCACGATTATCTAGGTGGATTGCTTTTCCACTCGCTGACGATGGCGGATCTCGCCGTCAATGTCTGCCGCGTCTATCCCAACCTCAACCGCGACCTCGTCCTTGCGGGCGTCCTCATCCATGATATCGGAAAGACGATCGAGCTTTCGGGCGTGCGCGGCACGCAGTTCACGATGGAAGGTAAGCTGCTCGGCCATATTTCCATCGGCCATGCCGAATTCCGCAAGAAGGCACAGGAACTCGGCTATTACGCGATCGATGACTTGCCCGAAGGAGAGCAGGCCAACCATCCGGAACTCGCCAAAAGAAAAGAAGTGGCGGTCTTACTGGAGCACATCATCCTCTCCCACCATACCAAGCCTGAATTCGGCTCGCCCGTCATGCCCGCGACCCGCGAGGCGCTGGTGGTCGCGATGGTGGATGACCTCGATGCGAAGATGAATATTCTCGACAAGGCCTATCGCCCCGTCGATCCCGGCACGGTCACGGCGCGCCTGTTCAATATGGATGACCGCTATTTCTATAAGCCCGTCTTCGTCGAAGAAGGCAAAGACCCGGGTCTGAGCCTCGATCAGCTCACGAAGGACCTGCTAGAGGGTAAATAGAAAAGAAAGGCCCAGAAGGGCCTAGAAATGAGTTCTAAGGGGTTTCGGAGCAAAAGCCGAGGCTCCTTTTTTACTTCATCGCGTCGGAAATCTCCTTTGCGAGCATCGGCAAGTTCATCATCGAGGTGTCCTGCGAGGTCATCTCGAGGCGGAATCCGCCTTCCCCGCCGATATACCGCGGAATGACATGGACGTGGAAGTGGGGGACGCTCTGGCCCGCTGCCTCGCCGCAGTTGGCGAGGATGTTGACACCTTTTGCGCCGAGGATGGAGACCTCGGCCTGACCGATCCGCTGGGCGATCATCATGACTTTCGTCAAGGTCTCGGCAGGGCAGGAGAGCAGAGATTCGCAATGCTTTTTCGGCATCACGAGCGTATGGCCGCGGGTCGTCTGGGAGATATCGAGGATGGCGAGGACGTCCTCGTCTTCATAGACGCGGGTCGAGGGGATTTCCCCATCGATGATTTTGCAGAATACATCTTTCATGGCAGTTCCTTCTTTCTTTATATAAAAGGGCAGGCGTTTGGGCCTGCCCTTATTATAGAACGTTTCCTTAATCGAAGAGATCGGGGAAGT
>JAFSVB010000102.1 GCA_017450325.1 Bacilli bacterium | reverse complement strand
GTGGCTTACCCTATGAGGCCTCGTCGGGGTGGAAGTCCGGACGCCTTAAAACGGATATGGTACCCACCCAGCAACAGCGAACGGCGAGGAGTCAGCAGAGGCCATAGTACCCGAAAGGGGAAGGGCCGAACCAAACAACCGCCACAGTACGAATGGCAGTCGGAGGCCACATCCCGATGGAAAGCGTAGGGAGATTGGGTTCCGAGCGGAAAGGAGGAAAAGGCAAACGCATGAGCCTTCTCGAAGAAGTCCTAAACGAGGCGAACGTACAAACCGCCATAGCAGCGGTCATGGCTAACAGAGGCGCCCCGGGTATCGACGGCATCAGGACCGAAGACCTGCCGGGGATTTTCGCCACGCACGGAAAGGAAATCGGGGAGGCAATCCGGAACCGGACCTACGAACCCGCACCGGTGAGGCGGAGGGAAATACCCAAGCCCAGCGGCGGGGTGAGGAAGCTCGGGATCCCGACGGCGAGGGACAGGGTGATACAGCAGGCGATAGCACAGGCAATGTCCCCCAGGGCCGACATCCTCTTCTCGGAGTCCTCGTACGGGTTCAGGCCGAACCGCAGTGCCCAAATGGCAATCGTGAAATGCCTTGAGCTCCTCAACGACGGATACGAGTGGGCAGTCGACATAGACCTCGCCAAATTCTTCGACAACGTACCTCACGACAGACTCATGTCCAAGGTGCACCTCGTGGCCAACGACGGGACCGTCGAATCGCTGATTCGGAAGTTCCTGAAGGCCGGATGCGTCACGGAATCGGGCCTCGAGCCGACGGAGGTCGGAACCCCGCAAGGGGGGCCTCTCTCGCCCCTGCTCTCCAACATATACTTGGACGAACTGGACAAGGAACTGGAGGCAAGGGGGCTCAGGTTCTGCAGGTACGCCGACGACGTCGTCATCCTCGTCAAAAGCCACATGGCCGCGAGGAGGGTGATGAAGTCAGTCGTGTCTTTCATCGAACGCAGGATGAAGCTCAAGGTCAACGCGGAGAAGACGAAGGTCGTCCCGCCGAACGGCCTGACCTACCTAGGCTACTCCTTCTATAGGGGCGGGGCCGACGGAAAGTGGAGGGCGCGCGTCTCGGACGAGAAGTTCGCCTCCCTGAAATCCAAGGTGCGCCTGCTCACCAAAAGGAGCGACCCGACGCCGACCAAGGAGACCTGCAAGCGCGTCAGCCGACTGCTCGCGGGCTGGATAAACTACTTCCTGCTCGCGGACATGAAGGGGCGCATGGAGGAACTCTGGCGGTGGGTCAAGGGAAGGATAAGGGCAATCATCTACAAGAAGTGGAAGAAGCCGAAGAGAAGGGAGGAGGCATTGCTTAAATGCTGGGAAATCAGGAAGCGAATCGAGGGCCTGAAGGGATGGAGGATACCCGATTGGGGGATGAGGCGCGACGCGAGGGGCATAGCCAACCAAGGCAACCATTATGCCAAAATCGCGAAGAGCCCGACTTTCGCCCAGTTCGTGTCGGACTCCCTGCTGGAACTCGGCGGACTGACGAACCCGCTTAAGTACTACCTCAAGCGCAGGAATTCGGCATGTTGATTGGAACCGCCGTATGCGGAAAACCGCACGTACGGTGGTGTGAGAGGGCGGGCGAGATTAAAACCTCGCCGCTCTACTCGATCATTTATTCGGTGGTTAGGCGTCGATTCCTAGCTCTTTCGCAAGCTGATCCACGAGGGATTCCATGCGGTGGATGACGGCCATATAGGGTTCTTCCTTCGTAAGGTCGACGCCAGCGGCTTTCACTTGGTTTACCGGGAAATCGGAACCGCCAGAACGAAGCAAGGAGATATAGCGGTCGAATGCGCCTTCCTCACCGGATTTGACCTTCTCATAAAGAAGCATGGATGAGGTGAAGCTCGTCGCATATTGATAGACATAGAACGGCGTGTTGAAGAGGTGGGGGATATAGGCCCAGACAAGGGGTTTGAGTCCTTCTTCGGAGATGTCGATGCCATAGTATTGCTTATAAAGGTCCACCATCGTTTGGCTGGCCACTTGGTAGTTGATGGGCTGCCCCTTCTCCGCAAACTCGGCCATGATGGATTCGTAATGGGCGAATAATGTCTGGCGGTAGAAAGTGGAGACGATTTCGTCAATGGCCTTCTGAAGGAGGTAGATGCGGTCTTGCTTGCCAAGTTCGCCACGGCGGAGCAAATAGTCGAGTAGATTATGCTCGTTGAATGTCGAGGCGATCTCGGCGACGAAGATCGTGTAGTCCTGCTTGAGGGTTGGCTGGCCTTCCTCGGAATAAAGCGTATGCATGGAGTGGCCGGACTCATGGGCGAGAGTGAAGACGTCATCCAATTCTCCGACGAAGTTGAGGAGGATAAAGGGGTGGAAGTCATATCCGCCGTTGGAATAGGCGCCGCTGCGCTTGCCTTCTCCCGGATAGACGTCCACATAGCCATCTTTGGTGACCTCCCTAGCTTTGGCTTGGAAATCCTCGGGGAAGTTCTTCAAAGAATCGAAGAAGAGCTCTTTTGCCTGTTCGTAGGTGAATTCTTTATCGCTTTTGGCAAGCTGGAGGAAGCGGTCGTAGGAACGATGCTTCTCAAGACCTAAGGCCTGGCGACGGATTTCGATGTAGCGCTGAAGCGGTTTGGAGTGGGTGGATGCAACGCGCACGAGCGTGTGGAAGACATCCAAAGGAATGGCGTTCCCCGAAAGATGGGACTCCAATATGGATTGATAGCCCCTGGTTTTGACGTCAGCCATCTGTTTCTGGAGGGTTAGGTTATAGATTTCCCCGTAAGTGGCCTTGTGCCGATCATAGTAAGAGTACAAAGCCTCGAAAATCGCTTTGCGGTCTTCCGCCTTCTCGGCCTTGGAAACGAGTGAGGTCCAGTTGGCCTGCGTGACTTGGACTTCCGTCCCATCGAGCATCGTTGCCTTGGCGGGGTGGCCATCGGCGATGGTCAGGGCGCCATAGAGGTTACGGATGCCTCCGTTGACGGGAGAAAAGGCGCTGAGTAGCTTCTCTTCTCGGCTGGATAAGATGTGATCCGCCTCGAGGAAGAGCTGCTCAAATTGGAAGGAGTATTCTGAAAATTCAGGGTTTTTGTGGAGAAAATCATCTATTTTTTCCTTGCCTAACGCGAGGATTTCCGGGGAATAGAAGCTGACGGCGCTTCCGTATTCCTGCAAGGCGATCTGCACTTTCATGAGGTCGCTGGAATTATCGACGTCTTTTTTATTGCGGTCGCTGCGCATCGATGCGAAGTAGTAGCAGCGGACAGAAAGAAGCGATGCTTCCTTGTCGAGCTTCAGGAATTCGCCAAGCGCCTTCTCGTCGCCGAGCTTGCCTGCGTAAGATGCCGCGAGCGGAATGAATTTGCGGAATTCTTCAAGCGCGGCCAAGAATTCATTTTCGGATTTGAAGAAAACCGACAAATCCCAACAGTTTTTAGCCATAGTGGGCCTCCTTTTTTCGCGTGTAGTATATCGCCCAAACGCGCAAAGGCAAGCAACCTGCTTATGCGGCAACCTTTCGTTGTCAGATATGCTCGCAGCGCCTGCGCGCTTGACGGAACAAAGATTGGCTCTTAGGATAAGCCCCGAGAGTCTTATGTCCAAACGTCGCATTTCTAAAGGAGCGTTCTTAGGCATCTGGTGCAGCGTCGCCGGAATCTGCCTCGCATCGGCCATTGCGCTTGAAGTCTTTGGCGATAACTCCTCTTTCCACACGCTTTTCGATACGACGTTTGGCCGTGGTAATTCCCATGTCGTCCAAGCCGACGGCTCGCAATACTGGGATACGGATTATTACCGCCAAAGCTTTCCGCAGGCGAAAAACACCATCGCATCGCCTTTAGCGAAGCAGAATGCTCTTGAAGTTTCCAAAAAGATCGAAGACGAGGGCATCGTTTTGCTAAAGAATGAAAACTGTCTTCCTTTGGCTCAAGGAACGGGCATAACGATGCTTGGAAAAGGGTCTGTGGACCCGGCTTTTGCCATCACCCATTATGAGACATCTATCACTGAGAACTTCGTGATGCCCGCCGACGCTTTGGCATCCTCGGGCTTCCAAATCGATGAGACGGCAAAGACATTCTTTACGAAGAATATGCGCGTTTATCCGCAATTCCGCGTTGTCCCGGACAAGTATGAGCAAACGACGTTCTTCATCGGGGAGATTCCGGTGGAGAAGTATGACTTCCCCGTCCTGGGAGAGAACGTCGGCGTCGTTTTCATCACCCGTTTCGGCGGCGATGGCGTCGACCTATCGACAAACTTGCTCCGCGACACAGAAAACGCAGGATCCCTCGGTTCCATCGGCGAGAACATCAATGCCCGCGAAGAGCATTCCCGTTATGTCACAGGGCAGCATCAGCTGGAGCTTAGCGCGGAAGAAAAGGATATGATCACGTGGTCGAGCAGCCATTATAAAAAGACGGTCGTCGTCCTCAATTCCGCTTCCCCTATGGAAATCGGTTCCTTAAAAGATAGCGGGGGCGTGGATGCGATTTTGCAAGTTGGTCTGCCTGGAGAATGCGGCTTTTCTTCTCTTGGAAGAGTGTTCGCTGGCATCACGAATCCTAGTGGCAAGACTCCAGACATCTACCCGCGCGACTTTCGCCTTGACCCGACGTTCCCGAACTTCGGCTTCGAAGGGAACCCCAAGTATACCAATTTGATTCCTTTCTCCATCGATCACGGCGACATGGGAGCGGATTCTTTCTTCGTTCAGTATGAGGAAGGCATTTACTCCGGCTATCGATATTATGAAACCCGTGGGGCTATCGAAGGGGAAGCGTGGTACCAAGACGCCGTCGCCTATCCCTTTGGGCATGGCCTAAGCTATACGCGATTTGAGAAAAACCTGAAGCGCCATGGTCTCGATGGCGATACCTACCGCGTGGAAGTAGAAGTCAAAAACGTCGGAGCGGTCCCGGGCAAAGAAACCGTGCAGCTCTATGGCCGACCCCCGTATGAGCCTAGTCAAACGGAGCGCAGCGAAAAAACCCTCCTCGCGTTTGGAAAGACGGCTCTTCTTTCTCCGATGGAAAGCGAAGTCGTCTCGCTTCAGTTTTCCCTCGAAGACATCGCCTACTACGATTCCCTCCACGAGAAGGCTTGGGTGCTTGACGCGGGG
>JAFSVB010000101.1 GCA_017450325.1 Bacilli bacterium | reverse complement strand
TAAATTATTTGTTTTCTTTACCCTACATTTATGAAATTTAGAAAACCCGCCTCGGCAGGCGGGCATTCATAGTCCCGAACAGTCAGCGTTGGCCCTAACCGCTTAAGTTAGTGACATTGTGATAAAATGTGGGTTTTTCAAAATTCGTAAAAATTCGTAAATCTTACATGCTTTGTCGATGTTTTTTACCTTACAATGGCATTTAATTGGACAAATTTTTAAAATTTAGAAAATAGTCCCATTAACATATCGATTATGGTAATATTTTGTCAGAAGGGAATCACTTATGCCTAAGTTATACAAAAGGGAAAAATACCTTTCCAGGATGCGCGGTTTCTACCATGCGAACGACATCATAAAGGTGCTCACCGGACTTAGAAGGTGCGGCAAATCCTCCATCATGCAACTCGCCTGCAAGGAACTGATCAAAGATGGCATCCCCAAGGAGAACATCCTTTTCATCAGCCTCCAGAAAAAAGGATTCAAAAGAATCAAGACCCCGGCCAAACTGGAGGAGGCGATCGACAAGCTTTCCAAAGGCGTACGCGGCACCAAATACCTCTTCATCGACGAGATTCAGAAAGTGAAGGGCTTCGAGGAAGTGGTGGACGCTTATCGCGAGGAAGGCGACTATTCCATCTTCATCACCGGGAGCAACGGTTATTTACTATCTGGCGAGCTATCCACCTATCTGACCGGCAGGTACGTCGAGTTCGAGATCGGAACCTTGACGTTTGACGAATACCTTGGGATGAAGGAGTATTTCCACTTGCCCGTCGAAAAGAGCAATCTTCTTGCCGAATTCGAGAAATACATCCGCGAAGGCGGTCTTCCCCGCGCTGTCTTGTTCGATAACCCACAGGACAAACAAACCTATATTCAAGGAGTCGTCAAGGAAATCTTCGAGAAGGATATCCGCAGGAACAAGAAGATCCGCAACAGGGAACTGTTTCATGCGATCCAAACCTACATCATCAACATCTTTGGCTCGAAGACGTCGATCGGCTCGCTTTGCGAATACTTGAGCAAAACAAGGAAAGAGCCCGTCAAGAAAGACACGGTCTATCGTTATCTTGAGATACTCGAGAAAGCCAAGATCATCTCCAAATGCAAACGGTTTGACATGAAGAGCAAAAAATCCATAAACGGGGAAGAGAAATACTTCCTTAGCGATTTGGGCTTCTATTTCGCGACCAACGTGGACGGCAGGGTGAATTACGGCCCGGTGCTGGAAAATTTGGTATACAACTACGCGAAGAGCCTGAGGTATGAACTTAGCGTCGGCCAAATCGGCAGCCTTGAAGTCGATTTCATCTTGCGCGATCCATCCGGCGAATACTCTTACCTTCAGGTCGCCCGGACGATTTATGGCGAAGAGGACGAGAACGGAGTCGATCGAACCCAGGAGAGGGAATACCGCTCCCTAGAACGAATCCAAGACAACTATCCCAAATATATCTTGTCGCTGGATTATCTATTGCAAAGGAGAAGTGGGATCCTTCATAAAAACATCGTTGATATGATGTCAAAAAACGAGGGTTTTACGGGACTAAATTAGAAATTGTCCGAATTCGTCCCACTTGCCGTGCGATTATTCGATAGATCAATCTTTCTTGGCAAGTCGAGAATAGGAGACGGGAAAAGTCCCCTGCCTGCATGGCCGCGCTTTTGTGTATGATTATCTCGCATCGGAGGACTGTACGCCGTAGCGTAGGGGAGACAATCATCTGTCGGCCGCCTGTTGGATAAGATGCCGAGTGAGCTCGTTTGATCGGGCTTTTCCTTTGGCCCAGGAGGTGGAACATGTCCATAAGACTAGAAACATTACGAAACGAAGACGAAGAACGCTTTATCCTCGATAACCAATACGCGTTCAAATTCGGGGCGGAGCAATATTTCACGCCCAAGGAGATGGAAGGCCAATACGAAGAAGAAGGGGAGATCATCTCGCATGAGACGATCCATGAATCGATCCATCGCGATGGCTCCATCGCCTATCGCATCATGGACAAGGATGAACCCGTCGGCGGAATTATTGTCAATATAGATGGAACCCGCGGGGATTTGGAACTCTTCTTCGTCCATCCGGACCATCATTCCAAAGGGGTCGGGCAAGCGGCGTGGAAGGAAATAGAAAGAATCCATTCGAACGTCCGCGTTTGGGAGACGGTCACGCCGTGCTTCGAAAAGCGGAACATCCATTTCTACGTCAACAAGCTCGGCTTCCATATCATCGCCTATTACTCCGAGCACTTCCATGGGCCGATCGCTTCGGAAGACTTGATGGAGATGTATCGGTTCCAGAAAGTCCTCGGATAAGGTTAACGATTCCTCATCGACTACGTTTTCTCCGCAAAAACGCGCTCATTTTTTTCTTGAACGGAAATGGCGAGGCTTTCTGATTCCTGCCTTTGCACATGATGAATTCGTGATGAAACGTTTTAGAAGCGTCCCATCATTCGAGGCTCTTTCCCTTTCTTATGCATTTTGATCGTTATCGCGAAATAAGGTAGGAGCCTATCGCCGCGAAGGAGTTATGGCTTCCGGCGTGAGTTCTTCTCTAATAGGCGTCACCCTCGCTGCGGTCGACGGAAGCGGTCGTTATGGAAAATAAATAGATTCATAACGCTCTTGCCAATGGAGTTGTCAATCAGTCGCGATTTTTTGCATTCGCATGGGCCTATCGCGTGCTAGGATTATGCACAAGGAGACGAATGATGAAGAACAAGAAAACTCTGTTGACCCTATCCTTGGCCTTGCTCTCTCTTTCCGCCTGTAACGGCGGAGGTGGCAATTCGCAAAGCCAATCTTCCGTTGCTGCTTCTAGCGCCCCTTCTAGCGCCCCTTCCGGCGCCACCATCCAGCTTTTCAAGGCGGATTCCCGCCTCATTGGCGCGCCCAAGGCCGATCCCAATAACCCCGCCCAAACCCTTCCGCCATCCGAAGCCAACATCCAGACTGGCAAGCTTCCGACCTACCGTCACAAAGACAAAGGCGACGTGCCTTATGTCGCCCTTGCCGATTTGGCCAAGGCTTTAGGCGACGCCCTTCCCACGATCATCGCTCCCGGCATGAGCGCGGAGAATAAGGGCGACGGATACCATTTCTATTCCGCGAACAAGAAAGGCGAATTCATCATCGACGCGGACAAGGACGTCATCAAGCTCAAAAACGGCCAGTACTTTGGTGATCCGATCCTCACGGATAATAATGGCATCCCTGGCGATTATTGCGCGTACCGTGGCAAGTCCATCCAGGCGAGCGATAAGACCAAAGTCTATAAAGACGATGGAAGCGCCGCCCCGGAATTCGACACCTTCGACTTCGGCAAATACAACTTCGATATCGTCCTTCAGGATCAGAATTGCTACGTCCCGCTCGAGGCGTTCTGCAAAGTCCTTTTCCGCGATGTGAGCCTCGACCTCGCCTATAACGGAGCCGACTTCTACACCAACGTCTCCGAGAGCTCCTTTCTCGCCTCTTGGGCCTATTCCTCCAAAGGCATTTTCCAAGGTCTCTCGGGCGTCTATCAGCCGAGCAAGAACAAAGGGCAGAACGAGGCCTACCGTTTCGAAACCAAGACCCAGCGTCCTTCTGAAGCGGATCCCAAAGTGATGGAAGATTACACGCGCTTCCTCGTCTTGCAAGAAGGGGGAAGCGCCTATTGCTCGCTTTGTAAAGGAACCGAGCTCAACCCAAGCGCCGCCATTTCCGACACCGAGACGGAGTACGGTTATCTCTGGAAAAAGGAGGGCGAGACGCTTCATATCGACGTCTCCGATAACGTGGGTCAAATCGGCACCTTCCTCGTCCATCTAGACGAGACGCGTTTCCTTTCCGGAACCATTTCCAACGAGGTGAGCGCCTATAACTACGACGTCCTCCGCTTTGTCTTCGACACCATCTATGGCCTCAAGGACATCAAGAAGTACACCGACGCGACCGCCTTCTTCAAGAGCGCGGGCGTCGACGAGGGACTAAAGTCCAATAACCCCGCCGTCTATACGGAAGCCTTCGCCAAACTCATCGGCTACGTCGACGATGGCCATTCCGCTTTCCTGAACCTCACGCCCAATATCTCTATCGCCGACATGGACAAGGTCACTGAGTACACCAAGATGTCTCGGAGCGGCCAACGTTTGACAAGTCTTGCCGAGGCGGGCAAGAAATACATGAATGCCAAGATGGAAATGACCAAGAAACTCGACCCTGAAGGCCAAAATCCCATCGAACCCAATTACTATCAGGGCATCAAGTTCTCCTTCAACAAGGAAACCGCCGTCATCTCCTTCAACGGCTTCCTCAATAGCGACAAGGAAATCCGCAACATGGGCGAGCTCTTCCCCGAGGGCTATACCATCGAGGAGCCGAACTACAACATCCAGACCAGGGCCAAGCTCATCTTCTCCACGCCCGACGGCTTCAGCCAGGCCTTCAAGATCCTCGACATCCTCAACGCCAAGGAGAAAGTCGTCAAGAACGTCGTCATCGACTTGACCACCAACGGCGGCGGCGAAATCGCGACGATGCCTTATCTTTCCGCTTTCTTCTCCGACGACCCGACCTATGTGATCAAGGACGTCCATAACGGCGTCACCCGCGAATACCATTACAAGGTCGACCTCAATGGCGATGGCAAATTCGGTGCGGATGGCGATACCTACAAAGGCAAATTCAATTTCTACTTCCTCACCAGCGCCTATTCCTTCTCTTGCGGCAATTGCCTCCCGGGCATGGCCAAGGATGCGGGCGCGAAGATCATCGGCGAGACCAGCGGTGGCGGAACTTCCCCCGTCGGCGTCTTCTTCGATGCCGTCGGCACGTTCTTCAACATCTCGAGCCATTACGATATGTGCTACAAAGTCGATGGCAAATACACGCAGAACGATGCGGGTATCGCCCTCGACCATGCCTTCCCCTTCTCCGAGGGGAACTGGTATGACCCCAACGCCGTCAACACCTTCCTCAAGACCCTTTAATCCTTCGTCCGAATCGAATTATTCAAGGGCTGCTGAAAGACCTCGCGGGTTGATCAGCGGCCTTTTTTTGCCTAACATCTAAAGGTTCCAAGCAGCAGCCTTTCTTTGCATGGCGATATTGCCGTCTAGCAGGAGGGGCGATAATTCTCCTTCATTTGCCGGGACAAAGACCTAAAACCTTGTCCGCTTGCCACTAGTGCAACGAAAAATGCTGTTTTTATTTTGGCACCATTCGTGTTTTATGGCCAGACGGGGCAAGCTTTCCATAGTTCCTCGTCTTGGCCCGGAGTGGATCGCTTTTATTGTGACAATAAAGGGACATTTATTGTCGTAAGAGATCGACTATGCCCAAAAAAACCGTTGTCTCCGTGGCTTACATCATTAAGTCTTTTAAGGTAACGACGTTTTGGTATGACCACATGTATTCGTGCTCGGCGATGCCAAATGTGGTGATCAGAACTTTATGGACCACGCATTTCTTCGGCAAAAGTTCCGACACCGCGATTTCACGGCGGGTCAGTTTCCTTTCTTCTTGCGCATCGAGGCGATAGTCATCAGAGACGAATTTAGCTTCGCAAAGGTCGGCTACGTTATCGGCGCGAACGATGAGCAAATCGATTTGGGCTCCATCACTTTCGCCTTCGCCCCGTTTCGTGTAGGCACTTTCCTCGCTGCGAACGCCCGAGATTCCCAAGGCGCGCTTGATTTGGGCCACGTGAAGGAAACAAAGATTCTCAAAGGCAAGCCCCCGCCACGAGACGACACGCTGGTTATCGATGTTTTTCATCCAGAAATCGGCGTTGAGCGATTCCTGCCCCTCGACGAAGCGCAAATAAAACCAGCAGAAGGGGTCGCTGAGGCGGTAATACGATTCTCGGTGCCCCATTCCGAAGGGATAATACTCGACGACGAAATCGCTTTCGACCAAGGCCTGCAGGTAGCTAGTCATGGCGCCTCCTCGAGCAATCCCAGTCGCTTCTTCGAGTTGCGTTCGCGTGAGACCGATCCTTCTTCTTGACAAGGCTCGCACGATTGTCTTCATCGTTTCGGGGTTGCCGAAAACGGCGCCGAACAAACGGTTGAATTCTCCTCTTAGGGTTGCCCCTTTGTTGAAAAAGCAAGCGTCGATGCATTGGGCAAGGCTTTCTCCGGCTTCCATGGCGTTTAGATAGAACGGGATGCCGCCAAATACCATGTAGGCCTGCGCGATGTCATAATCGGATAAGAGGACGCCGTTCTCACGAAAAAGAGCCTTGCATTCGCCGAGCGTGAGAGGGCTGAGTCGAATCTCCCTCGTAAGCCTTCCATACAATCCGCCATGATTATTGATGAGCTTGTTGCTCATCCAAGACGTGGAAGAACCGGCGACGATGAAAAGCAAATTGTTTTGACGACAGCCCCAGTTGTTCCAAAAACCCTCTAGGGCCGTGATAAAGCCAGACTTTGGCGTATCCATCCACGGGAGTTCATCGATGAAAACAACTTTTTTCCCTTTCTTGACCTCTTTCGTCTCGATGATTTGTTCCATCCGAAAGAAAGCCTCCTCCCAGTTTTTTGGGGGCAATGTCCCGCTTTCGCCTTCTTGTAACAAAGAGGTGTGGAAGTGCGCGAGTTGTTTTTTCAATAAGCTTTCGTCCAAACGGGCGGAATCACTTTCGTTTTGTTCTTCCTCGACCGGGGAAAGCCCAGCGTGACGAAAGACGAATCTACCGGCGAAGGTCTCGTTCACTAAGAACGTTTTTCCAACGCGACGCCTGCCGTAGATGCCGACGAATTCGGCTCTATTGCTGCGATAGGCCGTTTCAAGTTTTTTGATTTCTGCTGTTCTTCCAACCATAATATTGCTCCTATAAACCGCCCTGAACAGGAAAATTTCTATTTCATGGCGGATTATAACATGCTCTTTTTGGGCGAACAAGACCATCAGCAGGCAAATTATAATCCGCCCTGAACGGAGAAAAATGTCTTTAAAGGCGGATTATAATCGGAGATCAAAATGCATCCAACATCACAAACGAATCAAATTACGTCGATGACATCAGGGTTTTTCGGATCTGGAGCGTTGCCTTCCCGGAAGAAGTTCAAAAACCATGGAACTCAAGAATACTGGCGATTCAATGGACCAGTATTTTTATATTATCTTGCGTATTTCGGCTTTACGTAGTGGAGAGTAGTCGCGTATTGATGCCACTAGTCTGGTTGTCGGCTAAGATACTCGCCGCATTTGGCGCAGTATATATTTTTGCCTCGCCATTATTAAAATAGTTCGTTCGCCTATAGCCGCAGTCTGGACAGCCGGAATCGCACCTTTCAAAAGACAGAGCCTCTATTTGTTCATGGGTTCGTTCAATGCCTTTTTTCCAAAAGGAAGAGGTTTTACGGTGGTTTTCCTTCTTTTTCTTCTTCTGATTCCCGGCAAAGATAGAGAAAAACCATAGATTCCTATCGTGTTCAGCGGTCCTATTAACCGAAAAAACTATCTTCGATATCATACCGTCAATCGAATGAATCGTCTCAAAAAGTTGGCCCAAAATTGGCCCATAACACATTTTTTGTCGTTTTTTCTGATAATGGGCCAAATTACGCTAAGTGATATTTTTTGCCAAGGATCGTGATTTTTCCGTTGGCTAACATGATCTTTAGCGTGCGCTTTAAAGCGCCAGGGATCTGTTCGTAGCCGAGTGCTCTCGAAAGCTTGGTCAAGGTTAAATCGCCACTCTGGAGAAGACTGATGATTTGAGGCTGCAGGTCGCGCTTTTGCGTCGCGTTCGGCAAGAAACGCTTATTGATGGGGAGTCGGACCGTAAGGAAAGAACGTTCCTCGTCGCTTAAGAATGTCGGGTAGTCGCTGTCGTTTTCGTCACATGCGTCCAAAATTGTCGGGATGCCCGTGTTGTGGGCTTCGACGATGTGAAGCTCTTTCAGGAACTCGGCGAGCCTGCGGTTGCGGTAACGCTCGCTGCGGATTTCATAATTGACGATGTCTTTCTCACGGATGGATCGGTCAAAGCCGGGATAGGAGGTGATGGAGATGAAGTCGGGCTCGATGCGAATGGAAATCGGCTGCGGTTCACTATAATCTTTGTGGAGGATGGCGTTGGCCAGGATTTCGTCCAAAGCCTCGATCGGATAGTTCGCGTACCGCCTTGATGCCTCTTCTCCTTTTTCTTTGACGACCATCGTCTCGACAACGTTGTTCTTCAAGTAGAGCATCGCCCCGTCATATTGAGCGATGATGGAGCCGGAAAATCGTTTCTCGATGATATCCCGACCGCTCGCGCTTTTGATGATTGCCAAATCGATATAGGAGTAGGGCATGTACTTTTCGGGGGCGTTTGAGAATAGCAGCAGGGCGAAATTTCGGGGATGGATGGCCTCTTCTGGCCCTCCGATAGCATGGAGGTCTTTGAGCAAATCGAGTTTGCCTCTTTCTGGGAACTTCAAAAGGTTCGAATCCGCTCTTCTAAGATATTCTTGGAGCAGGGTTTCGCTTAAGTCGCTGACCTCCGCGTGGTAGTTCAAACGATCGTCAAAAGGCTCTTTGCTCCCCAAATCGAGGAGTTCCCTTTCCAAAGAGCCAAGCGCCTTAATGGCCGTGGATCCTTTTCGTACATAGTAAATTTCCTTGCTATGCTTGGGGTCGTTGGGCCGGTCGAGGCACTTGTAGGGCCGGTCATAGCCGGAATAAGCCCAGATGACGATGAAATGCTTCCCTTCGTATTCTACGATGTCCGAGACGGGTACGTACTGGGGCTTGATCGACTTCAAGCAGTATTCGGTCAACTCCTTTTGAATGTCGTCCAATTGCTTTTTGCTGAAGTCATAAAAGACATAGCGGTCCGCATCTTGGTTATATTCCGCTCCGATGATGATGTAGCCTCCGCCAAAATTGTCGATGTCGTTGGCAAAAGAGCAGACGGACTCGACGACTTCCAAAGGATTCCACCCTTTTTTGCATTCGACGCGTATTTGCTCGACGACATCTTTGTTGATGATGTTCCTAAAGTTCGTTGGCAAAGGCATAAAACCCCTCTCTTTCATGCTGTATTTTATCAAAAGAAAAAGAGGATGGATAAAAAAGTTGGCCCAAAATTGGCCCATAAAACATTTTTTGTCGTTTTTCTGATAAAGGGCCAAAATTTCAAGGATTCATAAGACTTCCTTTAGCAACGGTAAAAAAGACATCCGTGATGTCCCATGCAAGATGGGGTGCTTTCGCGTTTATCTTCGTAAAAGGCGCCTCTTTTGGGAAACTTGAGGCTATTCGTGGGTTGATGGACGTCCCCGTTTAAGCGGCGGGAGCCAACGTCGGGGCTATGAACCGCTAGTGGCAAAGGGCGTTCCCTTATATAATCTTGAGGGAAGAAGCAGGGGGATGCTTATGATCCATGCTACGTTTTGCATCGTTAAAAGAGGCGAAGAAAAATACCGCCTCTATGTATTTGCCGACCCGACCATCCGTGGCCTTGCGCAGAAAATCACGGATTTCTTCAGCCGGCAATTCGATGTGACGCTGAGGTATTTCTCCGCCGTCTCGGGCAAGACCCTTACCCGTAATACCCCGAATCTTGGTGTGGAACTTGAACGAGCCCATGCCCAGACGAAATTGTTCACGGATCTTCTTGCGAAACTCGCTACATCGACCTCTCATTTTTCCAAGGAAGACTTCGAGGGGAGCATGGAGTTCTTCAATGGCAAAACGAGCTTATGGGTACGGTTCGACCAATATGTGGATAATCTCTCCGCTTTCTTGGACGCCGCGGATTTGTTTCTTTTCTCCCAGGGCCTTTGGGACGAGTTGCCCAAGGACTTCTTGGAAATGCGCAACGAGGAGAAAGCCTTTGACGTCGTTTGGAAAATCATCGCGAATTGGAACGACAAGCAGGCCGATTAGTGCCTGAAAGGGTCGCGAGGATTGCCAAAAGACGAAGTTCTATCAAGGATTCGTCGAAAGATGATAAGCAAGGCGTGATTCGCCCGTATCGATATAGATGATCCCGCAATAAAGGAAGCCGAGCTTCGTTAGGCCATTGCGCATCGGGGCGTTATCCACGGAAGTATCGACACGCACGTCGCTTGCCATCGTTAAGGCGAGGTCGACCGCCTCCTTTAAGATGCCGTGGTAGCGGAAGCTGCTCCCGATACGGTGAATGGTGACATAGGGCTTATCGTTTAGCCACGCGCCATCTTCGATATATAAATAAGTGGGGTCGATGCCGAGGGCTAGCGTGAAGACGGCTTCGATAACCCCATCTTCAAGCAAGACATAGGAATCGCCTTTATCGATGTCCTCGCGCGTCTTTCGCATCACCCGGTCCATGTCCTCCCACTGGTTGGGATTGCCATGAAGTTTCATAAATTCGCGGCACCCATAAAGGATTTCCTGGATGCGGGGTAGGTCGTCATAGGTTGAATGCCGAACTTCTCGATTCATCGTTTTTACCAAAGAACGCGTGTTATTGTAAACCGTGGCGAAGAAAAAAGAAGGGTGTTGCTTCTTGCTAGGGCCATAGGCATCAAAAAAGCATCGCCAAGCAACGCGCTTAGCGTCGCCTCTTCGATGCTTTCTTGGGACGCAAATATGCGAGAATTACGGAGAATTCCTCGCAAAAACCCATTATTTTCGAAAACAAATAGATGTTTATAGGGCGTTATGCTCTAGGTAATCTTCGAGCATCCGAATGTTCTTATCGCCATCGAAATCACGGAAGATTTTCTTCATGCAGCCAGTGATCATCGGGTTGAGGTCGAGGCTCATTTCCACGGTGCGCGTGTCGGTCTTGAAGCCATAGCAGCGCTTGCCGAAAGCATAGGCCACCCCAAGTTCCACGCAGCCTCCCTCATCGGGCGCGCGGCCATCGAGCAGAAAGAAGACGATGTCGGCCTTGCGGACTTCCTCGATGTCTTTCTCGAAGATCATCGCGACGAGCTCATCCTCGGTCTTTCCTTCGAATGCGGCCGCTTCATAGCCATCGCGGAAGGGCACGAAGACGTCATAGCCATGCTTCTCGAGGATGGCGACGAGCTTCAGGCCGTATTCTTTCTCCATCGCCGCGAACATCGGGCAGGCGAAATAGATGCGCTTTCCCTCATTGTTATTGTTTTGCGTGTTTGGCATGGCTTTCTCCTTTTGGTCGGGTTTGCCTTATCATACGATAATACCGCCTTCTTTGCGAAGCTGGATTGCAAGACGAGGTTGGCGATAATCGCCGATTGCGCATGGAAGCATCCGCAATTGCGTAGTAAGATGAGAACTGGCGATGATTTGATTTCGCCAAATCTTTGAGAAAACAAAATGGACAAAATACTTTGGGGCGGGCCCGCCTCCTTCACATACATCCTCTCCATGGTCTTTGTTTTCGGCCTTGGCGTCGGCTTCTATTTCCTGCTTCGGAACAAAAGCGAGAAAGTGGTGAAGCTGGTCCTGTTCCCGTTTTCTTTGTTCGGCTTAGCGGCGGTCATCATCAACTTGACCGTCTTTAACGATCCGCTTCATTATCTGCCGTTGGAGTTTTGTTCCTATACCGCGATCTTCATTCCCGTCTTGGTCTTGATTCCAAAGCGCAACATCCTAGGAAACTATCTCCTCATCGGTAGCCTTGGGGCGCTTGTGGCGTTGATCCTCCGCGCGCCGGACTCCTATGAATGGCCGTTCTTCAGCGTCGCTTTCTTCTGCTATTTCTTCGGCCACACCGCCGAGTTCTTGGTCCCGCAGTTACTTTTCGCCTTAAAGAAAATAGAAGTGAAGCCGAAGTACATGATCTCCTCGTTGATCATCGTGCTCGTCCTTTACACGACGAGCTATCTCATCGGCCATAACGTCAACGTCGCCTTTGGGCTAAACACCAATTACTTCTTCAGCGAGTTCCCGACCAACGCCGTCTTGCAACTAGCCTGGAACATCCTTCCTCAACCCTATTGGTATATGTATTTGCTCTTCCCGTTGTTCGCCGTTTTGAATCTTCTATATTGCATTCCCTACTTCGTAAAAAAAGCGAAGGAGAAGAGGAAAGCTCAGGCACCACAATCATAAAACGAAGCCGTTTTTGCGGAGATATCCTGCATAAATGATGCAAAAACCAATCCCTAAGAATCCACGTAGCCAATGCTTCCTAGCTGGCTAGAGTGTCCTTCGATACCATATGCATTCCTTTCGCCATCGCTCCATGCGTCGTCTCGTACGCAGCGAGTAAAGATGCCTTTGGCATACAGACATTAGTCAAAAGCAAAAAGCCATTTTTACATTGTCTAAGAAAACTGAAAAAACATTGAACATATTGGATTATTGTGCCGCTATTCTAAGAAGTTGTTCTTCGCCTTTTCAAAAGACTTAACCTTTGTTTTCGGCCTCCGATGGGCTTCTAAGAAGCGATGCGCCAAGTTTTTTCTAATGAGCAAGCGTACAAAAGCCAAGCTAATGGCGCGCGAGCGCGTATTTGCGTCTTAAATGACTCCTTCTTTGTGGTATCATTACGCCACGCAACTCACGGCGCATGTCTAACGATGAAAAAGCGTGCGTCCTTCATGCGGCTAAAAGAAGCACTCCACCGAGAAAACAAGACCGTAGCTATGTTTAAGAAAATCGCCCGTTCCCTCTCACTCGCATTGTTGCTGCTTTTCCCTGTTTTGTTCCTATCTTCATGCGGGAACAATCAAAGCAAACTGGCCGAGATCACATCCTTAGACCAACTCAACGATTCTTCGATTCGCATCGGCGTCGCTAGCGATACCGCCGAGGACGCGAAGGCGAAAAAGAGTTTCCCCAAAGCTTCCTTGGAGTATTATTCCGAACTATCCCCCGCGTTAATCGCCGTTTCCCAAGGGAAGATCGACGCGTTCATCTACGATCGGCTGCAAATCGAAATCGCGATCGATGAGGGCGCAGAAGGCGTGCGACTACTGAAAGAAAACATCGGCGAACCCAACATTGGCGCAGCAGCGATTTCCCCTAAGACCAAGGTCGAGGACCTCCAAGGGAAAATCAATACCTTCTTAGCGAATATCGAGGCGGATGGCACTTTTGCCGATATCCGCCGTCGTTGGATTGAGGAAAGAACCTATGAAACGGCCGAACTTACCGCGCCGACGAATCCCGATTTCACGTTGACCGTCGCGACCACGGGCGTCAATATGCCCTTTTCGTTCATGCTCGACAACCATCTTGTCGGTCATGACGTTGAGCTCGCCACGCGCTTTGCCTATTCCATCAACGCCAATGTCGAATTCAAGACCTATAGCTTCGACAATATCGTCGCCGCCGCGAAGGAGGGTAGGGTCGACTGCATTTTCTCCAACCTCTTCATGACAGAGGAACGCAAGGAAAGCCTCGCTTTTTCCACCGCTACCTATACCGGCTATGTCGGCGCAGCCGTCCGTAAACCCACCAAGTCGAAAACCAAGACGCTCGATGACCTCAAAAGCGCCAAGATCGGCGTCCTCATGGGTAGCAACCATCCCGAATACGTGGAGCAGAGACTACCTGGGGCGACCGTCGAGTATTTCAACTCCGTCTCCGACCTCGTCGGCGCTTTGCAAACGGGCAAAATCGAAGCCGTGGCCATCGACGAGCCCGTCGGGCACAGCATTCTCTCCCAGTATTCGAACATCGAGCTGGTTTCGGAGTCTTTGGCGGAACTCGATTACGCATTCCTCTTCGCGAAAACGGAAGAAGGAGGCGCCCTTGCTTCGGAGATTAGCACCTTCATCGCGAAGAAGAAAACCGACGGCAGCATCGCTGCGCTACAGAAGAAATGGTTCGAATCCGATAGCCTCGATTCACTGGATATGCTCGATTACGAGGCGCTTCCTTCAACGAATGGCACCGTCAGCATCGCCACCAACCCGAATCCTCCGTTCAGTTTAGTCTCAGGAACTCGTTACGTCGGCTATGACATCGAAATCCTCGCCTTATTCTGCCAAGAAGCGGGATATGCCCTTACCGTAATCGACGTCAATACCGACGCCATCATCCCGAGCATCCTCAGTGGCAAGACTATCGGCGGATGCGGCGGATGGACGATCTCCGAAGAACGCAAAGAGAAAATCAATTTCTCCGATCCTGTTTATACGGGCGGCATCAAGCTTCTCGTCCTAAATGGCGACCCGAGCAGCAATAACCAAAACTTCTTTGAGGCCATCGCCGAAGGATTTGAGAAGACCTTTATCCGCGAGGAGCGGTGGAAACTCTTCCTCTCTGGCATCGTCACGACCCTTTTGATCACCTTCCTATCCATCGTTTTCGGCACCGCTCTTGGCTTTGGGGTGTTCTTGCTCTGCCGCAAAGGCAACAAAGTGGCCAACCTCATCGCCCGCGTCTTCGTCTACCTCATTCAGGGCATGCCCGCGGTCGTGCTTTTGATGATTCTTTATTACATCGTCTTCGGCAACGTGCCGATCGCAGGCGAGGCCGTATCCATCGTCGGCTTCACGCTCATCTTCGGCTCTGGCGTCTTCAATATGCTTAAATCTGGCGTCGCCACTGTCGATAAGGGGCAAACCGAGGCGGCCTATGCTTTAGGGTACCGCGATGCCCGAACCTTCTTCCGCATCGTCCTCCCTCAGGCGATTCCACATATGCTCCCGACCTATAAAGGCGAGATCACCGCGTTGATCAAGGCGACCGCTATTGTCGGCTATGTGGCCGTGCAGGACGTGACGAAGATCGGCGATATCGTCCGTAGCCGTACCTTCGAACCGTTCTTCCCATTAATCGCCGTAGCCATCCTCTATTTCCTTTTGGCCGCGATTTTGATCTTCCTCGTCAACCGCGTCGAAGCGCTTCTAAATCCAAGACGTAAGAAATCGAAGAAACTCTTGAAGGGGGTGAAGCTACAATGATCGAACTCATCCATCTCGAGAAAAAATACGCGAAAATGACCCCTCTTTCTGATGTCAACGTCACTATTCGTGACGGCGATGTCATCTCGATCATCGGCGGTTCAGGCGTTGGCAAGTCCACGCTTTTGCGCTGCATCAACATGATTGATCCCCCGACGGGAGGACAGATTATCTTCAATGGCGTCGATATCACCGCGCCGAAGTACGATGTCACCCAAGCTAGGCGCAAGATGGGCATGGTCTTCCAATCCTTCAACCTTTTCGGCCACCTCACCGTGATCGAGAACATCATGCTCGCCCAAATCGATATTCTGAAACGGACGAGGCAAGAAGCCTATGACAAAGGCATGGAACTCCTCCGCCTCGTCGGCTTAGGGGATCGCGGATTAGACTATCCCGACCAGCTTTCCGGCGGTCAGAAGCAGCGCGTGGCCATCGCGCGTACGCTTGCCATGGACCCCGAAGTCATCCTCTTTGATGAGCCCACAAGCGCCCTGGACCCCACGATGGTCGGGGAGGTGCAGTCGGTCATCGAGAAGCTCGCGAAGATGGGAAAGACGATGATGATCGTCACCCACGAGATGAGCTTCGCCCGCAGCGTCGCGAACCGTGTTTTCTTCATGGCGGAAGGCGGCGTCTACGAGGATGGCACTCCCGAGCAGATCTTCGAAAACCCGCAAAAAGAACTCACCAAGCGCTTTATCCGTGGCCTGAAGATCCTGCAGATCGATGTGGAGAATCAGAATTACGACTTCTTCTCCTGCACCAACCGCATCGACCAGTATTGCGCGGAGAATATGCTCTCAAGCCTTACCAAATACCGCCTCCATCTCGCGTTTGAGGAAATGCTGCAGGTTATTCTTCGCCCGATTCTGGAGAAGACGTCCATCCATGTCACCATCGAGCATTCCGACAAAGACAAGAGCACGAACATGGTCATCTCCTATGTCGGAGACTACTTCGATCCCGCCGATTGCGAGGACGAGCTTTCCTATAAGATGCTCTGCTGGGCGGTTGGGAAAATCATCCATACCTACGACGAATCCTCGCGCTTAAATACCCTGCGGTTTGATGAGCCGACGAATCCTTCCAATACCCAAAAAGAAGACGGCTAGCCTGCGATAAAGCGCTAAAAAACAAGTAGAACAAAGTGTTTTTGATAACGTCGGATTAACCGCGCGCTCTGGCTTCGTTTTCTAAGTACTGGTAGAACTCGTCTTTTGGCATCGCTTTGCCGAAATAGAAGCCCTGAATGTAGTCGACGTCGCAGGTTTCCGCGAGGACGAGCTGCTCCTTGCTCTCCACGCCTTCTTGCACGATATTGGAACCTTGTAGCTTGATGAAAGAAGTGAGGCTTCTTAATGTTTCAAGCCCGTTATCTTCCTTGCCAAGGTCCCATAGGATTGACTTATCGATCTTGATGTTGTCGAATTTGCAGCGCACCATGCGCACGAAATTGGAATAACCCGTGCCGAAGTCATCCAAAGAGAGGGTGTAGCCTAAGGACCGGAATTCCGCTAGGGCCCTAAGGACTTCGTATTTATCAAGCGCGTTACCCGATTCGGTGACCTCCAAGTTGATCTTGGAAGCGGGGACGTCGTATTTCTTGCGGATGTCCTCAAAGTCCTGCACGAGGTTCTGGCTGAGGAACTGGTAGATGGATAGGTTCAACTCGATGTAGCAAATCGTGCTCGACTTCAGGGAATCCTCGTTAAGGAACTTGCATACTTCCTCGAAGACGAAGAGCCCGATTTCGCGGATGAGGCCGGTCTTTTCGGCAATGGGGATATAGATTTCGGGAGAGAGGCTATTGAAGGGGGCGGTGGGGACGCGGAGCAATGCTTCCGCGGAGATGGTGGCTTTGTCCTTAAGGGAATAAATCGGCTGGAAATAGGCGCAGAGCTGATGGCCGACGACGACATGGCGCAAGGTATCCTCGTACTCGCGCAGGAGGATCATGCTCTGAACTTCCTCATGGGGGATGAGGCAAGAGCCTTTCTCGTTTGGCTGATAGTTCGCATAAGCAGACATGAGGTCCTCGATTTCGTCGTAGCTTTGAATGTCTTTCGGGGCGTTGATGACCGCGACTATGCCGTCCATCAGGATGTCCGCTCCGCTAAGTTTCCATTGGGAGCGGAGGCGCTCGAGCACTTTCTCCGCAAAGGAAGGAGCGCTTTCGCCGACGTTCTCAAACGTGACCATGAATTCGCCACGGCGGTAAGAATAGACCGTCCCATCCGTAGCGGTCACCGACAAATAAGTGGCGAATTGCAGGAAAAACTCATCCGCTGTGCGTTCGTTGAACCGCTTGATGAGGCTGCCGATGCCGGTCACTTTGATGATGACGAGATCGAAGGGAAGCTTGCCCGAAAGCTGTCTTTTCACGTTTTCAGAGAAGGCGAAACGGTTGAGCAAAGCCGTCATCTGATCGATGTGGCCCGCCTTCTCTTCAAGGACCATCATGATGACGAGGCAAGCCAAAGCCTCGGCAAAGAGCTCGACGAGCCAGTCCGATTTCACGGCTTGCACGACGATGCCAAGCGTCGCGAGTATGATGAAAAGTCCGACGGCGATGCTATCGGCCTTCGTGATGGCCTTCATGCGGCGGATGAAAGTGACGAAACCCACGACGATGTAGAAGGCGGCGAGGCCATAAAGAAGCAACATCAATGGGCCACGATGATAAACGGATTGCGCGTCCATATAGAAGCACCAACCCGTCCAATGGTTGGTCAAAATCAGAATCTCCGCGATGACGTAGGGGATGAAGAAAAGAACATGGAGAACTTTATTATTCTTTGGGTTGCTGTTGGTGACGGAAATGATATAGAGCCCAAAGGCGAGGGACAGCGTCGTATGGAAAATGAAATAAAGCGCATGGAATAAATATTGCCAGAAGGTGATGCCGTCGGCCTGGATGGTGGTGAGGTAAACGCCGATGACGGAAGAGATTGAGGAGACCATGTTCGTCACCAGCATCATCAGGAACTGGAAGTGCTGGTCGAAGGCGCGCCGAGAAATACCCTTGGGAGGGACATATTGCTTCCGCTTGGCGGTAAGGCAATAGACAAAGCAGAGCAACGACAGGAAGAAGGCGGATATCTCAAAACTGATCGCGTACATTGCTTACTCCTGCAAGATATTACCATGCCTCACCGGTTTTGAAATAATGCTTAGCAATTATTTCGACCACTTTTCGCACAATTTGTTTGGCATGTCCAATTATGGGAAAAGTCTTTCACCGTGGATAACAAAGGTGAAAACAACCCATTGAAAAGCAAAGCGATGCTGCTAAAGAAAATCACTTTATTTCAAAATAAACGGGTTTTTGCGTGGATTTTCGTGCTTTTCCGCTATAAATGCGTTATGGATGATGTCTTTGTTTCCTCGAACCTTATCGCTCCGTTTTCCTTCCGAACCTCAAACGATCGCTTTTATATTCGCATCCGTGACCGAAACGAATCATCCTAAGAGAATTTGCTAGAATATAGGCATGGGACGACTATTGAAGCAATATAAGAACATCGAGGATGAGTTTTTCGATCTTGACCACGCGAATAAGAAGGCGTTGATGAAACTAGAGTTCGAAAAGCCTTCGGACATCTTCGATAAGAACGCGGTCACCAAGCTGCCCGTCCTAAGCGATGACTTCCTCGATTGGGTTCTCGCCTGTTTCGAGTATGCGCCCCATAGCTACAAGATCGACCTCGATATCGCCTTCACGGAAATGGAGGGGTATTCAGAAGAACAATTAAAGGACATCTTCTTCAAGAACATGGTGCTCGAAGGAAAGAAATCCCTGAAGGCGACCCACGTCAAGAACTTCATCGCCCTAGGCCTAG
>JAFSVB010000100.1 GCA_017450325.1 Bacilli bacterium | reverse complement strand
TATTTTGTATCCATAAAGTGGATAATCGATTTCAAGCCTTTTTTAACTTTTTCGATGCGGTTTGTTCGAGCGTGACGAAAACGGCCGCTTGGGCCATCGGATTTGATGCTATAATCTATTCGGCCTTGAAGTCGGTGCCTTTCCGGAGCATTGAGTAGATGATCCTGATCAGCTTGCCGGCTCCGTCCGCGACGGCTTGGTTTGGAAGCTTGCCGTCGCTTTTCTTTTTGTGGACGTACCGGGTGACGGCGTTCTGCGCCTTGAGCCTGACCATGGTCAGCGTGGCGGTCCTGGCCACGTTGTATATCCTGTGGTTCCCGGAACGGTCCCTCGGGAGCCCCTTCCCGTCGTATTGTGTTGTCCGTCATAGATTTTTGTCGGCCAAACGTCAAATTAAATTGCATTTCCGTCAAATTGTTTTCAAAAAAAGGGGATACCCCCAAGCAGCGTGAGGCTACTCGATGGATATCCGCCTAATCTCAAGCATTTGGCAGATGCGGAACAGCGTATCGATGTCGGTGCCATGATTCAGAATACGATTCAGGGTCTTCCGACTCGCCCCGAGGGTTCTAGCGAACTTCTCTTGGCTATGATAGCGGTCCTTAATGCGTTGCTTGATCTCTTCCATTACATGCTTGGAAGAGCATTCGTCGGCAATTAAGCGCATGAGCGATACCTCCTCCACCTGTCCGGCTGGACGAAGGAGGCTCTGCTGACGAGAAGATTATACTAAGGGATCAGGGTCTTTGACCAATTCCCTTAATAGATTGATAGAACGGTCGAGTTCTTCCGCTGTAGGTTCCGCGCCTTCTCTTGGATGGTGGAAATAATTGCGGATGTATAAAGGCAACGTACGGAAGTTTTGTTCCTTGCCGTGAGAGGTATATCTCCATGTTTTGCGATGGTCTGGCTTAATGCAGCGTGGGTCCTCGCGAATTGCTCTATCGGCATCTGACATCGCGAAAACGCCTTTGTTTTCCATGAAACGGCTTAGAAGTTGGTCGTGATAGTCATATGATGCCATCCCGAAAATAACGTAATCGAGTTCGGCAAAAGTTGGTTTCGGGAGCAGTAACCCCATCAAATCAATGGGAATTGCGGAGATTTTTCCGTCTTTTCTGAACAAGCGAACGATCAAGGTGTCGCCTTTTCCTATAAGGGATTCAAGAACGCGCTCGGAATGCGTTGCCACGAATAGCTGGGGCGATTCGCCTTCGCTTTCTTTGATCATCGAAGCAATCACGCCCACCACTATTTGTTGCCACCTTGGATGGAGAGAGGTCTCCGGTTCGTCTAAAAGGATCATGTCCGTCCCGACCCGGAGGTTCTTCAGCATCCTAAGTTTTAGCAGGATCTCGATTTGGCCCGATGACAGCATTGAGAAGTCGAGTTCGGGCACAACCCCGTTGATGGAACGAGACACCTCGCCTCCCGGGATGATTTTGTCGAGCTTTCCGGAAACGAATAGTTCTTTCAGCCGTTCGTCGTCGAAGGCAGAAAGAATCCCTTCGGCCTGACTTGGTGTGTTGACCGGAACGTTTCGCCTCAGTCCGAGGATGTTTTGGCCTCCTGTCGGTTCATCCCCTCTCGTGGTGAGTAATTCCCTGCCGGTGATAAGCTTGTAGACGTCGTTCATCGATTCCGTGTAGAGGGTATCTTGGCGCAAAAAGAGGGCATCAAAGTCCTTCTCGCCTGCGAAGGTAATGCTTCTTTGCTTGGAAACAACGAAATCGGACTTTGAGTAGTTGAAAAGCTCATTGAGGAGCGTCGTCTTGCCACACCCATTCTCTCCGACGAAAGCCACGATGGAAAACGGTTCGCCCGTTTTTGGATTCATGAAATCAAGGGATATGTCTCCGAGGATGGGATGGTTTCTTATTTGTAGCGTGTTTAGTTTCATAGGTTCTTTATTTCTTTAAAGTCTTTATTTGCACATGACTGATGGATGATGGCTATCCATCGTTCTTTTTTCGGAAGACATCGCGGAATTTGATCTTCTTGGAAACTTGGATGCGGTGTGCGATATTTGCTCAAGGCCGCCGTTTTTTGTCGAATCTCCGTTAAAGCTCTTTCGCCTTGAACCTGCCGAGCAGTTCCTTCTTGATTTTCCTTCTCTTCCCGAGGAACTTTTCTTCGCTGTGCGTGAACCCTCCATGGACCAGTTTATATTCCAAATTGTCCAGGACGCAAAGGAGATCCGCCACCTGCATGAAGAGGTCTTCCCATTGGTTTGTCTTCGCGAAGGTGACCTTGCTAAGTGTGTTTAGGAAAGCGCCGCTCAATGCCTTAGCGCAGGTCTTTTGCCCTGCATCGTAATGGACGATCACCTCATCATATTTGGAAAGCAGCGCTGCGTTGTCCGCAAGGATTTTAACCGTCCTTTCTAAGAGTTCTCCCTCCAGAGAAAAAGGCGAAGTGGATTCGGTTTTCACCACCCTTGCGACTTTGAAGGAAAAATCAATTCCGCCGGCGTAGGAGACCAATGCATAGAACAAAGCTTGCCTATCCTCCCGCAGAACGCCCTCGTAGGGTTCCTCCCCGCGGATGAGATTTCCGCAGTGGATAAGTGGTCGCCCCCGTATTTCCGGATGGCGCTTTTCAATATTCGGAGGTTTTTGTTCCGATCGGAGGCCTCGTCTAAAAATAGGAGGCTAAGCGAATAGATGGGACTATGCTCGCTATAAGGCCCGGCATCGCCGAGCTCATCCGCGTAAACGTGTATTTTTCGCAAGCTTTGACCTCCTCTTTAGACAAAGAAAGCGGGAATACTCCCGCACTTCGATGGACCCCGGAAGGGTTATCTTCCGTGCCCATCCTTATTATGGGTTAAAAAGTTCTCAAAAACAAGTGGGTGAGGGCCACATGAGTATTGCTTTTGCCCCCGCTATCGCTGACTCCCCTATAGACAATGCGCTTGCCTATCCTCGCATAGGGATGTGCCTATTTTAACCACGCAAACTACTCTTTATGCATTCTCCTCGCCTTTTCCAATAACAAGGTGAATCAAAGGTTACTTACATATTTTCATCATTATTATTCGTCTACAGAACTGACCCCTGGTATCTTGACCTTGATGAAGCCTCTTAAAAGCAGCGAGCCCACCCGAGGAATGTTGGCTGACCTTCAAGTTAGAAGACATCCCCATCTGTGGCGCTTTCATGGCAGCGCCCCGATATACTCATAGCCATACGCAAGAAAGGTAGGACGAATATAAAGACAATGTCATCTCTCTTCATTGATTTCGTGACAAATCCTTCAATCGCCCTATCATGTACCGCGTATCGCATGTAGATATGCAATTACTACCAAATAAGGAGTCCCTATGAAATCCAAGCCCATCATCATGGCGGCGCTGCTTGGCCTGACCGCAGGCAGCACGATCTTCGCGAGCCAAATTCTAATCGGAGGCAACATGCCGAATACCATGCTCACCGCGGACGAGCCGCTTTCCACCGCCCATACCGTGACCATCACCTCCCTCCCCTTCACCTCGCTGTATAGGAATAAAACAGGGGAAATGCAGAACAAATATTTAGCGATGCCCTTAACCACTCCAGGGTTTTATTGCCAATTGGAGGTAAGCGGTTTTCAGAATGTCGAAGTCGGCAATGGCCATCTATTCACCCTCACGATGAATGACCCAGCATATCTGACCTGGTTTTGCATCGGCGTCCAAGCGCCAAAAGAAGAGGAACGCCTTTTTGAGACCGAGGCGGACTACCCCTCCAATCCTTTGAATGTCGTCGGCTTTAAGGACTTAACAGGCATCGACGTCTATGAAAGCGCCTCAAGCGAGGTTCGCCTTAAGGTACGTGATGATGCAGGTTACAAAGACTTCCCCCAATCCTACGATTCCGTCAATCGAATCTATTCCGTCACCGGCGGCCTCACGGGCAAGGTCGATCCCTTCCGGTTTGAGTTCGCTGACTTTAACGCTAACCAGAAGTTCATCGTCGACAAGATCGTCCTCCGCTACAATTGCTGAAGATTCTAAACCGCTTCTATATTCGCCCCTATCCCTGAGAAATCAGCAGGAATGGGCGTTTTCCTACGTGAGAATCAGACAGTTCTAAACGTTCCTTTTGCCCTTGCTTATTGATCTCTGCGAAACGCAGCATTGATCCAACGCACTTCTCTGCCAAGAGCATCGCCCGTAACGGAGAGGATGCGGAACCCTAGGTCCTCTAAGTATTCCTTATTAATATAAGTCATGGCCCTGCCTTTTTCGTCGATGGTCTCCTCATCCCCTTCTTTAAGGGAGACGAACAAGACGCCGCCCTTCTTGAGCAAGCCCTTAAGGCGATCGATGGCATCGGCCATCCGCTTCTTCGATAGATGAAGGAGGCTGGCGTTGGCCCAGATGCCATCGAACCGCTCTTGCGTCTGGAACGTTAAGACATCTTCAAGGAATGCTTGGAGTCCTAACGCTTTTGCGTGCTCCACGAAGGAAGGCTCGTTGTCGATGCCATAGACCTCGTAACCCTTGGACCTAAAGTAGAGCATGTCCCTGCCTGAGCCAAAGCCGACGTCGAGGATCTTCTTCCCCTTTAGAAGCGGCTCGAAAAGGGCGTAGGTTTTCGACATGTCCGCGTCGATTGTCGCGGCGATGTATTCGCTTGAATGCTTCGAATAATATCCACTCATAGATATGAAATATATTAAGGGGACGGATACCTCGATTATAGGGTCGGCTGCACCACATGGGAAGAACGGCCATGAGCAGATATTCACTTCCCACGCCTACGGAATCAAATGCGTATCCACCACCATTACAAAAATATTTTGCATTTTTTTCAAAAAAGTTGCTTTGCCCTATTGCAATCTGAAAAAAACACGTCAGAATAACAATGCCCGCGGACCTCGATGCAATTTGGTAGCGGGCGCTTGGATGGGAGAGAAGACCCATCCTTTTTCTTTTCATGGCCCATTTACGGGGAAAATGGGCATATTACGCCTGGGAATAATATGAGTTTGATATCTATCAAGCGCACATTCTAAGCGAGCTGCACTAATCCGCTACCGCGTCAACCAGGTTAAATAAGTAAATGATTTAGAAGCACGATGCGGGTCGCCAACTGTTGATTTTGGGAATCATTTTTTCCCGAAATAAATGATTTTTTCCCGAAAAAATAGGGTCAATCCTTCAAACCTATGAGCGCTTCATCGATCTCCGAATAGATGGCGTCGTATTCCTCTGAAGATACGATAACGGACGGAATCCAAAAGGAACGAAGGCTCTCCAACGCTTCAACGCCGCCGAATAGCGTTTTTGCTTTGGCGTACGCAAATTGGTTCGCGTCGATCTCGTGTGGTTGGGAAAGGTATAGTCTCGTGAAGCGATCCTCTCCACCGTCGAGGCGGCATGAAATCCATTGCCCATTGACCCTTTTCGAGCAATTTCCATCGTAGGCGATATCGTAATCCAAGGCCTTGCGGATGGCGGGAGGGAAACGCTCGGGATGGGCGTATTGCTCCGCGTGCCGAAGTTCGTGGAAAAGATAGAAGGCCTTCTCGGAATCAGGGCATTCCTTAAGCAATGCGGCGTTGACGAAGACGGTATCTGTTTCCGGGTCATACATGCCGTTTGCTTCCTCGTAACCCTTGGGCATGTCAAAAGATAGGCGGCAGACAAGCCCTGCCTCAAGGCACAAAGAATCGAATGAGGAGCGATAATCAAAACCGGGCATCGCGTTTATCTCCTAGAGCAAATACGCCATGTAGCAAGGAAGCGCGATGATCCCGTCGGGACGGACAAAGAGGTTCTTTGGGTGCAGGATGAAGGCTCCCCCAATCCTCGCCTTGAATTTATCGACGAACCGCGTCAAGGACACGTTCGCGTAATTCTTCGAGGACTTCACCTCGATGGGGAAAACCTTGGGTTTCGTCTTGCTTCCATTGGAAAGGAGGAAGTCGATCTCGATGTCGTTGCGCTTCTTCTCCTCGCTGTAATGGGTGTAGAAATAAAGCTTATGGCCGCTTGCGACGAGCATTTGGGCGATGGCGTTTTCGTAAAGCATGCCTTCATTGACGGACAGCTTTCCGGAGAGGATGGATGCGTAAACTTCCTCCGCGATCAGCTCGTTTTCGTCAAAGGCATGGGAGACAAGAAGCCCGGTATCCCCCATATAGCATTTCACCGCCGCCCGGGATTCGTTGAGGGACAGCCCGACATTGGGGTCCGAGCAGGCGAAGCACTCATTGCAGATCATGGAATCCGCGAGCCAGAAAAAGGTCTCCTCGTATTCGGGATAATTCGTGTCCGATTCAACGCTGCGAAGCCTCACCCTCTTCTCGTGCATCGAGAGGAACGAGGGGATCTGATCGAATATGGAAAGGACCTTGGCTTTGTATTGGGCATCGATCTTCATGATGTCGTCGCGGTAATTCACGAGGATGTCCCGCTTCTCCGCGTCGCAAT
>JAFSVB010000099.1 GCA_017450325.1 Bacilli bacterium | reverse complement strand
GGAAGAATGATATGATGACCAATAGCCAGAGTATTTCACAGCTGCAAAAGCAGACGAACGCAAACGTGCAACAAAAGGCGAACCTCATAGAGCAAGGCTCTTTTTCACTTCAATAACGCTTCAATAACTTGTTGAAGCAAATTCAATCTAAACGGAAACCCTATGCTCAATCAACCCTACCGGTAAATCTCGATGTTCCCGTCCTCATCATAATGCCAATGACGGCCATCTTTGATGGGGAAGGGCGAATAGAAGCGGAGACGCTTCTGTAGTTCGACGTTAAGCCTCTTCCGGTTCTCTTCTAAAAATTCCTCTCGGTCCTCGGGGATCTCGTCCAGGCGTTCTCCATAATAATGGCCGACGCAGCCATGGTCGACGATGGAGAAGTCGATGCATTCGTCGACCCGGTACATCTCTTCGGTGCCGGGATAGAAGACGTTTTCGATATTTGGGCTAAACGCGCCGAAATCCGCCGTGACCCTGAGGCCTTCGGGAAGAAGCAGGTCTTTGAGGCTCGGGCAATCGAAGAATGCGTCCTTATCCAGGGTGAGGCGTTCCATGTCTTTGGGTAAGACGAGGCGCTTGAGGCTATGGTTATTCGCGAAGGCGCCGGAATGGATTTCCATGCGGTAGCCTTCGAGGATCACCTCCTCAAAGTTACATTTACGGAAGGCGTTCTTCTCGATGCGGGTTAACAAGTGCAGGCCCTTAGGGAAGGCCTCTAGGGATGAATCCCCCGCGAAGGCGCTTTCCCCAATAGAACGCGTCGATTCGCTTAGGCGCACCCTTTTTAATGCCCCGCAGGCACGAAAGGTATTCGCGGGCACCTCTTTTAGCGCAGGGGAATATAGTTCGGCTTCCTTTAAGTTCAAACAGCCTTCGAAGACGCCTTCGCCCATTTCCTTTATGTTCGGAGGGAGGTAGGCGTAGACGAGTCCCGACTTAGCGAAGGCGTAGTCCCCTAAGGCGATGAGGGTCAGTGGGAAGGGGAAAAACTGCAGCGCCTTGCAGTGATAGAACGCTTCCTTCTCAATGCAGGTGAGGTACCTGCGGAACGATAGGGGGTCAAGCTCATGATTCAGGTAGGCCATCGCCTCATCGACATCGACCTCGGCGTCAAGGTAGTCGAATTCAAGAAGGGACTCGCAGTCGCGGAACGCGCCTTCGTTGATGCGCGAGATGTTGCTCGCGCGCACCTCCTTTAATTCGCGGCAGCCAAGGAAGCATTCCGTGGGAATGAGGTCGAAGAGGTTTAAGGGTACCTCGAAGCGTTCAAGGGAGACGCAGTAGGCGAATAGCCTTTTGCAGTGATCGAATAAGCGAACGGTTTGCTCTTCCCCACCGACTTTGAATTCGCGTTCGGGGAAGTGGGTTTGGTCATATAGCTCATATTCCTCCGCCCCGTTTTCGATGGATAATTCGTTGATGGCCGCGGCGAGCTCTTCGTTGGTGATGTCGCCTTCGATCTTTATTTCGTCATAGGCTTTCATCAAGGCATCGAGGTCTTCCTTGTCCTTGTTGGGGTTATGGATAAACTGAACCTTCTTTAAGGAAGAGCAGCCTTCGAAGCAAGAGACCCCAAGGTATTGCAACTGCCCTAAAGTGAGGGAGAGGAGCTTGTCGCAGTTAGAAAAGGCGTAGTCATCGATGGAGACGACGTGGCGAAGGTCCAAGGCGTGGATGTTGTCGCTGTTGGCGAAGGCGACCTTGTCGATGAAGGCGATGTCTTCTTCTAGGGTCACCTCGTGGAGCTGGCGGTTATTGAGATTGACCGCGATCTTGCCTTCGCTGATGCCGATACTAGGCACCATGTCGCGGTGATGCGCCGCGTCGAACTCGACCACGGACACCACGGGGCGGCAGTCGCGGAGGTTGTTGATGTAATTGACCTTGGCTTCGATGGGGCTAGAGGCGTCGATATAGAAGGTGGACTCGTTGAAGCAGCGATGAAGCAATTCTTCGTCCTGCTTGCTTAACGCCATATGGGCAAGGAAGGTTTCGGCGATGTCGTTGTCCTTTAGCTCTTTGGGGTTTAGCACGAAGGGGATCAACGGCTTATGGTAAAGACTCGCGAGGCGGATCTCCTTCATCACCGCCTTTGAGGCGAAGGACTTCCTGCCGAGATAGATAACCACGCCCTTGCAGGCGAAGTTGGCGATGAAGTGCTCCGCCGTCTCGTCCCAGTCCCTTCCCGGCGTCATGCCGCGGTCATACCAGACTTGGATCTGCTGCTTCTGCAAGGAAAAGATGTCCTTATAGACGAAGCGGAAGTCCTCGTGGCTATAGGAGATGAAGAAATACTCGTCCCCAAAGTTATTGGGCGGGAGCAATCCACCCTCGTATAACTGAAAAATCTCCTGCGACTGGTCGATTTTGGAAAAGATTGCCTCCAACGATGCTTCGCCCATATGCTTTGCCCCCCCGAAATAGGATGAATCCATTGTAACGGAAGGGACGAGGAAGCGAAAGCGGAGGTGGCGATAGGGGTATAAAGGAAGCCTTTTGAAATCGCATCTTCTACATTCTTGGGATTTATTTCTCTACATTCTTGGGGTTTGCCCATAAAAATGCCGGCATGTTCACGGCTTTGTCTCATTTCGCGACGATCAAAGCCAAGGGAAAGCTTTCGGTCCCGCTGAAGATACCTTCGAAAACGATGAACATAGATCATAGAAGGCAACGGGCGCGAGATTCATCGAAGCGGTGGACAACAATCGTATTCCTGCATACTATCTAGGAAATCTTTTTCCTCGCGATAAAGGCGGAAATAACTATTTGATTCGTTTGGCTTTGATGGCCACTTTGTTTTTCATAAACGCGAACCCATAGGCATAGATGGGGTCGGCCGAATGGATTTGGAGTTCGTCGATGTATTCCTTTCGCTCGATTTGCTTCAAGGCGTTTTCGGCGCTATTGAGTAACCTCGCGCTCGAGATGGGCTTGGCGTGGTATTTGATCTTGATGGCCGCGCCGAAATGCCCCCTGCTGACGATTATAGGTGGCGATAATCCCCAGCTGATGAGGATTTTCTTTATCATCTTGGACTTTGAAGTAATATGACATCGGATTGGAGAAATCGGACATGACGCTTGATGAATTGATCCCCGATTATTTGGGCGAAGACCTGCACTCGGAGTGCAAGATATTATTAGACCGTGATAACCCTCTCGGGTGGCTTAAAACAGTCGATGGCTTTGCCAATGGCGCGGGCGGAACCCTGTTCGTCGGAGTCGAGGACAAAACCTATCAGCTGATTGGCTTTTCTCTTGCTGGCATAGATAAGGAGAAGCTGCTCTTCGCTAAGGCCATTGCCACACATTTTGCCTATCCTCCTTCTTACCTTGTCTCAACCATTCCCTACAAAGTCAGGGAGAAAACGCTTTATCTATTGAGGATCGACATTGCCGAAAGCGAAAAGAAGCCCGTTATCCTGAAATACGATGGCATGCCCATGGTATTTATCCGCCGCGATGGCTTCACCAACGCCGCTTCTAGCGAAGAACTCATGAACCTTGCCATAAGCGGCGGCGTTCCTCATTTCGACCAAGCCCCAACCGATATTCCCTTCGACGAATCCAAATTTGGGGATTATCTCTCCTTTTATACGGAAAGGAATGGGGGCAAGAAGCCTTCTTTGAAGGTCTTCTTCCACGCCGGGGCAATCGATGAGGAGAATCTCCTCAAAAAGGGAGCAACCCTATTCCTCGATGACTATGAGGGACAGCTTACAAGGGTTGACCTCAATGTTTTCTCAGGCCTCACTCGTGGGGACGACCGCATCGTCTCAAGCCTTTCTTTCCGCGGCAACCTCATCCGTTGCTACCGTTTCATCCATGAGGCCATTTGCCAGAGGATGAACCGAGGCTTCATCAAGCAAGGAGATTCGCGCATCGATATCGATGCCTATCCCGAAAGAGCGTTGTTCGAGACTATCATAAACGCGCTTGCCCATCGCGATTACACCTTGGATGGCACTCAAATCAGCTTCGACCTATTCCCGAATCGCTTGGTGGTCACGACTCCCGGAAGCATGTATGGCTTTGGCCGTGTCCAGCCGACCCGCGACCTCACTTCCTTCCGTTCCAAGAGGAGGAATGAAGTCATCTGCGGGCTATTCATCATGAGCAAGGCGATGGAAGGGAAGTCCACGGGATTTGAGAAAATCGCCCAGGAATACGCCTCCGCTGACCTTGCGCATAAGCCCTATATCTATTCGGATAACAACCAATCGGTGATCGTCCTCCCCGACCTTACAAGCGATATCGGCGTGACGGTTACGGATAAGGATCTCGTTCTTTCAAAGCCCCTCCCTTCCCAAAACGCGGAATTCGTTCGTATCTTGGGGTTCTGCTATACGGGTTTCCGCAGCGCGAAGGAAATCGCGGATTTCCTTGGGGTGGCATCCTCTTCTTACTTCCGCAAGAACGTGCTGAAGCCGCTGCTGGATGCCTCCCTCCTCATCGAAGGCAAGAAAGGAAATTCATCGGTCTATAAGACCAATGCGGATTTCGTCTCGATCCGTTGACGAGAGTGAAATCGCTTCAAAGTGACTTTGAAGTGACTTTGAAGTAGACTTTGAAGCAAAGCGGAAAAGCAATAGATTTTGAAATATATAACAAAATATATAAGTAACAAAACCAGACCAGTCATAGTCCGGCGTAGACGGGTAATGCTTCTTCGGATTGAAGAAAAGCGTGCTGCCTAGATTCAGGCAGCACGCGTTTTATTGAATGGATTCGGCGCTCTAACCTTTTTGGGGGGACCCTTGCAAATCCCACTAAAGAAAATGGGGGGATTGAACGATGGATTCAGTCCCTTTTTTCGGTGCCCGGCCATTTACTCCAATTCCTCCGCCGTGGCAAGCCTCCGTCCCTTTGGAATCCCGCCTCCATCCAAAAATAGGGTGGTTCTTTGCCATCAGCGATCTTACCAAAGGGACGCTCGCCGCGATGGATTTTCTCGGCGTAAAAGGCTCCCCCCAGCAACTTTAGATAGGCGTCGAAAGTCCCCCCAGAAAGCTTAGAGGCCCCCGTACCCCACCAACATGTTTAGAGCACTTTATTTGATTCGTTTGGCTTTGATGGCCACTTTGTTTTTCATAAACGCGAACCCATAGGCATAGATGGGGTCGGCCGAATGGATTTGGAGTTCGTCGATGTATTCCTTTCGCTCGATTTGCTTCAAGGCGTTTTCCGCGCTATTGAGTAACCTCGCGCTCGAGATGGGCTTGGCGTGGTATTTGATCTCGATGGCCGCACCGAAATGCCCCTGCTGACGATTATAGACCATGATGTCGCACCTACCGGTCCCGGCGATAGCCTCAAACTTAGTCCGGCAATCTCCACAGGCGAGGGCAAGCATCGTCCCCACCATGATCTGGTAATTCTTCTCGTCGGAGAAATCGTAATAGCTTAGCGCGGATAGCAACGTGTCCTTGATGGTTGAGGACAAGGCGCTCGCATCGCCTTGAAGCAAGGAAGAACGGATGGCGCTAATATGGGAAAGGCCCTCTTGGTCCTTGTATTTCTTCTTGATCTCCTCTAGGAAGGCGTAACGC
>JAFSVB010000098.1 GCA_017450325.1 Bacilli bacterium | reverse complement strand
TTCGCAGCGGGTCTTTCTTCGAGAGATAGTTTAGCAAACCGCAGAGATTTTAAAAGGGATTTTATGCCCCGTTTTCGGCATGCCCTCAAAAGAGAAAGCCCAAAAAGAGAAAAGACTACTTGACAAGACTTATCCTATTTCGTTTCCGTCGTCGCGTCATGAACAAAAGCGATATCGGACTCGAACACGCCTCTATCCATAAGGAGTCTCTTCATTTCGTCATAGACGTTCCACGATGAAGACGGGACGGAATAGTCGCAGAAAATGAGCTGCGCGGCATGCTGAAAGAAATGCTCGCGGTAAATCGCTGCGACTTTATCGGCGCAATGGATTAATTTGCAGCTAAGCCCTGGATCTAAAGTTGGGTCCACAAGCCGTATATCGAGCGCGGCTTTCCTCCCGTCGGTGGTTATTTTGAGCATGTTGTCCTGCGCTCTGCTGACAAGATGGCAGCGAACCGCCTCCGCCCTTCTTGAGATTTCCGAAAGGTATTTGGATAGGGATTGCGACTGCGGGACAACGACGTCATCGTGCCCCCCAAAGGCAGGCAGACACCCCTGATTATCCACGGTATGGAAATCCGCGAGCAGCGCAATCATCGACGACAGTTCCGGGAGATTATGGAATTCGGATAACCTCGAAGCCATTCGAAAGGAATTCGTGTCCACGTCGACCTCGAATCCCCTTTTAACCGAAGCAAAGCTTCCTACCCATGCGTCGAATTCGGTAAGGCCCATAAGTTCCAATTGGCCAGGCTGTAAGTATCTTTGCATGGTGTAGATGTCTGCAATCGAATTGGTGATCGGCGTGCCAGTGGCAAAAACAACGCCGCCTTCTTTTTGAACGGAACGGACCTTTTCATACATGGCCTGGCAAAGTTTCGAGCCTTCGGGATTTAGGCCTAGAACGTTCCCCATCTTCGTCGTGAACGGAAGGTTCTTATAATTGTGGGCCTCGTCGACAAAAAGCCTGGTGATACCCAAATCGTCGAAATGGATTCCCGTTTCATCGGCGGCCTCAAAGAGGGCCTGCCTCGCTTTGTATAAGGCTTTTCTCCTTCGATCGACATTCGAAGCGAACGATCCCTGATCGAGGAAATCGGTGAGTTTGGATATCTCATCCTCGATCGTTCCCATGAGGGTCTTCTCGGAAAGCGGAATTTGGTTGAAGCAGCTATAGGCGATGATGATGGCATCATAAGCCCCATCTTTCATTTCCTTCATCGCTTCCCCCCGCTTCTCTTTTGTGAAGTTCGAAGGGCCGATGACTAAGGGGTTCGCGTAGGGATACATCGTTTTGAAGACGGACTCCCACTGCTTCAGGACGTTATTCGGCACGACGAACATGTTTTTCGGGGATATCCCAATGCGTTTCATCTCCATCGCGGCGGCAATCATTACATATGTCTTGCCTGCCCCTACGTCGTGGGCGAGAAGAGTGTTTTTCGAGAAGATGATTCTCGCTACCGCATCCTTTTGATAAGGATAGAGGCTGACTTCTGGTGATAATCCTTTGAAGGGGAGGAACGTACCATCGTATTTGCGAGTCCGTATCGATCCGAAACGTTCGTGGTAAATTGCTTGAAGTTCTTCCCTTCTCGCTTTGTCCTCCCACACCCATCGGCGAAACTCTTTGATTAAGAGCCGCTGCTTCTCCACTGCCTCCATCGTCGCTTGGACCCAAACGTCACCTTTCTTGGCCCCCGGATGGGATATGCAATCCAATTCGTCGTAACGGATTTCGGGGGTCTTCATATTCAACGCAGACTCAACTAAATAAAGCGCGTTTCTCTTTTTAGTGCCCCACGTTTTCTCAAACGATGCCCCGTGAGCCCAGCTTCTATGAGGTATCTTCCAACTAGAGAACGCTTCGTCGTGCTCAACCTCCATTGAGAAATAGGCGTCAGGAAAAAGATGGTTTAAGAACGCTTCGATCGTTTTTGGAGGAATCCACGGAGACCCTAACGAAATATAGATCTCGCTCGCCAAAGACATTCTTGGCATTGCCTTCTCCAACGCCACGATGTTGTCGGAAAAATACCCAAAGTATTTCTCGTTGGCGGCCCTGGCGGAGATGAGCTTCTTCGCGATGCATCCGGACAGGTATTCGTCCGATGTTTCCCAACCCTCCAATACAGACTCATTCCAGGTGTCTGGATTTTGGAAGATGCTGCCTTTTAAACACGAAACTACTCTTTTCGGAGTTTGCCCTGAGATCTTTGCGATATAGGCGATGTCCACTTTGCCGAGATTGGCCAAAGATATGACAAGCCCGTCTTCGGGCGAATCGACTCGAATGTTCGAGGACTCTTGGTCGGCCGAATAAGGGTTGGCGAAACCTGCGGAGAAGTCCAAATCGGTGATTTCGTGAACCCTACGCTCCCATTCCTGCTGACGGAGCCTTTCT
>JAFSVB010000097.1 GCA_017450325.1 Bacilli bacterium | reverse complement strand
GGTTCCCGAGCACGTGGATTACGAGATGGATTCCATGCGACGAAACCCCGTCATCGCGGATCTTTTCTGGCGGATGAGGCTTATGAATAGGAGGGGTTCTGGGCTTGAGAACATAACGGAGAAGACGAATCGGCTTTTCAAAGACGGGAAGAACCATGTCTTTTATTCGGCTAGCCCTTCTTACTTCCGCGTGCGCATCGATAACGCGAATTACGAATCTGATGAGATGAATGCTAAGAGTCCCACTCCTGCAAGCAGTCGGGCCGAACTGATTCTTGCCATCATGAGGGCGGACCCACGGGTAACCGTTTCTGAAATCTGCGCCAAAACCGAGATCCCCGAAAGGACGGTTTACCGAGAGATTTCCGTCCTCAAGGAGAATGGGCGAGTGAAGGTGGAGGGGAAGACCTCGGCGAAGACCTGGGTGGTCATGGATTGATGCGCTTCGAATCGTGGATGCCTCTAGACTAGGGGCGTCAGTTAAGACTCGCGTTTGGAGCATAGTAACCGCTATCAATTCTCTTTGCTTTTTGGACTACGCGCTTTTCTCTACTATTTGAAGTCATTGTTGACGTGCATCAGGGAGACGTCCAGTGAGACAAACGGAAAGGCAACATTGAGGCTCAAGAAGTATTCAGGGATTCATTGGTAAGGAGAGAATGTCGAGCAAGAAATCGATGACGGAACAATAAATAGAAAATCAATTTTTTGTTTCATATAGTGAATACCGAGAGTTCTAAACCTCAAAGTCGTATGCTTATCATGCGTCGGCGATGAGGGTCTAGACCCTCGGTTTTCCAAACGTAGGCATGCGGTTGGGGAACGCGGAACACCCCGAATCTTTTTTGGGACTCGATCCCGTCATAAAAATGTGGGTCCCGCATCGGCTCTGTGAAGCTGTTTCTATCTAAGTGGTGGAGAACACCGTATTCCCTGAAAGTAGCCCGAAGTCCCGAATGACGGGAGGCCGATGCAGCAAATGCCAGAAAGGAAGAACATGAAATGTCTATCAAAAAAGGCGGCGTAGTCTCCGTCGACGTCTCCAAGTCGGACCTCACGTTCCAGCCTTGGCTTGGGTACTGCGAACCGGCCGGCAAGCCGAAAAAGCTGCCGACTAACCTGGAGTCGATGTCCGAGATCTACCGCTTGGCCAAGGACGTCGGCGCGGCCGCCTCATCGGACCCGGTCGTCGCGATTGAGGACACCGGCGTCTACGGAAGGCCCCTCCTCCATTACCTCGAGGAGGCCGGCGTGAAGGTGGCGAGGATGTCCCCGCTGCTATCGTCGAGGGTGGGCAAGGCGGACGACAAGCGCGTCAAGACCGACGCGATCGACTGCTCCGTCATAGCCGAGGCCTACTACACGAAGGACAAGGTCATGGGGAAGGCGTTCTCCGTCAAGTCGTTGGACGCCCAGGACCTATCAAGGATGCTCAGGGAAAGGACGAGCGAGGCCCAATCCGCTAAGTGCAGGTTCCGGAAAACCCTCGATCTGGTCTGGCCTTTGTGGGACAGGGCGTTCCCCAGCGTATACGCGAAGGGGCCTTGGGCGATCGTGAAGGAATACCTCCACCCGTCCGTCCTGGCCGGCAAAAGAATCGCCACCGTGGCGAGGATGCTCGAATCCAACGGCATACGCGGGAAAAGGGCCGCGACGATGGCCGAGAAAGCGATCGCCTACGCCAAATCCTGCCAAAGCGGCGCATGGGAATGCTCGGTTATGGTCGACGACCTGAGGTACAAGATGTCCATCCTCGAGGCGATTCTCGCCGATAAAGCGAGGATAGAAAGCGACCTGGCCGACAGGTTCGTCGGAAGCGACTCGTTCAGGATCGCGACCTCGATTCCGGGCATCGGACGCAAACTCGCGCTGCTGCTCCTAGCGGAGATTGGCGACCCGTCGCGCTTCAGGAATGTTAAGGCTATCGTCTCATACGCGGGCTTCGAGCCGCGGATCTACGGCTCGGGCGTTGACGACGGCAAGCACAGGTCGATCAGCAAGAAGGGGAACGCCAGGCTGCGATGGGCCGCGACCATGGCGGTCAGGGCGATGACGATAAACAGGTCCAAGAACACGATCGTATCGTTCAAGGAGAGGCTCATAAACGAAAACCACCTCTCGGCAGAGGCGGCGATCGTCGCGGCGGCTTCGAAGCTCCTCCGCATATTGCTAGTGATGCTTAAGTCCGGCCAGGAATTTAAGCAAGACTAGTTTACCGCGAAACGCCACCAAAGGGCTATGCCCTCTTTTTGGCACGCAAAGAAAGAGAAAGCGCAAGAAAGAGAAAAAAAGACTTGATTTCCCTTATCTAATTTTATGAAAAAAAGCATTCCTTTGCTCCTAGTCGTCGTCCCAATGTTGCTTCTAGCCTCGTGCCAAGGCACGATCGATTTACGATCATCTTCCTCGGATAGCAGTAAACTGAACCCCGAAAAGTGGACAGTTACGTACCACTAAATTCCAATAAGTGGACAATCCTGGAAGCGTGAATCCCTAAAAGTGGACAATCCGATAGTGGAAATCCCATAATGTGGACAATCTGGAGGCAAAGAATATGGCGAGGATCATGACGAACACCGAACGGGCGAGGCTGCTCAAGAACCCATACGTCAGGAACGCGACGCCCCACTCGATACAATTCACCGAGGAGGGGAAGTGGGAGATCTGGAAAAGGGTCCTCGAGGGCAAATCGTGCTTGAAAATATTGCTCGAGGACATTGGCCTGCCACCGATCAACCACGTGTACGACATCGCCAAGAGGCTGCCTTCCAACCTCAAGAAGGAACTGGAGAGGAAAGGCACTTTCGCCCGTCTAAGATCTGCGCCTTCCTGCGACGGAATCGAGATGAAGGACGCCTCCGACGAAAGCCTGCGCGAGGAGCTTTTGCTCAAGCAGCAGGAGCTGGAATTCCTAAAAAAAATTACAAAGAAGGCGAATGGGGGAAGGTGAGGGAGATGCTGGAATCCAAACCGAGCGTCATATTCGGGGTCATAAGGGAAACGGCCTCGGACCCCAACAACAAGCTGCCCGTCTCCAGACTCTGCGAAGCGGCGGGCGTATCCAAGTCCGGCTATTACCGATGGCTTTCCCATGAGCAAACCCGCGCGGCGAGGGAAGCGCGCGACGAGGCGGATTTCGCCCTCGTCAGGGAAGCGTTCGAATACAAGGGATACGACAAGGGCGTAAGGGGCATCTGCATGCGCCTGGAACGCATGAAACACCCGATGAACCCGAAGAAAATCAGGCGCCTGATGAGGAAATACGGCCTCCGATGCCCCATAAGGAAGGCCAATCCGTACAGAAGGATGGCGAAGGCGATGAAGACCGACAACTACGCGAAGAACGTCCTCGAGAGGAACTTCACGGGCCTTGGGCCAAGGAAGGCCTTGCTCACCGACATCACCTACATCCCGTTCAAAGGCCATTTCATCTACGTCTCGCCGGTCATCGACGCCTGCACGAAGGAGGCATTGGCGCATCGGGCCTCGACGTCGCTTCAGGTCGATTTCGTCATCGCGATGCTCGGCGACCTGAAACGGGACCATGGAGACGAGCTTTCGCCCGATACCCTCATCCATTCGGACCAGGGATGCCATTACACGTCCAAGATCTTCATAGAGACGGTGGGGTCGATGGAGCTGGCGAGGTCGATGTCGCGCCGCGGGAACTGCTGGGACAACGCGCCTCAGGAATCCTTCTTCGGCCACATGAAAGACGAGATCGGCGACAAGATCGCCGCATGCGAGACCGACGAGGAGGCCTTCGCGGTCATCGACGAATGGTTCGACTACTACAACAACGACAGGCCGATATGGGGCCTTCGGAGAATGACCCCCGTCGAGGCTTACGCGCATTACAAGGAAACGGGGGAGATCGTAGCCCCGAAGAAATACCCGAAGAAGAGGAAAACGGCTTAGCCCCACGCTCGCGAGCGCGTACTCGCGCGCGCACGCGCGCATGTGTACACATGCGCCTATATAAAGACAAAAGACAATTATTCACTTCGTTCAAATTGTCCTTGACTTGGGGAGCACATTAAGAAGCCTCGCCCCACCCTATGGTGTAGGTAAATGGACCGTCAGCTCGAGTTTCAATGGATGGTTTTTTAGGCATTCCTGTAACAGCCCCAATCCCAGCAACCGCCATGGATAAGCCCAAAGCCCATCCTGCTATCTTAATTGTTTTCTTGTTCATAATCTCTCTCCTTTGAATGCCCCTGCTCTATATAGCAGACGCCCATATTCATAATGAACAACGGCCTTCCCTTATATCCATATATATAAGGATGGGAGCCGTTACTGGGAGATAAGCTCTTTACCTTAATATATAGGGAGGCATGGCCATGCTT